>JAQWSQ010000199.1 GCA_029243145.1 Planctomycetaceae bacterium | reverse complement strand
TAATGGAAGGTGAGTTGATCCCACCTGATTTTTTTATCCTGCCGAGGTTTGTTATGGCGTTCCGGTTTCTCCTGTTCGCGCTCTGTCTGTGTTTCGCGGTTTCAGAATCGCTCTGCGCGGAGTCTCCCGACAAGCTGTTTGAAGAACAGATCCGACCTGTTCTCGCGACCAAATGCATCAAATGTCATGGTTCCAAAAAGCAGGAGGGGAAATTGCGTCTCGACAGTCGCGCGGCGATGTTGAAGGGAGGCGAGAGTGGACCGGCTTTAGTTCCAGGAAAACCGAACGAAAGTCTCATGATCGAGGCGATGCGGTATGAATCTTACGAAATGCCACCGACGGGCCAGTTACCGGAAAACGTGGTCGCACCGTTTGTTGATTGGATTGCCGGCAACGCGGTCTGGCCCGATCATGGAGAGCCGATTCGAGAAGTAAGTGGATTGATCACCGCGACTGATCGGGAATGGTGGGCGTTTCAACCTCTCAAGAAACCAACAGTACCTCAAGCTTCGTCTGATTCCTGGTCGCATAACGAAATCGATCGATTCATTGTCGAACAACTTAACAACAAGAAATTGTTTCCCGCTCCTCAAGCGACTCGGACAGAACTGGCCCGACGACTTTATTTCAACCTCATTGGTTTACCGCCGACATCCGAAGAACTCGATCTCTTCCTCCAAGATGAAACTCCCCAAGCCTGGGAGAACTTGATCGACCGACTTCTCGCCGACAAACGGTACGGCGAACATTGGGGACGCTATTGGTTGGATGTGGTTCGATATGCAGAATCGGATGGTTGGAATCAAGATGCTTTTCGCTCCAACATTTATCGCTATCGTGATTATGTTGTAAACTCGTTCAACGCGGACAAACCTTATCCGGAGTTTGTGAAGGAACAATTGGCGGGAGACGAGATTCCCAATGCCGATGCTGAAGCGATTGTTGCTACCGGCTTTTTGAGACTGGGAATTTATGAATACAACCAGCGCGATGCCAAGTCTCATTGGAACGACATTATCAACGAAATGACCGACGTGGCGGGCGATGTTTTTCTTGGTATGGGAATGGCTTGCGCGCGGTGTCACGATCATAAATTTGATCCTCTGTTACAGCGCGACTATTTCAAACTACGGGCTTTTTTCGAGCCGATCATCTGGAAGGATGATGTTCCGCAGCCATTCGCGACCGTCGAAGAGGAAGAAGCCTACAATTTACAAAAGAAGAAATGGGAAAAG
The DNA here is from genome assembly GCA_029243145.1 of Planctomycetaceae bacterium. Taxonomy (GTDB): domain Bacteria; phylum Planctomycetota; class Planctomycetia; order Planctomycetales; family Planctomycetaceae; genus JABURQ01. Next base: position 27,799 of record JAQWSQ010000199.1, on the reverse strand, counting down.
GCGACTGCCGATATCCGCGGGGAAATCGATACGTTGTTGAAACCGTATTACGACAGGAAATGGGCTTCGACTGTCGAGAAATTCCCTCTCGATATCCAAGCCTGTTTCAACACTCCCGACGACAAACGAACGAGCTGGGATGAGCAGATGACCTACCTGATCGGTCGACAATTCTGGGATGAGGCTGGCGGCCCTTTGAAGTCGATGAAGAAAGAAGATCAAGAGAAGCACGAAGAACTGAAAAAGAAACTCGCTGAGTTTGATGATCTCAAGCCCAAAGAACCGGCCAAATTGATGGCGGCGACCGATTTCCACGGTGCCATTTCTCCCACAATCATTCCCGATGATCCTGATAAAACACCCATCCAACCGGGATTTCTCACAGTTCTCAGTGAGGTCTCAACAACAGCTCCGACGACAATAGACAGTTCTACGGGCCGCCGAACGGCTCTCGCCGAGTGGATCGCCAAACCCGATAATCCGCTGACCACTCGGGTCATTGTCAATCGCATCTGGCAGCAGCACTTCGGGAAGGGAATTGTTCCGACGGCCAGCGATTTCGGTCATCTCGGGTTACCACCCACGCACCCTGATTTACTCGATTGGTTGACGGTGACGTTTGTGGAAGATGGTTGGAGCTTCAAGAAGTTGCACAAGCGAATTTTGATGTCATCCACCTGGCAACAGGCGTCCCATCATCCCCAGGCTGACGAGTATCAAGAAAAAGACCCCGGCGAAGATTTGTTGTGGCGATTTCCCGTCCAACGCCTTTCGGCAGAACAGATTCGCGATTCGATTCTGGCCTTGAGTGGTGAATTGCAACAGAAAGTTGGCGGTCCGTCCGTCGGCGGGACGACTCCGCGACGTTCCCTGTATATCAAGCAAATCCGCAATACGCCGGATGAATTCTTGCACCTTTTCGATGTCGCCAATGGGCTCAAAAGTGTCGCTGAGCGAAATATGACCACCACACCGCTGCAATCGTTGATGATGATCAACGGCGATTGGGTCTTGGGACGTGCGAAAAAATTTGCCGAACGTCTGAAAAAACAAAAACTCGAGTCCTCCGCAGAGACAGTCCGTCATGCGACTCGTCGGGCTTGGGGACGAGAACCGAGCAGCGATGAATTATCCAAAGCCGTCGAATTTGTCGGCACACCGATCAACGATGATCGTCTGACCGATTTTTGCCATGTGTTGTTGAATTCAAGTGAGTTTATGTATGTGGAGTGATCAGATCCAAACCGCGAAACAGTCATCAGTGGAACGATAAGTTTGACATTGTGAATTTGACATTTGACGATTGCAATTCTCATGATGAATCACTGAACCAGCATTAGAGAAATACCCATGTCTTCAACAATCTGCCGACAAAATCAATTACCACATCATGCGGTGCCCTCATCGCGCCGTGAGTTTCTGCACACTGCGGGAGCGGGGTTCGGAGCCTTAGCATTTTCTTCCATGCTGAATGGCGAATCGTTCGCGTCTTCGCAACCTCTTGCACATTCTCCGGCAACGGCGAAGCGTGTGATTTGGTGTTTCATGGAAGGCGGCCCGAGCCATTTGGATCTGGTCGACCCGAAACCTCTGCTCAATAAACTCTCCGGGCAACCGCTACCCGGTAGCTTCGATGAACCAATCACCGCGATGGGAGAAAAAGGCGCTCCGTTGTTGGCGGCTCCGCGAACGTGGAAAAGGCATGGCGAAAGCGGATTATGGGCCTCCGAATGGATCCCGGAAATCGCGACCTGCATGGACGATATTGCCGTCCTGCGTTCGTGTTGGACCAACGGCATCAATCATGCCGGTGGTGTTTGCCAAATGAATACCTGTATCAACGTGGCCGGGCGACCTTCGCTGGGTTCGTGGGTTAATTATGGACTCGGCAGTGCGAATGAAAACCTTCCGTCATTCGTTGTGATGTGCGATAGCGGCGGGCGACCCGTCAATGGCCCTCGTAACTGGGGTTCGGGATTCATGCCAGCTTCCCACCAAGGGGTGCGAATCAAAAGCACCAGTGACGAACCAATTGCCAACCTCAATTGGCCGAAAGGTTATTCGGCTGATCGGCAAATGAAGAAGCTCGATTTACTACAAGATTTTAATCAGGTCTACGCCGAGAAAAACCCTCAGCAATCAGAACTCGACGCGCGTCTGAAAAGTTACGAACTCGCCTTTCGTATGCAATCCAACGCTCCCGAAGCGATTGACCTGACCGAAGAAACCGACGACACACAAAAACTCTATGGGCTCGATCAGAAAGAAACAGAAGTTTTCGGGCGCAACTGCTTGTTGGCACGCCGTCTGGTCGAACGGGGTGTCCGCTTTGTCCAGCTTTACAGCGGGACGGGCAGCAAGTGGGATTCTCACTCAGGCATAGAAAAGAATCACGCGCGTTTATGCAAATCGATGGATCGTCCCGTCGCGGGACTCATCAAAGATCTCAAGCAGCGCGGCTTACTTGACGAAACGCTCGTCATCTGGGGCGGTGAATTTGGACGCACACCCATGAGCGAAAAAGGCGATGGCCGCGATCATAACCCAACCGGTTTTTCCATGATGATGGCGGGCGGCGGCATCAAAGGTGGACAGACCATCGGAGCAACCGACGAACTGGGACTTTACGCCGTCGAAGATAAAATGCACGTTCATGATATCCACGCATCGATTCTCGGCCTGATGGGTCTCGACAACATGGACCTCACCTATAACCATAAAGGCCGCCCGGAACGTCCCACGATCAACGAAGGACAATTCAATCGCAAATTAATCGGCGGCTGAGTTATTAGATGATTGAGGCTTAGTTGAATTCAGGAGTCGGCTGAAACAGACGACTCAGCTCCTCTGATTTCGCGGTCGCTTCGTCGTCGGAAATGCTGAAATTCGGATCGATCTGACCGACGGCAGGGCCACGGTTGAGACGCCATAATCTTTCGGGATGTAGTTCGTACATCATGCGCTGACAGCCTGTCAGTAATGAGACAACAAACAACGATCCGAACACGACGAACAAAGTGCGCATAGATTTCATGGGAAAGCTCCCAACTGATTTTTTAATGGAATATCGAGGTGTCCCGGAACGGGACAGGAAAGGCATTTGGTAGGAGCGGAATGATAGGCAATCATTGATCAACCGTACAAGGGGAGTTCAGGAAGCCACTAAACTCCTATAGACATAGGGCTTAGAGTTTACTGCTGTTTCCTGAATGCCGAGTCCTGACTCCTTCGCTTCACGCAATGATCTCTTTCACCACATGTCCCGAGACGTCGGTCAGCCGAAAATCACGGCCATTGTGACGGAATGTCAGTCGTTCGTGATTGAGACCCAAAAGATCCAAAATCGTGGCATGCAGGTCATTGATGTGAACTTTATCGTCAACCGCTTTGTGACCGATTTCGTCCGTCACGCCGTACGATGTTCCCCCTTTGGTCCCGCCACCCGCCATCCAGACCGTAAAGCAATGCGGGTTATGATCACGTCCCGTGCCACCTTTTTGGACGATGGGTAACCGACCAAACTCACCACCCCAGACGACCAGCGTGTCCTCCAGAAGTCCACGCGCTTCAAGATCCTGCAACAACGCGGCAATCGGTTTGTCGGTCTCTTTGGCAAAGCCCGCGTGATTCTTGACGATATCTTTATGGCCGTCCCAACTGCGTTCGTTCTCCATGCCACCGGAATAAATCTGCACGAACCGTGTTCCCCGTTCGAGGAACCGTCGTGCCACCAGACACTGCTTCGCAATGTGATCGCAATCAGGATCGCCGATGCCGTAGAGGTCTTGTGTCTCTTTCGTTTCGCGGGTGATGTCGAGAGTTTCCGGGGCGGCTTGCTGCATGCGATAGGCGAGCTCGAAACTTTCGATCCGAGCAGCGAGATCAGCTTCACCAGGATTCTGGTCCGCGTGGTACTGATTGAGTTCTTTCATGAGATCGAGTTGACGACGCTGTTGCGAGACATCCATTGTGATGGGTGGCTTAAGATTGTCAATCGGTTCACCTGTCGGCTTGAGCCAGGTTCCCTGATAGACGCTCGGCAAGAAGCCGGCCCCCCAGTTTTGAGAGTATCCTTTGGGGAGTCCACGTCCTTTCGGGTCGGACATCACGATGAATGCTGGTAAATCGCGACTTTCGGAACCGAGACCGTAAGTCACCCACGAACCGACGCACGGGTATCCCATTTTCGGCAAGCCGCAATTGGCCATGAACAATGCGGGTGAGTGATTGTTCGACTCGGTGTGACACGAATGCAGGAACGCCATCTTGTCGATTTGTTGCGACATGTGCGGGAAGATTTCTGATGCCCAGGCACCGCTTTCGCCATGCTGCGAGAATTTGAAAGGCGACTTCATTAAGGGGCCGACCTGACCCGTAAAGAAACCGGTATTTTTGTCGAACCCTTCCAGCTCTTTGCCGTCCCGCTTTTCGAGTTCGGGGCGGTAGTTCCACGTATCAACCTGCGATGGCCCACCATTCATAAATAACCAGATCACTCGCTTTGCCTTGGCTCGCGATTGATTATGGGGTTCCTTGGGAGCGAGAGGATCTCGGCTGACAGAGGGGGCTGCTCCCAAAAGCTGTTCTTGCTGGAGTAACGAAGCGAGAGCAACGCCACCAAATCCGGCCCCGGCGCGTTGAAGAAGTTGTCGTCGATGCAGTGGTTGGTAGAGGTTCATGGGAAACCGAAGTTAAAAAGTGGGAAAAGTCAAAGAGTGAAAAAGTGAGACCAATCAGGTTTGACATTTGTCATTCGAAATTTGACATTCACCTTCACTCGATATAAATAAACTCGTTCAAACTGAATAAGGTCTGGCAAAAGTCGGTCACTGCCAGTTCGCGGGGATTCGATTGTTTCTCGTCCGTGTACGATTTCGTCTGAGCATCGAGGAACCCTGCGGTCGCTGCCAATTCCTGTGGAGTCGGATCGCGGCTGAGTGTTTGCCAATACCCACCTTTGATAATGTCTTCCGTCGTTGCGTTTGTACCCAGCAATTGTTTCGCAAAATTGGTCGCGTATTCACGCACATACGGGCTATTCATAAAGACAAGCGCCTGTGGAGCGACTGTTGTTGCCGGGCGTCCTCCCACCGAAACTAACGGCTCGGGAGAATCAAAGACCTGCAAAAACGGAATCAATTGGCTCCGTTTGATCATGAAATAGATACTGCGACGTTTGTGGCCCATATCGAGAGTTCCCGGACCGAACATGGTTTCGTCGAGAGTGTCTGAGACCGACAACATACTGTCACGAATGATCTCCGCTTCCACGCGGTGTGGTTCGAATCGCCACAAATATTGATTGCCGAGATCGGCTTTCGCTTTCTCCTTATCAAACTGAGACGACTGCGAGTATGCGGCAGAAGTCATGATCAGTTTGTGAACTGGTTTGAGTCGCCAGTCGTTATCGATCAAATACTGGGCCAACCAGTCGAGTAATTCCGGGTGAGTCGGTTTTTGTCCCTGCACACCGAAGTCATTCGGCGTGCTGACGATTCCCGTGCCAAAATGATGTTGCCAGACACGATTGACGATCACGCGGGCCAACAGATGCCCCGGTCCGTTTTGAGTGTCGGTCATCCAATTGGCCAAAGATGTTCGGCGGTAAGAAAACTTGGACTCCTCACTCGTGGGTTCGACTTTCCATTGATCAGTTGTCGAATCGCCTCGCATCAGGACTTGCAAGAACCCTTGCTCGGCGACGCCTGCTTTCTGCTCGTTGTCCCCGCGTCGAAGGAAGAACGTCTCTTCGAAGAAGTCAGCCCCTTGAGTATGATGGCGAATCGGTTTCACTCCTTCGGAAACGATCATCATTTTCGTGAGATTTGGTTTCGGCTTGGTCGCCAGAGATTTCTGCACTGCGTCATTCAAGGCGACCCATTCAGAGTCTTGACGACGGAAATGATCGAGCAACGCGGTTCGAGTTTTCTCGTTCAGTTTTTCAACGTCCCCTTTCTCAGCCAGTTCACTGACGGCTCGTAGAATCGACAAATCGGCCATCTTACCGTCTGCACTTGGTCGTGACGGTTTGACGGCATAAGACAATCGTGGACGGCCAATCGCGTGTTTCGTGTTGACTTGAAAGTTGAGTTCGATGACCAGTCGCTCTTCTGTTGAAGGCTTGATGGACGTCTCAGTAGTGACGGCAAAAGTTGCCCAGTGAGACTTACCGAATTGCGGATCGACGGCCCAACCTGTTTTGGGATCGTCGTCCAGTGAAGACGCAATGGATAGGCTGGCTGTGTTCTGCTGGAAGTCGGCTTCTGGTTCGATCAATTTGAGTTCGCGACGATCTTTACCATCCAACTTTTCGACAAAGACACGAATTTTGCTGAGCGCAAAATTACCATTGTCGGCACGTCCCGGGCCTTGCTTTTTCATCGATGGATCGACCAGAGCTTCTAACTTGATGGCCGAAATTAATTGTCCCGGAATGAGCGACTGGGAAGTGAACGTGTAAACGTCGTCGTTGGGATTCTTGCCACCAGCGAGAAGTGAACCATCAGCCTGACGAGTGAGAGTGGTCCCGTTTTTTGATTTGGCAGTGATTTGATCGAACAGAATCCAATCGGTCTCGGCTAGCATCGATTGATTCGTCAAATCTTTAGAGGCGACCCAGTTTTCAAACCGACCCGGCAAGGTATTCTTCTCAAATGCAACCAACTCTGATTCTTTGGGGGCGTGTGTTTTTTCCCAGGCAGCCAGTTTGGTGGCGGTTTCTTTGGGAGTCATGTCGATATCGACGTTACTGCGGACAGCCGTCGTAAATGTTGAAACGAACCGGTAATAATCGGCCTGTGGAATCGGATCAAATTTGTGATCGTGACAGCGAGCACAGCCCACAGATAAGCCAAGCATCGCATTACCGGTGGTGGCGGCCATGTCATCGAGGGCGTCGTAACGGGTCCGTTCGACTTCATTGGCCGTGATCTGAGTCGGGAACACACCCGCACCGAGAAAACCGGTCGCCATCAACGCTTGTGGATCCTCGGGAGCAATTTCGTCCCCCGCCAGTTGCCACCGGACAAACTGATCGTAGGGCATGTCTTGATTCAACGCCTGAATCACAAAATCGCGGAAGTGATATGCGTGTGGTCGGTCGTAATCCTGTTCGAAGCCGTGCGATTCGGCAAAGCGGGCCACATCGAGCCAATGCCTGGCCCAGCGCTCGCCGTAATTTTGGCTAGCGAGCAGTTTGTCGATTAACTTGGAATACGCGTTTGGATCATCGTCATTCAGGAACGATTGAACGTCAGCCGCTGATGGCGGCATGCCGACCAGATCGTAATAGGCACGGCGAATCAGAGTCCGTTTGTTGGCCCTGTCATTGGGAGCGAGTTCTTTGTCGCCAAGTTTGGCAAGAATGAAACTATCAATCTCGTTCTCGGCCCAACGGTCATCGGTGAAACGGGGAGGATCAACGACATTCAGTTTCTGGAAGGACCAAAATTTATCAGCATCATTCCCAACTTTTCGTTCCTGCCACGGAATAACGGCGATCTTGTCTTCAGTCAGCGGTTTGTCGTAGGGTGCTCCCAGCTCAATCCATTTTTGGAGCAGGTCGATTTCTGCTTGAAGCAGCTTGTCTTCTTCGTACGGCATATAGGGCTGCTCTTTGTGAGTCACCAGGCGCATCAGGTAACTCTCAGCCGGCTTCTTGAGATCGATACCCGGTCCCGTCGCGCCTCCTTTGAGGAGACCTTCGCGGTCGGTGAGATCGAGTTCGCCCTCAATGACATCCACGCCATGACACGAACCGCAACGGTCCATCAATAACGGACGGACTTTCCCTTTGAATAGCTTCAAACCTTCGGCATATTTTTTGGCATGATCGGGATCAAGCGGCTTTTGAGTGGCGGCAGGTTCTTCGGCGAACAGGGATGTTGCAAGACAGCAAGCAGCAAGACATCCCAGCGCATGTGTGATCGTCTTCAATCGCATGGCACGTAGATCTAAATTCGATATGTGGAACGAGGCAGGAGCGACCGGCCAACGCAGAACAATGGTAAAAAACCAAATGTCCAATCGCGTCAGAAGACATCAGCGCCGCTACTACCATTGTAGCCGACTAAAATTCTCCCTGCCAATGGAATTTCATTCAGGTACAATGAAAACATCGATTAAAGTGTTGGCAATAGCCGTCTTGCGCAAGCAAGTCGGATGGGTACGGTGGTTATTGCTGATCCGAATGCCGACACCTTGAATGGCCACGAAAAACACGAAAAGTCACAAAAAGAAATTGTTGCGGAACGTGGATAAACATCAAATTGAGAGAACACTCATCGACGCTGATGATAAGATTTGATCTTTATTAGTGTAGATCAGCGAGAATTAGCGTTCTTGTTCCGTTCGTGCTCAGAGCTCGACTGTCATTACTGACCGCAAAGTTCGCAGAGGACGCGGAGAGAAGAAAATGTGTGCGACTGCTGACTCGTCCAGCAGTGAGAGAAAGTGTCTGGAGAACAGCATGAACGACGAACAATCGGATCAACAGTCTAATGGAGAAAGTAGCCGTTCTTGGATATTCAGTCTTGGAAAAAAAGTTTTGATTTTCGTGACCAGCTAGTGGTCCTTTTTTTGTTTCTTACACAATTCATGGCGGATACATCTCAAATTGCTCAACGAACAGAATCGATGAACAATGTCAAAAATCTCGCTCTCGCCCAAAAGAACTTCTGCTCCCAGAACGATGGGCTCTTTGCTGCGCCGACATTATTGAACGATGCTGGCGAACCGGTGCATGGCTGGGTGACTCAATTGCTGCCGATGATTGATCAATCTGCACTATACGAGAGGATCGACAAGTCACTTCCTTGGGACCATCCCGACAATCAGGAGTATTTTCGACTTCAGATTCAGGTTCTGCAGAATCCCAGTCTGGAAGAAGAACTAAACTCCGAAGGCTATCCGCTCTCACACTACACTTTGAACACACGAATGTTTCCCAAGGGTCAATCGTTAACCGAAGATTATGTCTCACGCGCTGATGGACTTAGTAGCACGATTCTGATGGGAGAGATTCAGGAAGGCTTGATGCCGTGGGGCGCTCCTGGCAATGCACGTGATCCCGCACTGGGCCTCAAACCGGGGCTAAAGACGATGGGCGTGGATTTCTGGGGCGGATGGAGGGGCAACGACGCTCAACAATGACATTGATCCGGCAATTTTGAAAGCTCTGTCGACTCCAGATGGCGGTGAAGAGATCCCTGAAGAGTGGTGAAGTCAAAAAAGTCTGGCTATATCACCGTGAGTTTCATCCTTTTCCTGCGACGACTCAAATTGAACTCTGGCATCGTACGACCGCGTCATCGCCCCCGCTGGTAACCAACTCATCAGTGTATGCCGATACTTCCAAAAGCCGATTCTGACCATCCCCGAGCCGGGTCAGTACGAACAGGGCATGAATGATGATTATGTCGAAGAAATCGGTCTGGGAAGCAGTGACGAGGTTGATCAACTCTCCTCAGACGCCGTAAACACCTTTATTTCCAGCTTTAATTGCAGTTCGGAATATCTTGCAAATGAGATTTCGGACCTGATTCACGTGATCCAAGAACACCTTCCTTCCGTATTCAGCGTTGAATCGTAAGCCGGATCTCGCGAAGATGTTAAGTAGAGACCGGGGAGACATCTGAATGATGATCCCCACCTGAATATGACGTAAATGAGGAACATGATGCAGGATGTCAAAACCCTGTTTCTGTCGGATGTTCATTTGGGCAGCCGACACGCGCAGACAAAAGCACTTCTGGAATTTCTGAACGACGTTGAGGAACACTCTCCGCCTGAGAAGCTCTACATCATCGGAGATTTCATTGACGGGTGGAAGCTGAAGCGTAAATGGAAGTGGAACAACGAATCGAATCTGATTCTCCGCAAGATTTTGTCCTTCGCGTCACAAGGGACAGAAGTTTTTTACATTGCCGGTAATCACGACGATTTTCTGCGAACCTTCATGCACGAGTTCCAGATTGTTGAGTTTGGCAACATCAATGTCGGTGACGAATACATTCACGAAACCGCCGATGGTAAGAAACTGCTGGTCCTCCACGGCGATCAATTCGATTTGGTCACACGCTATGCGAGTTGGGTGAGTAAAATCGGCGATGTCGGTTACGAGTTTTTGCTCAAACTCAACACCTACGTCAATGCGATCCGTTCAATTTTCACGGATCAAAAATGGTCGCTGTCGAAAGCCGTCAAAGGTAAGGTCAAAAAAGCGGTCAACTTTGTCGGCGACTTCGAGAAGTATCTTTCCAAGCATTCGCGGGAACTAGGGTGCGACGGGTGTGTCTGCGGACACATTCACACTCCTGAGATGAAAGTTTGGGACGATGGCTTTCTCTATTGCAACACCGGTGATTGGGTCGAATCGTGTACCGCGATCATCGAAGACTCCACCGGCCGCCTGACACTCTACAAGCATTACGATTATCAACGTCTACAAAAAAGGCACGGTGATTCCGAGGAATTGGCGGAAGTGGTCAGCGAACAGATGCCGAGCTTCAGCTTCTCCGATCCCGAACTCGTCCCTGCTATTGAAGACGATATTTGATTACCGTGGTTTTTCTGCCACAATCAAACCATATTTCATGCAGCCGGATTTAAAGGCTTTGTCGAGACGGAAGAGCGTTCTCACAAACACACGATTCTTCTGAGATGCATCGAGCAGGAATTTCCAATACGCGGGTGTGACCAGGATTCTGCGAATCGCCCGACGGACACAAATCTGCCAGGTCTTGGCGACCTGTTGAGACAAGTCTTCTTGTTCGATCATTTCGAAGCCAGCCGAAGCGACCATCTCGGCACATTCGCTCGGTGTTGGCATATGGGTCAATCGGCCTTCCGCGATAATCGGATCGAGCAATTTTTGACGCTGCGATTTCGTCGGTTCTTCGGAGGTCATCCAGACACACAACACCATCCGACCGCCCGGCTTGAGAACTCGAAATGCTTCCGACAAAAATTTCGTTTGATCGGGCATGTGCGTGAAACATTCGACGCCGAGGACCGCGTCGAATTGCGATTCAGGAAAATCATTCTCCATCCAGTTCTTCAGCAGAATCTTTGGATTGCCGTCAGTCACCTGCTGAGTTCGAGCATATTCGTATTGTTTCTCGGAGACCGTGACTCCCGTCACTCGAGCGTTGTAGTCTGCGGCGAGAACCCGTGATGTCCCGCCGTAACCGCAACCGACATCACAGACCTCAGCATCCTGCGCCCGGGCTTTTTCCGCCACAAGATCAATCATATTGCGAACCGCCACTTCCACCGTTTCCCGGCCGTTGAGCCAGAGACCGTGATGAAGATGCTCTCCCCACAGCGCCCGATAATATTCATCGAGATCGTTATAATGTTCGGCAACGTCTGTGGGACTGGCGGAAGTCATGACGGCTTGATTCATCGGGTTTCTCCTTTTTGGAATCTGATTTTATCAGCTCCAGCGAAAATTGCAGGAGTCAGAACCCGATTTGCGGGCGGAATCGTAATCTGAAGGCTGGAAACCCTCTTCCGCTTCGGGCAAGATAGGTCATCTTTCCTGAAATCACATGCTTCGCGACGAACACATGGTTTCGATCGCGTTCTTCTACGAGGACGATATGAGTCTGGTTAAAATTGCCGGCGGCGCAGTTTACGATCCGAAAAATGATATTGATGGCGACATCCAGGATATCTGGATTCAGGATGGTCGCGTTATTGATGCACCAACTGATCCTGATACCAAACCGGATCGCGAAATTGATGCGCGCAGTATGGTGGTGATGCCGGGCGGTGTTGATATGCACTGTCATATTGCTGGCCCGAAAGTGAATACCGCTCGCAAGTTGATGCCCGATAATAAACGGACCGCACCCCCCGTCATGCGAACCGCGTTCACGCGGTCGGGAACGACAGGCGCTGTCCCGAGCACTTTTGCCACCGGTTATCTTTACGCGGGACTCGGCTACACCACAGCGTTTGATGCGGCTGTGCCTCCACTCACGGCACGACATGCTCATGAAGAATTGCAGGATACGCCGATCCTCGACAAAGGCTTCTACGTGATGATGGGGAACAATCACTTCCTCATGAAGAAGATTGCTGCTGAGGAGCATGATCTCGGTAAAGCCTACGTGGCGTGGTTGTTGGGGGCCGCTAAAGGCTACGCAGCCAAAATTGTCAATCCGGGTGGTGTGGAAGTCTGGAAATCAACCGGCGGCAACGCGAAAGGTTTCAACGACAAGATTGATTACTTCAACGTCTCGCCACGCGAGATTGTCCAGAACATTGCTCGGTACACGAACGAACTGGGGCTCCCACATCCGGTTCACATTCATTGTAACAATCTTGGAATTCCCGGGAACTGGGAAACCACATTGGAAACCATGAAAGCCCTCGATGGATTGAAAGGGCATCTGACTCACATTCAGTTTCACAGTTACGGCGGCCATCCCGACGATCAGGGGACATTCTGTTCTGAAGTCCCCAAGCTCGTCGACTACGTGAACTCTCACCCCAACCTCACCGTCGATGTCGGACAGGTGATGTTCGGCGAAACAACGTCGATGACAGGTGACGGGCCCCTCGGTTACTTCCTGCATAAAGTGACCGGACGCAAATGGTTCAGCGGTGACACCGAAATGGAAGCCGGTTGCGGGATCGTTCCCATCACTTACAAAGACAAGTCTATGGTCCACGGACTCCAGTGGGCGATCGGTCTCGAATGGTATCTATTGATGAATGATCCGTGGCGGGTGGCGATGAGTACCGATCATCCCAATGGTGGTTCTTTTATGGCGTACCCGGAGATTATTTCTTTGCTGATGAGTAAAGCAAAGCGGGAAGAAGTGCTCGACCGGGTGCCAGCGCGTGTCCGCGAGCGATGTACTCTGAGCGATATCGACCGTGAATACACGATGAACGAAATCGCCATCATCACGCGAGCCGCCCCGGCCAAGATGCTGGGTCTCAAGAACAAAGGCCACCTGGGAGCGGGAGCCGATGGCGATGTCACCATCTATAATCCCGACGACGATATTCAATTGATGTTCGAACTACCCCGCTATGTGATCAGTAAGGGAGACGTGATCGTTGAAGACACGGAGTTGCGTATGGACACACGCGGCAAGACATTGCATGTTGAGCCTACGTTTGATGAAGACGCACTACCGGCCATTAAAGACTGGTTCGAGCAGTATTACACGATTCGTTTCCGCAATTATCCCGTTGACGCTCACTACTTGCAAAACCCGGAACTGATCGATTGCGACAACGATTGAGCTTCCCTTTCGTTGCTCAAATCGAGAGAGATCTGGTTGACTTGGGATAGTCTCTCGGCGTCTACTGGAAACTGATTTATAGATGTTTCACACACAAGGATTTGACGATGATTGTGTCTCGAACGGCTTTGACTGCCGTGCTCTGCTCATTGTGTCTCTGCCTGACAGCCAACGGTTCAGCTTCGGCTGCCGATTTTGAATTTCAAGATGGTGATAAAATCGTGATGTTGGGCAGCACATTCGTAGAACGTGCTCAACGGTACGGCTATCTCGAAGCCGAATTGACGGCAGCGCTTGCCGGACAAGGCAAGAATGTCACGTTTCGCAATCTGGGTTGGAGTGGTGACACCGTTTGGGCAGAGTCGCGAGGCATTTTCGATGCTCCCGCAAAAGGCTACGAACGGATGATCGAGCAAGTGACCGGCTTGAAACCGACCGTCATTCTCTTCTACTACGGTGCGAATGAAGCTCATGCGGGCCAAGCGGGGCTGGCTGCATTTCTCAAGCAATACAATCAGCTTCTCGACGATCTGAAACCGACCAAAGCTCGCTACGTGTTAATTTCGCCTCTCGACCATTTACGGTTCAGTGAACGACATCCTGATCCGGGTGATTACAACGCAAAAGCCAGCACCTATCGCGATGCGATTAAAATATTAGCGAAGGAACGGACCGCGGGATTCGTCGATCTCACCGGGTCGTTAGGGACCAAGGCTCCTCTGGGAACGGCCGAAGATCCGATTGCCACGCCGGGAGAATACCTGAGCGACACGGGAGTCCATTTGAACGCATTCGGATATAAGACGATTGCACAGGTGATCCGCCATCAATTGGTGGGTCCGACCAAGACCAAAACTCTTTCGCTGCCAGGAGTCGGCAATGATCAGGAATTAAAGCTTCCTCGCGTTTTGATGCCGGGACCTTTTGTCCCCTCGGCAATGTTATCAGTGAAGAGTCTCAAAGAAGGTCGCTACAGTTTACAAGTCGAAGAAGAAGATGTGCTCTCACTCTCTGACCGACAATGGGCAGATGGTATCCCTCTCTATCCCATGGACTTCGTCCGCTTCGAAAAACTGCGATCTACCATCGTGAAAAAGAACGAACTCTATTTTCATCGCTGGCGGCCACAAAATATCACCTACCTGTTTCTGTTCCGAAAACACGAACAAGGCCAGAATGCGAAAGAAATTCAACAATTCGATCCCTTGGTGGATGAACAAGAACAGTTTATCCGCAAATTGAGTCAGCCTTCGACATACAAAGTGACTCTCAAACCAGCGAGCTGATTTTCTCGATATTTTTGCTGTCTATTTCCGATTCCAATTGGTTTTCAAGAAGGACACTCTCGATGCCATCGCGAGTTTATTTTTCCATACTGTGCCTGATCTTGTCTCAATCGTCTGTCGTCTTCGCGCAACGCGATTTGAAAGACATTCCGATTCCTGACCCCAAGCTCGAACAAGAGACATTCATTCTGGCCGAGGGGTTTGAAGTCAATCTGTATGCTGCCGATCCGTTGTTGGCAAAACCAATTCAGATGAACTTTGATGAACGAGGCCGTTTATGGGTCGCCAGTTCGGAAGTTTATCCACAAATTGAACCGGGACAAGAAGCCAACGACAAAATTTTAATTCTCGAAGATACCGACAATGATGGCGTCGCCAATTCGACAACTATTTTTGCCGATGGTTTACTGATTCCAACCGGGGTTATTCCCGGTGATGGCGGAGCCTATGTCGCCAACAGCACCGAACTTTTACACATGACCGACAATGATGGTGATGGGAAAGCCGACCGCACGCGAGTGATCCTGTCTGGTTTCGGAACCGAAGACACTCATCACATTCTGCACACACTCCGCTGGGGGCCGGATGGCTTGTTGTATTTTAATCAATCGATTTACATTCATAGCCATCTAGAAACACCGCATGGTGTGAAACGCTTAAATGGAGGCGGCATCTGGCAATTTCGTCCCGAGACGATGGAACTCGATATTCACATGCGGGGGTTGGTCAACAGTTGGGGGCATCACTTCGATCAGTATGGTCAATCGTTTGCCACCGATGGAGCAGGTGGAGAAGGCATCAATTACATCATTCCAGGAGCGTATTACTTTACCGCCGTCGGCGCTGATCGCATTGTTCGAGGTTTGAATCCTGGTAGTCCCAAGCATTGTGGGTTGGAAATCGTCACTGGTCGCCATCTTCCCGAAGACTGGCAAGGTACGATGGTCACCAACGATTTTCGTGGACACCGCGTTTGTCGATTCAAAATCACCGATGATGGAGCGGGATTCGCTTCTCGTGAACAGGAAGAAGTGATCAAATCCAATCACGTCGCCTTCCGACCGATTGATGTTAAAGTTGGGCCGGATGGAGCGATCTATATTGCCGACTGGTACAACCCGATCATCCAGCATGGTGAAGTCGATTTCCGAGATCCTCGGCGTGACCATACACACGGACGTATCTGGCGTGTCTCACGAAAAGGTGCTCCACAGGTTGAACTGCCCAAGTTGGCAGAAGCCTCAACGGGAGAACTTCTGAACCATCTGAAGTCGTCTGAAGAATTCACTCGCACACATGCAAAGCGGCTGTTACGCGAACGACAGATTGAAGCCGGCATTATTTCGTCTCTCGAAACCTGGATCGCTCAACTTGATGATTCGCACCCCGATTACGAACGGCATCTTCTGGAAGGATTGTGGACGTATCAAGCGGCCAACACCGTTGACCGTGGGATGCTGGAACGATGCCTCAATTCGCAAACACCTGAAGTCCGAGCGGCCGCCGTGAGAGTTCTCGGTGCTTGGAAAGACCGAATCGATAATCCACTCGGATTGCTCGCTGGCGCAGTGGCCGACGAGCATCCCCGCGTGCGTCTCGAAGCGGTTCGAGTGTTGGGGCAGATTCCGAAGGCTCAATCTTTTGAAATTGCATTGAATGCGCTCGACAAGCCGGTCGATCAATACCTCGATTATGGATTGTCACTCACGGCCAAAGAATTGCGAAATGTGTGGTTACCCGAGTTACAAGCGGGACGGCTGAATTTCGGCGGTAATCCGCAACATTTGATCTTTGCCTATCAAACTCTTGGTCAATCGGTCTCTGTGAAACCATTGGTTGATCTGTTGAACTCTGACAAACTGTCTCCCGAGCAGCGGGAAGACGTTCAATCGGCCATCGCTTCTTTGGGGAATCCACAGGATCTCGCGTTATTGATTGATTTGGTGAAGGCAGACGAAACACCCACGAATCGCAAAGTCTCACTGCTGAACTCACTGATCGCAGCCACGGAGAGTCGCAAGGTGATCCCCGGTGGCTCGCTCGACATTGTTGCCGATTGGTTGGCCTCAACAAAGCCGGCATTACAACAATCTGCGGCACGAGCGGCGGGATCGTGGAAGCTTAATTCCATGCGACCTGCACTCGAGAAACTGGCTCAGTCGGGCGATACGCCGTCTGCTCGAATTGCCGCTATTGATGGTCTGAAGCGTATGGGAGGCGACTTGAAACCGGTACTTGTCCCTATCGCTAATCAAACTGATTTGGCTTTCTCCGTTCGTGAGGCGGCCATCATATCGCTTGTTCCGTCTGCTCCCGGTAAAGCCGCCGAACTGGCGGTTCAAATGTGGCAATCTGATGCGGAAGATGTCCCGGTTGATAACATTTTGAATGTTCTATTACAGCAAAAGAATGGACCTGCGATTCTTCTGAAAGCGGTCAGTACGACGACTCTTCCCGGCGAGAATGCCAAACAAGCTCTCCGAGTTATCTCGGCTTCTGGACGTAAGTTTCCGCAGTTAGAACAAGGGCTCGCGAAAGCGGGAAATATTAATACTGGTCCCGTGGTTCTCTCGAAAGAAGAGATGGATCACATGGTTTCGCTCGTCGCCAATAAGGGAGATGCGGCTCTCGGCGAACGCATCTTCCGGCGAGAATCGATCTCCTGTTTCAAATGTCACGCCATCGGCGGTGCGGGAGGAAAAGTCGGTCCCGATATGATCAGTTTGGGGGCGAGTGCTCAAGTTGATTACATCATCGAGTCGTTGTTGAATCCGAATGCCAAGGTGAAAGAAAACTATCACACAGTCATCGTTGTGACCGACGAAGGAAAAACATACAGCGGCATTAAACTCCGTCAGACCGACAAAGAACTGGTTCTACGCGATGCCGAAGATAAAGAAATTCGTATCGCTCTCGACAAAATTGACGAACAGGCTGACGGTTCGTCGATCATGCCTGCCGGTTTAACGGAAAAATTAACCGAAGAAGAATTAGTTCATCTCGTCCGTTTCCTTTCAGAACTTGGAAAATTGGGAGACTACGCAGTCGTCAAAACTCCCTTAGCTCGCAAGTGGCAAATACTGGTTCCCAATAATGACTCTCGCTACCAACTTCGTCGCAAGGGGTTCGGCGTTACGGCAACAAACACCCCCGAACTGATTTGGAAGACCGAATATTCGCAAGTCAACGGTTCGCTACCTTATAATGATATGTTGAACTACAACTTTGGTTCGACTCCCGGGCGTGGGGGCGTGAAACCGATTCGCTCGCAGGATGCGATGGTCTTCATCAGAACCGAAGTGAATGTTTCTTCGGGAGGAACCGCAGAAATGCTGTTCGATTCTCCCAAAGGATTGACGCTGTGGGTCGATGAGATTCCGACCGAAGTCGCTCCCGCCATCAAGCTCGATTTGTCACCAGGCGTCCATCGAATTTCATTGGCCGTTAATCTATCAGAACGTGGTCCTCATCCTCTGAAGATTATGCTGGGTGAAACTTCGGCGCAGCTACAATTCGTCAACGGTAAATGATCGCTGACCAACTTCGATCCTAGAAATCGAGTAGCGTGAGAAAACGATCCAGATCCGAAAAATCTTCAAACAGATGATCGGGGTCCGTCGGTTTCAGTTCCTCGATGGAATAGATCCCCGTCGCCACGGCAACAACATTGGCACCGATGGCCCGCGCACACTCAACGTCGGCTGGTGTATCACCGATGACCCAAACATCGGACGAATCAAAATCCGTTCCCAATCGTTGATGGACATGACCGAGTGCTTCTTTGGCAACATCATTACGGCTGGTGTACTTGTCACCGAATCCACCAAAATCAAAGTGATGGTGCATGCCGTAGTGCTCGAGCTTGAGGTAGGCGGCTTCGCGGTAATTTCCAGTGAGCAGACCCAGCACGATGTCGTCCCGCTGGGAGAGAATCTCCAGTGTTTCGGGCATTCCGGGATAGACCCGACCTTGGGGCTCACATTCTTTGAGATGAGTCGGTAAAAATTTGAGATAACAATCGAGGAACTGCCGAAATGAGAGTTCGCTGAACGGCAAATCGTAAGCATTGAAAACATCAATCGCGATGGCTCGATCAGTGCGTCCGGCAGCAGGGATGTCGTAAAGTGGTCCCGACGCACCAAATTCTTCACGAATCGCGGCCAACATTGCGGAACCGCCCGCTCCTCCTGAGTGGAGTAGCGTTCCGTCGATATCGAACAAACAAACTTTCATAGGTCGGTATCATGAATGAGTAGAAAATATCTCACTCGATCATAGCGTGATTCTCGAATGTTCGCACTCCAACAACAGATTACTTCACCTCAGGAAGATCGAACACCAGCGTACCGGTATGACGTATGGCTTTGTAATCCTGACCGTCATCATCCGTACCGGCTGTTTGAAACTCGACAGAACTGCGGACCAAATAACGTCCTGAGGCAGAAGGCTTAAATCGGATTTGCCCATTCGAATCGGTCTTCATAGTTTCCCTGAACTTTTGAGGCCCGAAGAGGATGACTTCGCTTTCAGCGGCTGGTTTACCTTGCCAGCGAACGGTGAGAGTCATTTCTCCCTCGTTCCATTCGGGGCTGACGTCGAGATTGAGATGAGGGGCTTGCGAGAGGGTGTTGATTTCTGCTGTGGAATCAACATCGAGAAAGCGTCCGTAATAGTGAAGTAGAACCGGTTTCTTTTTGTAGAAGTAGACGCCAAATTTTCCGTACATATCGAGGCTGCAGGGAGTTGGTTGATCGAGCTTTGTTTCGAGCCAGCGGTGCTTCTCTGTTTTCGCTTCGATGAGCGTCAATTTTTGAGCTTTGGAGAGCGACGGAGTTTGCAGCCACATTTGTGAGCCGGTTGTGAAATGATCAAGGTAATGTCCATCTCCGGGAACTGCCGAGTGTTCGAAGTACATTTTCGCAGTATCGTCACCCGTCTTGGAGGATTCAACAATCACCCATAGATAATGAGCGGAGGCTGTTGTGGAGAGTAAGGCCAAACAGATCATGAGAGCGATCAGGCAGCTCCTATGACGCATGGGAGAATTCTTTCTAATCGTGAGAGATCACAAAATCTCACGGATTGGTTCGTTATTCGGAAGGATCGGAATTGGGCGTCCCGAGTGATCCAAGAATGTTTGAGTAGGGTCGATGCCCATCACATCATAGACAGTCGCGAGAATATTCTCAGGTGTGAGTGCTCGTTCGATGGGATGTTCGGCTTTATCATTCGTCTTGCCAACAATGGCACCTCCTTGCAAACCGCCTCCCGCCATCATGACCGAAATCGCGTTTCCCCAGTGATCGCGTCCGGGAATGGGTATCCCCGGTTGTCCCTGATTCAATCGTGGCGTCCGACCAAATTCTCCCATCACGACAACCAGTACATCGTCCAACATACCACGCAGCGTGAGATCGTCGAGCAGAGCGGAGACAGCCCGGTCCACAACCGGAAGTTTGTATCCGTGACCATCCTTGATACGCGAGTGATCGTCCCAATGAGGCATATCGACCGTCACGAAGGTGACGCCCGATTCAACCAAACGTCGCGCAAGAAGCGTGTAATGCCCCCACGGTCCGCGTCCATATCGATCACGAAGTTTGGGGTCTTCTTTTTCGATGTCAAAAGCTTCTCGTGCTTCACCGCCGAGAATCATGTCGACTGCCTGTTGCTGGTAGCGATCAAATGAATCCATCATTCCTGTCTGATCGACTTCACGCTTCAATCCATCAATTTTGGTCAATAAATCAAATCGGCTCAAAGATCTCTCGACCTGATCAGCGGCGACGTTCGCCAGAATCTGCGGCGGGTTGATGGGCGCGGTGTATTTCGCAGAAAGATACTTTTGCTGATCATTCACCTGAAACGGATTGAATGATTGGCCCAAGTAGGCGGCCCCCTGATAACCGGGATAGATGTAAACACTTTGTGCGGCAGGTAACCCGACGTACGCAGGGAGTCCTGTTTTGTTTTCTCCACGTATTCTGGAAACATAAGATCCCACAGAAGGAAACTTTTGAACTTTATCTGCTGAGGTGGACCCAAAGCGGCCAGTCAGCATCCAGTGAGCACCCGCGAAGTGGTCTCCTGTGTCGTGATGGAGCGAACGAATGAAGACCATCTTATCAGCATGTTGCGCGTGCATCGGTAAAATTTCGGAGCACTCCATGCCGGGGACGTTTGTGGAGATCGCTCCCCACGGCCCACGATATTCCATCGGAGCGTGCGGTTTGGGATCATAGGTTTCGAGTTGACTCGGTCCACCGTCCAGCCAGATTAGGATGACTGATTTATTGGTTTTACGGGCGGACCCTTCGGCCTGCATCCGAAACAGGTCGGCTTGTGTAAGTCCGGTCAGACCGAGAAACCCGGCTTTCAAAGCAGATCGCCGTGAGACTCCCTGACAATTGCCACGCTTTTGGCCGTTTTGTAACTCGAGCATCATGCGTCCTCTCGGCTCGATTGAAACTGTGTCTGCACTGACAGATCGATATTGGTTGATGTTTTAGATTGTACTGTGTGCGATCAATGATCGAAATTACGAAAAAGTGAGATGAATGCTAATTTTTAGGCATAAGATAAATAAAATCACTTCCCTGGCTAATTATTAATGCTAAAATTTAGCTGGTGTTCAAACTCAGTTAATCGGGACTTATTCCATTGGATATTCACTTATTCGGTCACGAACTTACGGGTCGGATCGTCCCCATTGACCATCCACGGGCTGGTCATGCTTTCGTCCCCCACTCTCTGAGTGGCGATTGGGAGTTTGACCCGGCCCTTTGGCCATTGCTTGCCGAGGCCAAAGAATCACTTGGTACTTTGAACGGCATCGGCCAAACAATTCCCGACCCCCTTTTATTACTTCGACCACTTCAGAAGCGGGAAGCAATTGCTTCTTCGAGTATCGAAGGAACCTATGTCACTCCTCATCAGCTATTGATGTTTGAACTGGATCCTTCGGAACCAACTTCTGCTTCCAATCCGGTTGCCGACTGGCAGGAAGTTTTTAATTATTCGACCGCGTTGCAGGAAGGGAGTCAACTTCTCGAAGAACTTCCGCTTTGTAATCGACTCATCAAACTCATGCATAAAACTCTCATGCATGGAGTCAGAGGTCGCAATAAATCACCCGGCGAGTTTCGCAAGATTCAGGTTCAGATCGGTTCCAGTGGTCGATATATTCCTCCACCAGCAAATCGAGTCGAGAGTTTGATGAACGAACTCGAAGAATTCATGAACAGTTCTGATACGCTCTATGATCCATTGGTGCGTAGCTTTTTGGTGCATTATCAGTTCGAAGCCATCCACCCTTTTCAGGATGGCAACGGACGTGTGGGGCGAGCTTTATTGGCATTGATGATCTCTCACTTGCTTGGGCACGCCTCCCCTTGGTTGTATCTCAGTGCATTCTTTGAAACTTACAAAGATGAATATATTCAGAAAATTTTCAATATCAGTACTCAGGGTGATTGGTCATCATGGGTCGAATTCTGCTTGCGTGGAGTGATCGCTCAATCCAACGATTCCATTAGAAGATGCGGTCAGTTAAATGACCTTCGTACCAAATTTCATGAGCGCATCGAAACTCCGAGTTCGCGGACACATCCATTGATCGAAAGCCTCTTTTCCGCCCCCTTGGTCACAGTTCCAAAAGTCGAAAAAATGTTTGGAATTGTTTACATGACGGCGAAGAAAGATATCGAACTCCTCATGAAATATGGCATCTTACAAGAACTTTCAAACCGCAAACCACGGACTTTTTACTGTCGTGAAGTGATGAAGGTGGCGTATGAGGAAAACGAATGACTCAACCACACATCGCCGTCATCGGAGCCGGTGCGATGGGCGGTTGGACCGCTTGGCATCTGCAGCAGAAAGGCGCCAATGTCACGTTAATTGACGCTTGGGGTCCCGGACATTCACGAGCCAGTTCAGGGGGTGAAACTCGGTTGATCCGCGGTATCTACGGTCAGGATCGTATCTATGTCGAGTGGTCGATTCGTGCGCTCGAACTTTGGAAAGAACTTGGAAAGCGTTGGCAAGAATCTCTCTACCATCATACCGGTCTACTCTGGATGTTCGTCGAAGACGACGATTATGCGAAGTTATCAATCCCAGTGATCGAGGAGTTCGGACTGACCGTCGATCAATTGGAACTGGCCGACGCACAAAAACAATATCCACAAGTCAATTTTGAGGACGTTCAATCTGTCTATCTCGAACATTCAGCCGGATATCTGAAAGCGCGACACGCCTGTCGAGTTGTCTGTGAACAGTTTCAGAAAGCGGGTGGAGTCTATCAGCAACTCGGCGTTGATCCCGAGTTCAACGACCGAGATGAGATCGATCATCTACGCTTGTCTGACGGAAGCACGCTGACTGCCGATCAATATGTCTTTGCGTGTGGCCCCTGGTTGCCCAAGTTGTTTCCCGACATCATTGGAACTGGTATTTCTGTCAGTCGACAAGAAGTTTATTACTTCGGGACACCTGCGGGTGTCGATCTGTTTGACACAGGACAGTTCCCTGCGTGGTTGAATTATGATGAGCCGTTGTATTATGGAGTCCCGTCGGTTGATCGTCGCGGCTTCAAAATTTGTGATGACTCGCGTGGTCCGTTGATCGACCCAACCCACGATTCAAGAATCCCTTCAGAAACACGAATCGAGCAAGCTCGCCAATTTCTGGGACATCGTTTTCCTCTGCTCAAAGACGCACCATTGATCGAATCGAGAGTTTGCCAGTACAGCAATAGTCCCGACGGTCATTTGGTGATTGATCGCCATCCGCATTCAGAGAACACGTGGATCATTGGTGGCGGTTCGGGCCATAGTTTCAAGTTGGGGCCGGCTTTGGGAGAACATGTCTCTCAATGCGTGATGGGAGCTGCCGAGCCTAATGCGATGTTTTCGATTGAGAGATTGAAAGATACCAACAGTAGCGGATCATAATAGACTCTCGAATGATATTGAAACTGCCAGAATTGAGAATCCTACGACATTCAAAGACCACAATTCTGTATGATGTGTTGTGTGCGATTTCGATTTGTGCATCGGCAGCGCTGTCTGAAGAAGAGCAATCAATTGGCAAAGATCCGAATTACTCTTTTCCACGTTAAACATTCTGGTTCTTCGCAGCCAGCCCTCACAGGAAACCATATGTCTGCACGATGTTACCTTTCTCGAATCTCTAAAATCTGCTTTTGGCTACTGGCGTTTTCAATCGTCATGCTGCCGATGGTGGCGTGGGCTCGTGCGGGTGGTGGGGGAGGATTTGGTGGTGGCGGTGGAAGTGGAGGCGGAGATGGTGCTGGCTTTCTGATTTATCTGCTCATCAGACTGTGCATTCATTATCCCATCATTGGAATTCCATTAACCATCCTGGTACTAGTTGGTCTGTTCTGGGGAGGTAACCAGACGAAGGAAGGATACCAATCTCATGTGATTCATCGAGAGGCTCGGAAGCAACGGGAACATGTCAAAAAAATGGCACTGTTCGACTTACAGAACAAAGATCATGAGTTTGAGGAACAAGCCTTTCTGGATCGTGTTTCACAAGCGTTCGTAAAAATCCAAGATGCCTGGAGTCATCAAGAGATGTCTCCCGTCCGCGCTTTTATCAGTGACGGGATCAACGAACGCTTCTCATTACAAATCGACATGCAGAAAGCAGAAGGCTTTCGAAATGTCATGGAAGACGTGCAGGTCGTGGAGGCGGAAACAGTCGCTATCTATTCCGACAGTCTCTTCGACACCGTTCATATTTCGATTCGTGCCAATGCGATCGATTATGATCTCAGCTTGGAAACAGATCGCAAAGTCCGAGGTCATGGATCCTCCGAAGAGTTTACCGAAGTCTGGTCGTTTCATCGCCGCAGCGGAGCGCAGACGCTCTCTCGCAAGGGAAGTATGGAAGGGAACTGTCCCAGTTGTGCCGCACCGCTGAAAATTCAGGACCGAGCCGAATGTCAGGCTTGCGGTTCCGTCGTGAACTCGGGGGAGCATGATTGGGTATTGGCCGAGATCACTCAGGTGAGCGAGTGGAGCTTGCCTGATCCGACCCATAAGGTCGAAGGACTGGAATCACTCCAACAAACCGACCCCGCGTTCAGCGTCCAGCATGTCGAAGACCGGACCTCGGTGTTGTTTTATCGTCTTAACGCGGCTCACTTCTTCCAGAACACCGGATATGCCGAGCCGATTCTCTCCAGCCAAATCGATGGCATCCCGCCCATGGCGGCTCTCGATGCGAACCAATTCTGGAAAGATCCGGCCGTCGGTAAAGTGGAAACGCTCAGCGTGCAATCATCGTCTGATCAACGTGACGACGAAGTTCGCGTGCTGGTTCGCTGGTCGGGGAAATTATGCGAAGGAGAACCTGCAGCACGTTATCGAACGATCAAGCCGCAAGCAATTTACTCTCATGTTTATGTGTTGTCTCGCAAAAAAGGAGTCGTCAGCAGTCCCGAGCGTACATTCGCATCGTCGTCCTGTTCAAACTGCGGTGCGCCGATTGCCGTCACGAAGGAAGATAACTGTTCGTTCTGCGGCACGGCATTGACTGACGGTAAACACGATTGGGTGCTAACGAATATCGAACGGTTCAATCATCAGATGGCGTATCGCCAGGTGGATCATCTGCCCGAGATTAAATTGACGACACCGCAATCCGAAACTTCACTCGACCCATCGCTGATGCTGGCGGTTCTTGCGCGTGTCGCGATCAGCGATGGTCATGTTGATGAGAAGGAACGAACCGCGCTCAAGAAGCTGGCCGCGCATAGTCATCTGACTGACGATGACCTTGACCGTGTGATCGAAACGGCTCAACAAACCGACATTGAACTTCCCGTTCCCGAAAATTCCCAAGAAGCTCGTGAGTGCTTACGGCAAATCATCCACGTCTGTTTGACGGACGGTCGGTTCAGCCGACAGGAAAAACAGTTGGTGGTCGACTTTGCAAATCGCATGGACTACTCGGTAGCCGACGTAAAACTGATGATCGCCACCGAAAAACGGGTGTTGTATCAGGAAGCACGCCGACTGCGACGAGCACGAAAAGCGGACGGACGAGACATTGCCGGGTAAGATGATCAGAATAATTCTGGAGATGCCAGCACCTAGCGTGCAGTTTGAATCAAAGGTTTCTCAACCGATTCTGTTTCCGAACACTCAACGCACGTTTTCAAGATGTCAAGATTCGGAGAATCGGGGACACACCTCGACCGAATCTTGACCAAATCTTGACGCGAATGTTGCCAAATCTTGATTCCGAATCTTCCATACCCTTGAGCAAGTTGTTGACTCTCATTGGTTTACGCGAATAACTTCATTTTGGCGTGATGCCGCTTTTTGTCGGGACGCATCTTCCACGTCACGCGAGATCGCTTCCTTTCTCACGTTGCAGCGGTCGTCATTCATCAACACGCTATCGGGTTGTGATGACGTTCAAATTGCCAAAGATCGAATCGCCGTCAGGCGAATCACGAACGGTAACTCTGGTAGATCGGTGTTGGCAAGAGCGGTTTGAGAGATCAGCTTATTTGACGGTAGAGTAGAGGAGGAGCAAAGCTCCTCCCCCCTCATCCCACCGTGCGTGCGGATTTCCCGCACACGGCGGTCCACAAGTCTCTTCACCAACTGGAACTCGTCAACGGACTCCATTTATCCTCGTCAAATCCAAATCCTCATACAAATAGCTGTAGAAGGACCGGTCTCCAGGAGGACGGAACTTCCGCTGACTCCGACGCTGCAGATGAATCACCAGACGCGAAAGCGTATGACGGTTGGCCTCTGCAAAAGAACGACGAGGATGGCCATACCGAAAATAGATCGACCAACCCCGAAGATAACGATTCACTTCGGACACCAGATGACCTACCGGAAGAAAACAATAACGAGTGGCGGTCAGATCGCGAACGCGGTCGCGGAAGCGGCTCATTGACTGACGGCTCGGACCCACGTGCAGGTAACTCGTTGTTCCCAGCACAGAGCGTTCGTACCGCAGTGAAAAACCCAAAAACTCCAGCGACTTGCCCCCACCTCACCCAGACACACCACTTTCGTCTTCTCACGATTAATCGTCAATTCAAAGCGACCTTCCAGCGTCGATTCGATCCAATCACGCAGACGCTCCCCCTGATACCGGGCCAACACAACAAAGTCATCGGCATAACGCACGATGGAGGCATTGGCCCAACTTGCCGATCCGTCCGCGCGGTGGAACAGCACCTCGAACCAGTGGAGATAGATGTTCGCCAACAGTGGCGAGATCACTCCTCCTTGAGGTGTGCCCGCCGAAGGGCGGCGGTGGGTCGGACGTCCTCGATCATCAGTTTCCTCGATGGCCGATGAGAGCCACTGCCGGATCAGCTTCAGGACACGCCCGTCACTCACCCGCATCTGCACGCACTTCATCAGCTTCTTGTGGGGAATCGAATCAAAGTACCCTTGCAGGTCCGCATCGTAAACTTCCCGTTTCCCCCGGGCCAAGTGGCCGCGGATCGCATCCAGAGCATCGTGAGCACTGCGCCCCGGACGGAACCCGAAGGAACTGTCCAGGAAATCGGCCTCGAAGATCGGCTCCAGAATCAACAGCGTGGCCGCTTGGACCACACGATCCTTAATCGTGGGAATGCCGAGCGGGTGTTGCCGACCGTCCGACTTGGGAACATAAACGCGAAGCACCGCACGGGGCTTGTAACGCTTACTGCGCAGAGCCTCTTGTAGGTCTTGCAAGAACCGGCGAACGCCCCCGCTGGCGTTTTCGATGTCCTGAAAGCGGACACCGTCCACACCGGGCCTACGCGTTGTCCTTGCGGACCAACGCGTAGGCCGCTTGCAGCACGTCGAACCGAATAATACGATCGTACAAAGCGTAAAATCGAAACTTCGGCTCTTGCTTTGCCTTGTGGCTGAGTTTCGCACGCAGTTCAGAGAGTTTCCGAGGCAGCCCGGCACGACCGCACGGATCGTTGTCCGGCAGGTTGTGAGCGGGCGTCTCATCTTCCGTAGTGGACATGGTCAAGCGGCTCTCTGTGTTTGAGTGGGAAAACATGACTTGCGCAAGGCCCCTTCGCTCCACGGGAGTTACCCCGCTTCTACACTACTATGGGCCTCGCCGACTCCCGAACAGACCTCCCTTTGGTTATGCATTCCCAAAGAAAGTTGATGGTCGAACCACCGTCTGAACGGACCTCCCAGGTTCCTCGATTGATCTGTCGGTGCCCGCTGTCCCCAACCACCCCGAGGA
>JAQWSQ010000198.1 GCA_029243145.1 Planctomycetaceae bacterium | reverse complement strand
CAGAAACGCTCGCCAAGATCAAAACGCTGGGTTACGAAGGGATCGAACCGCGTTTTCGGGAAATTGAACCTGAAGTGGTTGATGCCTGGAAGAAAGCCCGTGACGAATCGGGGCTTATCATTGATGGTCTGGTCGCCGTCCCCTTCGATCAATTGCGGGAAGGTGTCGACCGGATCAAAGAACTGGGCGGCTCTTCGTTGTTGTTGGTTGTGAGGTATGATGAAAACAAACCGTACAAAGACAATTGGCAGGAAACACAAACCGCCATCAAAGACGCTGCCCCGTACGCAGAGAAGCAAGGGATTCAATTTCTGATCGAAAATGTCTGGGCGTCGTTTTTGATCAGTCCGCTGGATATGAAAACATACGTCGATGAAATTGACTCGCCAGCCGTCGGCGTCCATTTCGATATTGGGAATGTGATTCGTTGGGGAGTCGCCGAACATTGGATTGAAGTGTTGGGCTCCCGGATCAAGAAACTCGATCTGAAAGAATTCGACCTGAAAGTTGCCATGAACGAAGGACTCCGCAAAGGGTTCGGCATGCCCATGGGAACGGGTAGTGTGAACTGGAAAGCCGTCCGCGAAGAACTGGTCAAACTCAAGTTCTCTGGATGGGCAGCAGCGGAAGTTCCCGGTGGAGACTTCACCCGACTTGCCGATGTTTCGAAGCAGATGGATGAAGTGTTTGAATTGGTTTAGTTCATAGATATTAGAAATTAGTCATTAGATATTCTGAAGGGACTTGAGATGTCACAACATGTTACACGTCGCGACTTTGTCAAAACAACTGCCGCCGGTGCGAGCCTGTTTGCAGCACCTGCGATACTCTCTGCTATCAACCAGAATGAAAAACTGAATCTCGCTTTCATCGGTGTCGGCGGTCGTGGTGGGGCTAATTTGAAAGCCATGACCTCCTACGGAAAAGTTCCCGTCAATGTGGTTGATCTGTGTGATGTGGACGAACGGCATCTCGCTCGGCAGAAAGAAGAATTCCCGAATGCGAAAACGTACAAAGACTTCCGTAAACTTTACGACGCGCGGGGATCGCGGATTGATGCCGTCGTTGTCAGCACGCCGGAACATACTCACGCCTACGCGACCATGCCGGCTTTGCTCAAGGGAATGCACGTTTATTGCGAAAAACCGCTGACACATAATGTTGTCGAAGCGAGGGCCGTCACCGAAGCGGCTGCCGAAGCGGGTGTTGTTACACAAATGGGGACACAAATTCACGGTTTGCCAAACTATCACCGTGTGGTCGAACTGATTCAGTCAGGTGCCATCGGAAAAGTGACCGAAGCGCACACCTGGGTCTCGCGTGCTTGGGGACGACAATCGGCAGAAGACGCCAAAAAGAATAAAGATATTGTCCACGTGATGGAGCGACCCGAAGTCGGGATGACGCCTCCCGAATATGTCGATTGGAACTTATGGCTCGGTCCCGTTCAGGAACGGCCGTTCCACCAAGATTATTTTCCCGGTCCAAAATGGTATCGTTGGTGGGAGTTCGGTAACGGAACCATGTCCGATCTTGGTAGTCACTGGAACGACTTGCCGTATTGGGCTCTTGAACTGGATGCTCCCAGAACGATTGAAGCCTTCGGTCCCGACCCGCACCCAGAAATTGCTCCCGCATCGATGACTGCCCTCTACGAATATGGTCCACGAAAAGGACGGATGGGGAATTTACCCGCACTCAAACTTGGTTGGTATCAGGGCGATCACAAACCGAAAATCTGGCGAGACAAAGGGATTCCTCAGTGGAATAACGGCGTCTTGTTCATTGGTGAGAAGGGGATGCTGCTCTCGGACTACAGTAAGTATTTGCTGTTGCCCGAAGACAAGTTCCAAGACTTCACGCCTCCCGAAAAGTTTATTCCCGATTCTCCCGGACAGCATCAGGAATGGTTGGAAGCGTGTGTCAATGGGACGCCGACGGCGAGCCCGTTCAGTTATGCCGGTCCTTTGACGGAAGCGAATCACTTAGGAAATGTCGCTTTCCGAGCGGGCAAGAAGATCGTTTGGGATGCGAAAAATATGAAGATTCCCAATGCTCCCGAAGCAGAACGATTCCTCGGTCGGACTCCGCGAGAAGGATGGAGTCTCAAGGGGTAACCCTCGCATAAAGATGCGCATGAAAAACCCCGGTCGAGATTATCCCGGCCGGGGTTTGTTTGCGGCCTACTGATGACGTAACGTCACTCGGGCAAGCGAGCGTGTTCGATTGGCGGGAAATCGCCCGTGCAGGCTTTCATGAAGGCGACCAGATCGGCCACTTCCTGCTCCGTCAGATTGAGCTTTTTCACTTTGTCGGACAACCACGGATTGGGTGTCCCGCCTTTGTTATAATGCTGGACGCTTTCTTCCAAGGTCTTCAAACTGCCGTCGTGCATGTAGGGGGCGGTGAGTTCAACATTACGAATGGTGGGAGTTTTAAAAGCGCCTTTGTCTTTCTCTTCACCCGTGACAACGAAACGTCCCATATCGGGTTCGTCGGCGTCCATACCGATGCCCAGGTTGTGATACTTTTCATCGGCAAGATTCGCACCGACATGACAGGCGGAACAGTTGACTCGTTCGCTGAAGAATAATTTATAGCCTCGCTCTGCCGACTCTGACATCGGCTTTTCTTTAGCACCCGCCATCAACATGTCATACTTGGCTTTGAGGTCTTCTTCCTCAGCAATGATCTCTTCGTCGAGTGCTTTAAGAGGCTTCAACTGCTCATAGTAATCGAATGCAGAAGGGCCGGTGACGATGGCTCGTTCAAAGGAGGCAAGGGCTTTGCCGACATTATCGATATTCACGCCA
Source organism: Planctomycetaceae bacterium (assembly GCA_029243145.1). Classification (GTDB taxonomy): domain Bacteria; phylum Planctomycetota; class Planctomycetia; order Planctomycetales; family Planctomycetaceae; genus JABURQ01. Next base: position 28,780 of record JAQWSQ010000198.1, on the reverse strand, counting down.
TCTTCGAAGACTTTGTCGAACTGGAGTTTGTAGCCCGGAATTTCTGCAATGGTTTGTACGACGGTTTCGTGGGTGTTCCCCATTTCAATAGGGTTGGCAATTGGGCCAACCGCTTGAGCTTCGAGAGACTCGGCACGACCGTCCCAGAATTGAGCAGTGGTTAAAATTCGGTTGTAGCTGACGGGCGAATTGCGACCACCTTCTTGTCCATCAACACCAATGCCGAATTGGGAATCGAAGGCGTAGCCTTTGTCGGGATGATGGCAACTGGCACAACTGATGGTGTTGTCGGATGAGAGTCGCGTATCGAAATAGAGTTGTCGGCCGAGTTCGATTTTCGCTTTAGTGAGCGGATTCTTTTCCAGTGGCTCTTGTGGGATTTTACCAACATTGAGTCCCATCGGTAGAGAGACTTCAAGAGTGACATGATTCATTGGTTCGGCAAGCCACTTCTTGATGGCATCGAGTTTCAGGGGGCCGTCTCCGGGGATACCAGTCAGGAGGTCGCCTTCTCCCAATTTCACTTCCAACGAGGTTGGCAGAGTGGCCGTTTCAACGGCTGATTTTTGTTCGACAGGCTCAGCGGACGGTGTTTCCGGTTCTGGTGTTTCAGATCCTGGCTCCACATTCGCAGAATCATCTTCAGTTTCTGCATTGGCGAGTGTTGCCTCTGGCTTCTCTGCCGAGACATCGTTATCGACGGGTGTTCCATCGCCATCTCCCGGAGTACAACCGACGACTACCGACAATACCGCTAGGGCTAAAAACTGTGTGGCTCGAAGTAACACGATCAGCATTCTCCCGATGAATTCTCTCGAAATACAAGCTATGTCCTCAATCGATTATAGCAAATGGACTTGGCCTGTCCACAGGTGGAGGGTCTACTTCAATTTGTAGCCCTGTTGTTTCAGAAGAGTGCGAACAGTCTCTCTATGATTTCCCTGGATGTCCAGGTTGCCGTCTTGTATAGAGCCACCCGCTCCGCATGTCGATTTGAGTTGTTTCAACAGAGCGGCGTGATCATTGTCGGCGGCCAGTCCGCGAATGACGGTCACGGTTTTCCCTCGTTTCCGTTTTTCGATAGCGATTACAATGGTTTGCTCTTCGGGGGGAGTTCGCACAATTTCTGGAGGTGGACATGTGCAGTCGCCCTCCAGTTTTTCGCAAATCTCGCAGCGAAGCGGCCTGTCAAATGGAGTTCCTTCAAAGAGTCGCATCACGAGGACTTTCGTTTTGAAGATTCAAAAACAGGAAATTTTGCTCGACACTTTGAGAATGGATGACAGTCATCCTTCAAGGTCTTCCCAGCGTGTGTAGCAATGTTTCAATTCGGTATCGATGTTCGCCAGCCGATCAGTCGCCGTTGTGATGGTCTGGGGATCCTGTTTGAAGAAGTCCGGGTCAGACATCGTCTCGGTCAACTCCTTCTGTTCCGATTCGAGGCGTTCAATTTTCTGTGGTAACTCGTCGAGTTCACGCTGATTTTTGTAACTCAGTTTTTTTTTCGTTGCAGCAGGTGTGAGAGATTCCGCAGCAGTTTGTGAGGCGATTGTTGGTTCTGCTGACGTTTCCAGAGCTGCGAACCCCTGTTTCTCAATGCGGACATAATCGTCGTAGCCACCATCGATTTCGTGAATCGTTCCATCTCCTTCGACCGAGATGATGCCCGTGACCACATTATTCAGAAAGGCCCGGTCGTGGCTGACCAGCAGTAAGGTGCCACTATAACTGGCGAGCAACTCTTCAAGCAGTTCGAGAGTCTCCAGATCCAGGTCGTTCGTCGGTTCGTCGAGGATGAGTAAATTGGATGAGCGTTTGAATAATCTTGCCAGTAGTAGACGGTTTCGTTCTCCTCCCGAGAGTGACCGAGCGGGACGCCTTGCGCGTTCAGGGGTGAATAAGAAGTCCTGTAAATAACCATAAATGTGTTTTCGTTGCCCGTTGATTTCGAGTATCTCTTGTCCTTCGCCGACATTCTCGACGACCGTCTTTTCTTCCAGAATCTGTTCTCGTAATTGATCGAAGTACAATATCTCGAGGTTTGTCCCTTGGCGAACGGATCCTGATTGTGGTTCGAGGTGTTTGAGGAGCACCTTCAGTAGCGTCGATTTGCCTGCCCCGTTTGGCCCAATGATGCCGATCCGGTCACCTCGGCTGATGAGTGTGGAATAATTATCGATGATCTTGCGATCTTCGTAAGCGAATGACAATTTTTCTGCTTCGATGACGAGTTGCCCGGACCGTCCCGAATCGACCGCTTGTAAGCGAACGTTTCCCACTTTCTCACGTCGTGCTTGGCGCTCTTCGCGAAGCTTCTTAAGGGCTCTTACACGGCCTTCGTTACGTGTGCGCCGGGCTTTAATACCTTGGCGAATCCAGACTTCTTCCTCGGCCAGTTTTTTGTCGAAGAGAGCGTTCTGTTTTTCTTCAGCTTCGAGAGCGGCGGCTTTGCGTTTCAAGAATGTCTGATAGCCGCAGGTCCAATCAAACAGACGACCTCGGTCAAGTTCAAGAATACGATTGGCGAGGGATTGCAGGAATTCCCGGTCGTGCGTGATGAAAATGAGCGTGCCATTATAAGCCTGCAGAAAATTCTCTAACCATTTGATGGCATTGATGTCGAGGTGGTTAGTCGGTTCGTCGAGCAGCAGAATATCGGGCTCTTCGACAAGTGATTGCGCTAACAGCACACGCCGTTTCATTCCTGAAGAGAGTGTCGCAAATTGCGCTTTCTCGTCGAGCTGCATCCGCGAAAGAATCTTTGAGACCAGGTGGGGTCGTTCCAGCGAATGGTCATCACTCACACCTCGACCGACAATTTCTGCGATGGTTCCTTCGGTGTCTGCGGGAACTTCCTGAACCAATCGTGCGATACGACAACCTTTTTCAGGACGGATTCCACCCTCGTCGGGATCGAGTTCTCCGGCGAAGATTTTCATCAACGTCGATTTACCCGCTCCGTTTCGGCCCAGAAGCCCGATCCGTTCGTAGCGTTCAATTTCGATTGAGACATCATCCAGAATGGGATCCGCATCCCAGGTGAAGGTGACGTTTGAAAGAGAGAGTAGAGACATAGAGATTTTACTGGAAAGAGAAAAAAACCGTGAGTGCGAATTCAGGCAGGAGTTGTATCTTCGCCGTTATCAGGTTCAACATCAACAGTGACGCGAAGCGAGAGGGGACCGGCACCAATGACGATCCGGTTTTCAACTGCGTAACTGATTCCCGCGGGCGCCGAGGTTCGGTCGGCCATGACGAACCATTTTCCCGTTGGTGATCGGGCGAGTTCGCAGCCGAATAAAAGCATCGGCGTGTTCTTACGCGGTAATCCCTGGAATGCGCGTTGGAAATTAGGATGGCGATAAAGAATATCCGGGGGCAGGATCCCTTTCTGCAAAAGCTTCTGTGGGCCGTAAAGATCGTTGGCAATGGCTTCGATCAGCAGCGCACGTTGGGCAACACCTCGGCTAATCGGTTCCCATTGTGCCTTCTCATAGACCAGCGGAAGCAGATCAATTTCCCAGGGTCGAAGATTGGCGGCTTCCTCTTCAAACGGACTCAGCGTAACGCCGTTCTCCCAGAGAATGCGATTGGTATAGTCCCAGCGGTCGATCAAATTTTCAGGACTTTGCCCTCCAAACCGTTCGAGAAAACGCTGCCACTGCTCGCGAGGCTTTCCATCAGAATCATAGAATTCATCGAAGACCTTCTCGTCCGATTGATAACCGGAGAGGAATTCTGCGAAGCCGTTGGTAGATGTATCGGTGGCCATGTTTCACAAAGTTTCGGAGTGCATTCCAAACGCCCAATCGCGCAACACATTGTAGCTCTGGAGCGGTTCGTCGTCTTCCTCGGAACGAGGGAAATCGCGAAATCCTCCCTCATTATCGGAGGGATCGTCTCAAATCGAGGGTCATGGGGAAATGAGGGTCCGGACGCTCGTCGGGAATATTCACTTCTCCAGGCGTATGTCCGAAGTGGAAGAATCGACAAGCCCTACGGCTTTCCGCTTCCAACGCATTGACGGGGAATGACGGTGGGTTCAGCCCCCCCCCGCATTCTCGATGTGATACTTGCAGCCACCGATAGATCGATTCTGCTAGGTATCCACGACATCAAAGACTAAGGGGACATGGACGGGAATCGTTGGATGCAAACAGCTCGGTGGTTTCCACGCACGGAACCGAACGCCTCCTACTGATTCTCCCACAACACCCGCAGGAGAGAGGGGGACCGCTCGCTGATTGCAGGTGACAATGTAACGGTCAGGAATGCCGCCAGTCAGTTTCACTTCGAGGCGTTCGGTCGAAGAATCGACAAAGCGAGTCATTCCACCTCCGGCAGCCTCTTCTCCCAAGACATACCAAGGTTCAATCGCTTGGCGAATCTCAAGTTTCAAACCGTCGTATTCTACAGTTCCGATCTGTTGACAGCGGAAGTCAATGTGAGGCAAGAACCATTCATAGTTGAAGTCGTACCCCGACTTCTTCAAGTCATCAATGACATCCTGAAAATCGGTCATTAAAAAGTGGGGCAACATAAACCGGTCGTGGAGTTGAGTGTCCCAATCGATCACTTGACCGTCATACGGTGTTTCCCAAAATCGAGCGACCAGCGCCCGCAAAAGAAGCTGTTGTGTCAAACTCATCCGAGCATGAGGTGGCATCTCAAAGGCACGAAATTCGACAAGGCCGAGCCGACCGGTTGACGAATCGGGAGAATAAAGTTTGTCGATACAAAACTCGGCACGGTGTGTGTTACCCGTCAAATCGACTGCCAGGTGACGAAACAAACGATCCACCAACCACGGTTGCGGGTTTTGAATATCTTTCAGCAGGTTGAGTGCGATTTGTAACTCGTAAACCGCATCACGTCTGCCTTCATCGATTCGTGGAGCTTGACAGGTTGGCCCGACGAACAATCCCGAAAACAGATACGACAACGAGGGGTGATTGTTCCAGTAGGCGAGTAAACTTCCGAGTAAATCGGGACGCCGTAAAAATGGGCTGTCGGCCACCGTCTGGCCACCCATCACAATATGATTACCGCCGCCGGTTCCCGCGTGTCGTCCATCGAGCTGAAACTTTTCTGTTCCCAGACGGCATTGATGAGCTTCTTCGTAGATGCTGGTTGTAATATCGACCAGATCACGCCAGTTTTTGGCCGGGTGTACGTTGACTTCAATCACACCTGGGTCGGGAGTCACTTTAATCAGTTCAATACGATCATCGTGAGGTGGAAGATACCCTTCCAGCACAACGGGTGTCTGCAACTGCTCGGCGGTTTCTTCGATGGCGGTTGTCAGATCGAGATAATCTTCCAGTGATTCTGTCGGTGGCATAAACACAAAGAGTTGACCGTCGCGCGGCTCGATGCACATGGCCGTCCTGACAATGTCTTTGGGGCCACCGCTACTGGTGGTGAGAGGTTCCCGCTCAGTCCCTTCGCCTTCGGTCTTGTCACCTGCTTTTTGGAATTCGGTTTTTGTGGATTTCATCTCTAGAGCCGCTTGTTGGACGGCATTGCGAAGTTCCACATAACGAGGAAGAGAACTCCGCGGCTCAAACGGATCGACTTCGTAGATGTCGGGGCGTGGATCGTCGGGGTTGTGTTTATTGGGTAAAGAATCGAGCGGCAATCGCAATCCGATGGGAGAGTCGCCGGGAATCAGGAACAGTTTGGGACTACGGAACGGCCAAGGACCGCTGGCCCATTTGGCTTCCGCTTGCCACCAAGCTCGTTTCAGCGGTAGCACAAATCCTGTTGGCTCTGTGACACCGCGTTCGAGTGAGCGAGCCAACTTGGCCCGTTCCTCGGCTTTATCGAGATCGAATTCTTTAGGATCAACGTTGACGGGAAGTTTCTGCTCTTCATTGATCACATTCCAGACATCTTCGTAAGCCGGATTGACCCACTTTGGTTCCACACTGAGGTGATCGCAGAGCGTTTCGGCGAATTGAGCCGCATCGTCGATGCTGACTTGTTTTTCTTGTTCCTCGGAACCAATCAACTCTTCATTCTTCCAGATTGGTTCGCCATCTTTTCGCCACAAGCAGGTCATCGCCCAGCGGGGTAATGGTTCTCCCGGATACCATTTCCCCTGTCCAAAATGAAGTAATGCACCGTTCGAGAAGCGTTGTTCGAGACGTCCTAGGAGTTCTTCTGACAGACGTTTTTTGACCGGGCCGACGGCTGCTGTGTTCCATTCATCACCTTCCTGATCATCGATGGAAACAAAGGTCGGTTCTCCTCCCATTGTCAGACGAACATCGTTCTTGATCAGATCTTCTTCGACTTGATCACCCAATTTCAGAATGCGATCCCATGTCTTGTCTGTGTACGGTTTGGTGACTCTCGGGTCTTCGTGAACCCGAGTGATTTTCATGGTGTGTTCGAAAGAGGCAGTGGGATGCGATGAGGTTCCATCGATGGGGGCTGCCGAACTCGGCAGCGGTGTGCAGGCGAGTGGAATATGACCTTCACTGGCAAGCAGTCCTGACGTTGCATCGAGTCCGATCCAACCGGCTCCCGGAATATACACTTCGGTCCAGGCATGGAGATCGGTGAAGTCTTCGGTCGCACCGCTCGGGCCATCAAGTGATAACTGATCCGGTTTCAATTGAATCAAATAACCAGAAACAAATCGGGTGGCAAAACCAAAGTGACGCAGCACCTGCATCAACAGCCACGCCGTGTCGCGACACGACCTGCTTTTGCGTTCGAGAGATTCTTCGCACGTTTGCACGCCCGGTTCCATACGAATGGAATAGCCGATGTCCGATTGGACTTTCTGGTTGGCCTCGATCAAAAACGTAATGGTACGACGGGGAGATTTGTCGAAACCTTTGAGGTATTCCGTCAGGCGCGGGCCGGATTCTTTAATGGCGAGATAAGGTTTGAGATCCTGTTTGAGTTCTTCGCTGTATTCGAAGGGGTACTCTTCGGCATGTTCTTCAATAAAGAAATCAAACGGGTTGATGACGGTCATCTCGACGGTCAGATCGACGGTAAAGGAGAGCTTGCGCGTCGGCTTGGAAAAGTTATAACGGGCTTCGAAATTACCAAAGGGATCTTGTAACCAGTTGAGAAAATGGTCCTCAGGTTCTGTGGTTAATGAATAAGCAACGACCGGAGTTCGAGAGTGAGCCGCAGGTCAAAGTCGAACAGTATGAGGGCCGAGAGTTGCCGGTTCGGGATATTCGTAGACAGTTTGGTGAAATAACGAGACGCGAATTGTCATTATTGGTCAATCAGGTAGCAGTGGCATTCGAAAGTTAATTCTCAAGATAACTGAGAATCTGTCTGTCTGAGAAAAAATGTGCAAAAAACAGTCCAAAAACTGGGCGTTATCGCTTGATTTATCGACAAATCGGCTTCTAGCGAGGTTCGGCGACTGAATTGTCGCCCACCCGCTAAAAATTCTTGTCAGACTTGGGCATTGATTGTTGATGTCTCAAGCAGTTGGCCTGTCTGTTACGCAACTACGGTCAGTCGTTGCGAAGAGATTGCGAATATTTTTGAAAAAGGAAAAAATAAAACCGCGTCGATGTGTGTTCGCCGGTCTTCAGTTTTTTTGCTGTGAATCACGGATCTTCAATTGATTCGCATCAAACTGTGAGGGGGCCAGAGAGGGTTTCTGAGAATTCCATCTCGCATTTCGTCAGAAAAAGTTATTGACGATTCGGGTGGTTGACGACAAAATAAGTCTGACGTCAGACGAGAGGTACCTTGTGGAATACGTTCTGTATTTTTCACTTTCGGAGGAGACGTGTATGGAGCAAATGTTCTAGTCTTATTCCGTGTAAACCCTTAGATATTTTTTACTCGAGGACATCGATTCCTCATCTTGTGTGAAAGTGACGGCGAAGCCTTTTTTCGTTTGGTCCATCAACCGCCTGAATTTTTCAGGATAACGGTATAATGCCGACGAGTCCGAAAAGGACAATCAATTGGTGACACCCGATCTGAAGCACTGAAGTTGACAAGAAATCGATTTCCTCTTCAAGACAAGCTCTCGACCGCTGGTTGTGTCGAGAGCTTCTTTTATGCGCTAATCATTCTTTGTAGATTCTACAGCTTATCGATGTGTCGAAGTCCGTCGGCACTCACTCACCATGCTAATCGATCTATTGTGAAGCAAATTGTACCTACAAACTGAATCGAGGATTGAATGTTGAACGCGATCAATCAAGGCAGACTGCCATTGCAAACACTTTCTCGGGCATTTATCACTGGCTTGTTTTTCTGCTTGGCTTCCGCCGTCTCAGTAGCGGAGACCGACCGGCCGCCGAATGTACTATTTCTCGCTGTCGATGACATGAACGACTGGATGGGCTCTCTGGAAGAAACTCCGAGGGCAATTACTCCAAATCTCGACCGGCTTGCGGCTCGCGGTGTCAACTTTACGAACGCGCACACCGCCGGTGTCTTTTGTGCTCCCAGTCGTGCCGCCATTTTTTCTGGTCAGTTCGCTTCAACGACGGGGTGTTACAGCACTCCCAGCTATTTCGTCCATCATCCCGAGATCGAATCTCTGCAAACGAGCTTCTCTAAAGCAGGTTACACAACACTCGGCGCGGGCAAACTGTTTCATCACCCGGCGGGAGCGATCGATCAACGCGGCTGGAGCGAGTTCTTTTTCCGCAACAAATTTCAACGAGAGGGTGGTTGGGCTCTGGAATCGTGGAGTGAGGAAACCCCTTTTTCGAACCCTTTCCCGGCTAGTGTTTACAACAAAGGAAAAGAAATCACAGGTGGTCTCTTTCTGGATTGGGGATCGATCCCCAATGAGAAAGAAGAAGAGATGGCCGATACCATTCGAATCAACTGGGCTGTCGATCAACTCAAGAAGAAACACGACAAACCTTTATTTCTCGCATGTGGAATCTACGCCCCTCACTTCCCGAATTATTGCCCTCAGAAATATTTCGATCTGTACGATCCTGCGAAAATCGAACTCCCCCCGTACAAAGAGGATGATCTCGCAGATCTTCCGCCAAAAATTCGCAAACAAAAAGAGAACCGGAAACGTCAGCATCACGACAAACTCGTCGAAATGGGGGCTGTTGAAGATGCAATCCACGGCTATCTGGCCTGTATGAGTTACGCAGATGCCATGATGGGGCGTGTCCTCGATGCACTCGAAGCGAGCCCTTACGCGGACAACACCATCGTCGTGTTCTGGAGCGACCATGGCTATCATTACGGTGAAAAAGGGCATTGGGGCAAACACACGCTATGGGAACGGACTTCGAATGTGCCATTCATCTGGGCAGGTCCCGGAGTCTCTGACGGTGCCAAAACCGACGTCACGGCCAGCCTCATCGATATGTACCCAACTCTTGTTGAAATGTGTGGCCTGCCAAAACCGCAACAACAACTGGAAGGAGTATCGCTCGCCTCCACTTTGAAGAATTCCTCCACGGCGACTAATCGCCATGTGTATCTTCCATACATCACTCCCGGTGAGTATGCCATCATCAATCGAGATTGGCGATACATACGCTACGGTGAGGATGGGGAGGAACTCTATGACCTGCTCGAAGACCCGAACGAATGGAACAACCTCGCATCCGATAAAAAATACGCATCGGTCAAGGCCGAACTCGCCGAGCTAGCACCGAAGTCGTTCGCCGATGCAGAGCCAGCACTCAATGCCCGCAAAGATCTTCTCATTGAAGGCGAGTCATTTCGTTGGGAGAAGGGAAAGGGAAACTATGTTCCGCATCCGAAATATCTTCCCTATACCAATAAGCCAACCAGCCAGTCGAATCCCAAACCATGAAAAATCTCTTCTTGATTACTTTGATTCCTTCTAAAATGAAGCTGCTAATTAGTGATAGGCTGATGAGATCGTGTCGTTATCTCGAAGCAATGATCATTTCCGAGATCTGAATTGTATCATTTATAAATCATATGAATGATAACTGACACGAGAGTGATCTAAGGAAAACCCTCATGCGAAATACTAGCCACGTTCTCTCTATTCTGGCAATACGATTGGCATTGGGGTTCACAGCCCAATATTGCGAATCGGCGACTCCACCGAATATTGTTTCTATCTTTATGGATGATCAAAGGTATTGCGATCTTGGTTGTTTCGGTGCTTCTGAGGTGAAGACCCCTCGGATTGGTACGATGGTCAACGAAGGGACGCTCTTTACCGACTCCTACACAGCGGCTCCCATTTGCAGCCCGTCTTGTGCCGATTCCGATCCGGGAAATCATACCGACGAATTAACGATTGCCCAGTTGTTTGTGGAGAACGTCTCACCACCGCGTGAGGATGGCAAAACCGTAATTCCTCCCCAGGCGATCAACAGCCTGGATGAGAAATTCGACATCACATATGCTCGTTATGGTGATCGAACGCTGGAGCTTGATCTCTTCCGCCCCAAGAGTGATCGGGGGGAATTGCCTGCCATCGTTTGTATTCACGGCGGAGGTTGGGGAAAAGGGAGTAAAATCAATCATCGTAAAGTGGCACAGGCTCTTGCCGCTCATGGATTTGTGACAGTGTCCATCGATTATCGCTTGAGCGGAGAGGCACCGTTCCCGGCACAAATTCAGGATTGCAAAGCCGCGGTCAGATTTCTGAGAGCGAATGCCAAGCAGTTCGGTATCGATCCGGCAAATATCGGTGCGATTGGCCATTCGGCGGGAGGTCATTTGGCCGCACTGCTGGCGACGTCCGATGGAGTGGCTGAATTGGAAGGTGGCGGGGGACATGCCGACTTCAGCAGTACCATTCAGGCTGTGGTACCGATGGGTGGTCAAACCGATTTGCTCTCGCAACGCACTCGTGATGTCTCTAGCGACGAAAAACGCGGAGGAATCTGGAGGCAGTTTCTCGGTGGGTCTCTCGATGACAAACCGGCCAACTATCGTCTCGCTTCGCCTCTGGTCCACCTCGACAAAACCGATCCTCCCTGTTGGTTCATCACGGGCGAAAAAGATGATCTTAGCACTCGTGCCGATGACTTTCGAATGAGAATGAAAGAGTATGGAATTCCCGAGGGACTAACTGTCATCAAGGATGCACCACATCCGTTTACTGTCAAACAAATCTGGTTTGATGAGATGATCGAAGCTGCCGTTCCGTTTTTTACCAAACATCTCAAGGCTCAGAATTCTAAGTTGGTGCGTTAGAACGCATGAAACTTAACTGTCGAAAATCGAATGATCATGTCGTTAGAAATACTTCAAAATAGGTACATTGAAATGAATGCTGAAAAGTCTCTCTATGAACGTCTTGGCGGTTACGATGCCATTTCAGCGGTCGTTAACAATTTAATTCCTCGACTCGTAGCCGATGAGCAACTCGGTCGTTTTTGGGCGCATCGAGGAAACGATGGCTTGGAGCGTGAGAAACAACTTTTGATCGATTTTCTCGCTCATTCTTCCGGTGGTCCAATGTATTACACGGGACGCGATATGAAACTTACGCATTCAGGAATGCGGATTTCGGACTCGGATTGGGATCGATTTATCCAGCATCTCCAAACAACTCTTGCTACTTTTGAGCTTCCTGAAAGTGAATCAGACGATGTGATTTCTTTCATTCAGAGCACAAAGAATGAAATCGTTGAAGCGTAAAATGTTAAGTCGGACTGATTATTCTTTTTTGAAATTATGAAAGCTAATCTAAATGCATAACCGGCGTACGTTTTTAAGAACGGGTTCAATGGCGGCAGGTGCCGCAGTGATCACTCACAAATCTTATGCAGCAACTCGAGAGTCGACCGGCAATCCAGCGGCAGGCTACGGGTATCGTCTGCCCAAATTGGCCACGGGAAGTCGGCTGCTCTTTCAGGGCGACTCCATCACCGATATGAAATGGGGACGCAACCAAAACGACCGGAATCATTACCTCGGACACAGTTATGTCTATTTGATCGCTGCGAGACTTGGCGTTGATATGCCGGAAGCGCAACTCGATGTCTACAATCGTGGCATCAGTGGACACAAGGTGGCCGATCTTAAGGCACGCTGGCAGGAGGATGCCATTGAAATGAAACCCGATCTGTTGAGTATTCTCATCGGTGTGAACGATGTCGGACGAAAACTCGACGGCGTGGATGTGAAGACTTGGGAAGCCGACTATCGACAAATTCTCTCCGCCAGTCGCACCGCAAACTCAGAGTTGAAAATCGTCTTGCTCGATCCGTTTGTCGTCGCGTCGGGACGACTGGCAAATCCCGAAGCGTTCAAACAATGGCGCGATCAAGTTGAACGGTTGATTCCCATTGTTGGACGGTTGGCAAAAGAGTTCGATGCTGTTCACATCAAGACTCAGGACATTTTTGATGCGGCCTCGAAGCAGGTTTCTCCAGAACATTGGATCTGGGACGGCGTGCATCCGTTACCTCAAGGACACGAACTGATCGCCCGAAACTGGATCGAAGCAGTGAGCGATACCGAGACACCATTTATTATAAAATAACTCAATGGCGAAAGGATGCTGGAAGAGGATGAGCAATAAATGGTTGCAGGTTTCGACTCTTCAAGTTTAATGCTCGGGGAGTTCTTCGCCGCCTGCGATGGTGCTCAATGCTTGAAAGACATTCGGTGCGATTTTAGACGAAACAAACGTGACCGAGCCATCTGCTCGGACCGCTTGGCATCCCCCTGTGTGTCCACTTCCGAATTGTCCATCGGCCCCATCGTAGGCGACATAGGGCATATTCTTCAGTTCCAGTGAGCGGAGAGTGGGCGTACCACAAGAGAGCCAACATCCGGTGTCTCTCATACTTTCGATTAACGCCAGAGTGTTTGCTGTTCCATCGGTGATCTCGTCAAATGTTGTTTGTTGTTCGTAAGCCCAGAAGCCCGCTTTTGGGTCATCTCTCGGGAGTGAACCAGAGTCTGCATCGAGTCCAGTCAGACCGATGTAACTGGTGTGAGGTTGATCGTAGATTTCAAACGATCGAGGGTCACTGGGGCAATTAAAATCTCGCCATTGTCGAAGCGGACCCATTTGGTCTTTATAGGGTCTTTGTTCTGGATCATCCCAAGACAGGTTGAGTTGAGCTTGTGGAAGTGACAAACTCGCAAGCCAAGGATGAAGAAATGGAGCATAGGACCATTGCTTTTCTGGGGGAGAAAAATGGGGACCGGCACAGCCAGGTGGAAAACCGTCAAAGGTGTCATGATAGTTCTGCAACGCTAACCCAAGACCCTTTAGATTGTTCTTGCAGGAACTCCGTCGTGCGGCTTTCCGCGATTGTTGGATTGCGGGAAGAATCAGAGCAATCAGCAACAGACAGATCGCCATCAAAACCACACATCCGGTGCGAGTCACACCACTTCGGCTGTGAGAATATCGATAGTTTTTTTCGCAGTCATTATGCATTATTCACCTACTTCCCAACCACGCCGATCTCGTCTGTTCCTAATATAACCGAAATCTAGGGCCGGAGTTGGTGCCGCACAATAAACTCATTCTAGCCCATCCCGCATCCCGAAAAGTTCAGTCTGCCAAAATTTCCTTCCTAAACGGAGCGCGAGAGAGTGCTGGGGCATTGGGAGCCGACTCCTCTCACAAAAACCATCTTCGCTTGTGACTTCACAACAGAATTCGCGAGCCTACAATGATCTGAGATATGTTCGTGGCGGTCAGCCATGGATCTCACGCCAAATGCCGCGTACAAGCGGTAAATCAGAAAAAAAAGAAAGCAGCCAGAATGATCACTGTCGGCATGAACTACCACGTTATCGAGGGAAAGCAGCAGGATTTTGAAGAAAAATTCGCGGCCGTGATTGACGCCTTGGAAGCTGCTGAAGGCCATAGCAATTCAACACTGTGGAAAGACGTGGTCGACGATGCATCGTACCTGATTACGAGCGAATGGTCGGAAGAGCAAGCATTCACAGACTTCATCCATAGCGATGCCTTCCGCGCTGTCACGACGTGGGGTAAGGAGCAAATTCTCTCTGGTCGTCCGCAACACAAGATCTACAAGCACTAAACGAATGACAGTTTCTGATCTAGGAAGCCACTCATTGCTATCAATGGCAGCGGGGGGAGGGGATCAAAAACAAAATACGCCCGGCTGGATTCGAACCAGCGACCTACGGATTAGAAGTCCGTTGCTCTATCCAGCTGAGCTACGGGCGCGTACAGTGCCCATCAAGATGACACACGAACTCGCTTGCGGGCTCAGTCTAGCACGAATATTCCTCGACGAAAAGCGGGAAGCCCAAGGTGAGAGTGAACTCAATCAGCACTTGGAAGAAGAAAGCGGTCACGATTATCGGATTTCCATTTGACAGCAGGGCAATTCATGCATGAGTTAAAAACACCTCAATCGACTGGGAAGAAGCGGTTATATATTCTTCTGAGCGGTGTTTTTCTGTTGGCTGCTTTCTGTGGAGGAAGAGCATTACTCCATTGGAGAGCAGATCAGATCGAGCAGAAGTTTTTTACCGCCGCGGTCGAAGCACGCGAAGCAGAAGATTGGGAGTTACTCAGAGAAATATCCGAGCGGTGGGTCTCTCACAATACCGATTCGGGTACAGGTTGGTTGGCATTAGCCGATTCCTGTCAGAGCTTGGGAGATCTCGAATGTGCTCAATCTGCCTTAGGGAAAATTGCACCCACAGATCCTCATTATCTGGAAGCTCGGGCGTTGCGGGGTGATCTTCTCTATCTCGATTTGAAACGGCCGTCAGAGGCAGAGTCAAACTGGCGAGAAATGCTGGAAATCGATTCGGCTTCTGCAGAAGCTTATCAAGGGTTAATTTCTTTTTATGCGTTATCGGTTCAAAGACACAAAATGATGGAGACTATCCGTGACGCCATCGCCAAACAGTGTGAACCACCTGAATCTTATGTCTACCTGATACTTTCTGATCGTTTGAGTTTCGGGACGGGGAAATTTCGAATTGATGAATGGCTGGAGAAAGAACCTGACAACCAAATTCTCGAAGTCGCCCATGCTTATTATGTCGCTCGCCACAACGATTCCAGCACTCAAAGCGTGCAAGAGACGAATAGCCTTTACCAAGGTAACTGGTCGAAAATAGAGGCTTTGATCTCAAGGTATCCTGAAAATTTAAATGTTCTTGCGTTTCAAATTGAAAGTGCATTGATTGACGGGAAAACTTCAGTCGCGATTGATTTGTTGAATCAGTTACCGAATGAGGCTGCGGAGGATTTCAGATTCTGGCGATTTCGAGCTCGATCTCTGCTGGAATCGGGTGCTGCCGATCAAGCCATCAATGCGGCACGGACTTCGTTACAAATGAATCCCTACGATTGGCGTAGTCGAGTGATTCTTGCGGAAGCTTTCCGAATTCTCCAGCAACCAGAAAACGCCAGGTTGGAGGCTGAGTTGGGAGCGAAAGGAAAAGCTTTGGAGAAAACACTGCTCAGCCTCCAAAACCCACTCGATTTCTGGGAGATGGATCTACGCGGTGTCTATGAATACGTTCAGATTGTCGGGGATTTGCCAATTGTAGAAGCTCTCAGGGGCAACGCCACTTTCATGACCACTGAAAAGTGACGAATTCAATAGCTGAACGTAATCAGGTGTGCACTATTCTCAGGCTGAGATTAATCGATTAAAACAGATTTTGAATCAGAAAATGTTTGTGAAGATTCGATAAAAGCATTAGAATTTGTTTATGTATTCACTTCGTGGCGTTCTGCCATCACCCAACTATTTGAAAACTCTACTTATTCCAAGAAACAAGGCATTGAAATGACACGCTCTCTTTTCTCATTTTTGTTCATCGCGTTTTTGGGGACTTTCATCGCTGGTTGTGGTGAGTCTGAAGAAGGGGCACCAGTCCTTCATCCTGTCACTGGAAAATTAACAGTTGGTGGCACAGCAGTTGGGAATGTTCAGGTCGCGTTGATGCCGACTGGTGGAGCAGGCCGGGCAGCCACGGGAAATACCGATGCGGAAGGCAATTTTACGATTGCTTCCCCGAATGCTGGAGCCGGAGCCGTGGCTGGAGAATATAAGGTTGTTTTGACTCCCTCTGCAACAGGTACAATGGAATCACAATACGCGGGTGGAGGCGATCCTTCTAAAGCGGCTGCCAAGGAAAGCTCGATTCCTAAAGAATATCTCTCCGCCGAGACGACCACAAAAACAGTGGAAGTCAAAGAAGGCGAAAACCAAATCAATTTGGAGTTATAATTTTTTACTACGGTTGCATTAGTTCAAAGATTTCCTTTGAATTTTTTTTCTTCTACACATACTTTTTTTAGGAGGCTGATTTATGCCGTTCTTTTCTCAAAAGCTCCGTCGAGCTTTTACTCTCATCGAGTTGCTTGTGGTGATTGCGATCATCGCTGTGCTGGTGGCTTTGTTGCTGCCTGCGGTTCAACAGGCGCGGGAAGCCGCCCGCCGATCTGCTTGTAAAAACAATCTCAAACAAATCGGCCTCGCCTATCACAACTACCATGACACCTTCAATAACTTCCCCCATAACTATGATGCAAGTGCCGGTGGAGGGAGTACTGCGGCTCAGGTTTCTTGGGTGACGATGTCTCTGCCTTACTTAGACCAAGCTCCTCTCTATAATCAAATTCAAGCTCTGAGATTGTTTGAGACACCTTATAACATTTACGCGAACGGTAATCCTGGAGTAGGATGGGCTGGAGATCAGGGTCGTGCTCTTGCCAATACACAATTGCCAACCCTGATGTGTCCCTCGGCGGCTGCTCCCGCAATTGGGACCGGTACAATGGCTTACAACGGACCGTTTTCGCATGGAAACGGTCGTGAATTTGCGGGTGCCCGCACAGATTATGTGGCCAATATGGGCTTCGTTTGGACCGGTTGGAAAGATTGTGGCGACACTCGATTACCCGGGCTTGGGTGGACAGACCCAAATCAAACGATCGATGGCAATAATAACCAGCTTCAACGTAAAGGTGGGGTTGTCTGGTGGCGTGGATCTTCGAATATGGCAAAAGTGACAGACGGTACCTCCAACACAGTTGCCGTCTTCGAAAACCATCACTGGAATGAATCGAAAAATACGCCTGGTGAAAGAAACAAGACAGGTATCTGGGCCTCGCCAGTAGGTTCGATTGGCACCATTTCAGACTTCATCAATGCTGATCCGGCGGAAATTCCAGGAGGTAATGGCGGTAATGATACTCGCTGCACTGGTTGGACCAGCATCCATACCGGTGGAGCTCACGCTGTCATGTGCGACGGATCGGTCCGCTTCTTTAATGAGAATTTGGACGTTTCCATTCTGAAAGCTGTCGCAACTCGCGCAGGTGGAGAAACTCTAACTCTTCCATAAGGATTAAGTATTTCTTGATTTGATGAATAAGAATCTACCCACAGCCGCAGTTAACGGCTGTGGGTTTTTTCTGAGTTCAGTACTCAGATAGATGGTTGGAGGAGAGAATGCCTCGATCAAGATTCCTGGCCACCCTCATCAGCCTTATGATGGTGGCTCTCTTTGGGTGCGATCAGGATGAAGCCAGTTCGGTTTCCTCTGAAGAAGTGACGCCGCTGGCAACAAGCGGGGCGAATCAATCTTTGGAGATGACAACGATTGCGCAGCCTGTAAAACGACTGTCGGCTGACGCCGAGAAAATATCGGTTCAATTCGCCAATGTAGCTCACCAGTGCGGTATTGATTTTATTTATGATCGAGGATCGTATGGTGACGCGTTGATGTCAGAAGCCATCGGCGGCGGAGTAGGCTGGCTCGATTATGATCTTGATGGTTTGATGGATCTGGTATTTGTACAAGGAGGAGATCCGATAGAAACGGAATCAAACCTCTCTGATCAACTCTTTCGGCATCTACCAAATGACAGTTTTCAACCGATCTCTGCGGCAGCTAGCGGCATTAATGAGCACGAGTATGGTCAAGGGGTTGGAATTTCAGACTTCAATAATGATGGTTTTGATGACGTTTACATCACCAATATAGGTCAGAATCAACTCTGGCAAAATCAAGGCGATGGGACGTTTCGAGATGTGACCGACAAGGCGGGAGTGGAAGGAACACAACTCTGGAGTACCAGTTGTGCATGGGGTGATCTAAACAAGGATGGCAATCTCGATCTGTTCGTCTGCAATTATCTGAACTACGACCCCAATGCTCCTGTTCCCTGCTTCGATGCTCAGGGAAAGAAGTCGACTTGTGATCCTAATGAAATCGACCCAGTTTCGAACGACTGTTATCTAAACTCAGGTGATGGCCAGTTTGAGCAAATTGCAACTTCAAGCGGTCTCCGTTCTGAGGGAAGCAAGTCTCTGGGAGTTGTCATCGCTGATTTTGATAATGATCAGTTACCCGACATTTTTGTCTCAAACGATACGACTTCCAATTTTCTCTACATGGCTCAGAGCAAATTGTTTTACAGCGAAGAAGCGATCGTACGAGGGTGCGCCATGAGTGGGCTGGGGAATAACCAGGCCAGTATGGGAGTCGCGTTCGGTGATTACAATCAGGATGGACGGTTTGATCTTTACGTAACACATTTCGAAGACGATTCGAATACGCTTTATGAGAACTTAGGAAACGCATTGTTCAGAGATGTGACACGTCCCGTCGGACTGCATCTATCTACCGTACCCCATCTGGGCTTTGGAACCGTGATGGCTGATTTTAACCTCAATGGGCAACAGGATTTGTTTATTGCCAACGGGCACATCGATGACTGGAGTTCGCAAGGCAAACCGTGGAAAATGCCTGCACAACTATTTTCGTTTCAAGACCCCGAATGGGTAGAGCTGAGTCTTCAGGCAGGTGACTATTTCACCGAAAATAAACTGGGGCGTGGAGTGGCTTCGTGTGATTATGACAGAAATGGAACAATTGATTTGGTTGTGGTGAATCAGGACGAAGAGACAGCACTCTTGAAAAATGTTTCACCATCCGTTGGTCATGCTGTTCAGATTGAGTTGATTGGGCGAGAAAGCAATCGGACAGGAATCGGGACGCGCATTAACGTGACTCAAGACAAACATTCCTGGGTTTCTGAGTTGGCAGGTGGAACCAGTTATTGTTCAAGCCACGAGCATTTCATCACAATTGGAATGGGGAAATCTCCCGAACCTTGTCACGTAAAAATTCGTTGGCCTTCAGGAATCGAAGAGACTCTGGATCACATCGACGTGGGGCAGCGGGTTACGGTCATCGAGGGAGGTGGGATTGTTCGGACTCAGAGGTTTGAAGAGTAGGAACGGGTTGGTATGAGGAATTCACAGAAAATTTGGTGGGGCGGTGCGTTCACATTATGTCTGGCCATTGGGGTTGGCATTCAATGGCTTAATCCAGATCCGCTGGCTGATCTCTCTCCTCCCCGAAAAAAAAATTCAGCCGATTCGCAGCTTGTGTCTTCAGATTCAAATACGCCATCATATACTTCACCAGATGATTCTCATCTGTTTACCGGCAGTGAATCTTGTCGCGAATGTCATGAGGATATTTATCAATCATATTCTCAAATGGATATGTGGCATTCCTTCACAAGTCACGCTGTGGTTCATCCTCCAGCAGAACTTGCCAATGTTCAGCCTGTCACCATCGGTAAACAGGCAAACGAAGTGGGGAGTCTACAATATGTTGCCAACTATGATGAGCGGCAACAACGCCATATTGAAAGAATGATTAACCAGCAAGGGGATCTGATTTTTGAACTTATCCAGCCAATTGCTTATGTCATCGGTTCTGGTGCTCGTGGATATTCTTATCTTCTAGAAGATGAAGGTCTGATGTTCCAATCGCCGTTGACTTGGTATTCGCAAAGTGAAAAATGGGATCTCTCTCCCAGATATGACAAAGAAAATTTTCGATTTACCAGACGAATCACTGATGGCTGCCTCAGTTGTCATGTCGGTCGCATCAATGCTGATCCCATTCGAGAGAATCACTTTCTAAAGCCTCATATTCTGGAAGCCGGTATTGGCTGTGAAAGATGTCACGGACCCGGTCAAGAACACATTCAGTTGCACTCAGCAAATGACTCCCTTAAAGGAGAGCATGATCCTATCGTCAATCCCTCTTCTTTGTCTGATGGCAAACGAGCCTCGGTTTGTTATCAGTGTCACTTATCGCCCGATTACCGCGTCTTGAGAGCGGGGCGTTCTCATTTTGATTTTCGTCCTGGAAACCCTCTGAGTGACACTTGGGTCGTATTTTCCATAGGCACCGGAATTGGAAAGGACGGCAGCACAGACGCCGTCAATCACGTTGAGCAAATGCACGCAAGCGAATGTTTCCAACAGAGCAAGTCATGGTTCGGTTGTACCAGTTGCCATAATCCACACCAGAACCCTCCTCAGGGCCAAGAAGAAATTTACTATCGATCTCGTTGTCTGAAATGCCACCAAGAGAATGAGACAATTGATTGTAGTGTCGTCGAGCAAGAGCGACTGTCCGTGACTTCGCTGGACTCATGCATTCATTGCCATATGCCAAAGCTCACAGCTTCCGATGTTGCCCACACTTCTCAAACCGATCATCGAATTCTCAAACGCCCACTCAAGCAGAATACCCCCTCTGAGAATTCCGCAGGGGTTCTTCAACTATTCTCGCAAATGGTTGGGGAGCTAACATCTGCTTCTGTCACACGTGCCAAGATGATATTAGAAATCCCTGAGATTGTGCGAGCAAAAGATCGTTTTCGAGCACGAGAATTGCAAGTTCAGATACAGTCATGGCTTTTAGAGAATCCACCTGAAGAGTCACTTGTTTTTGGTTTGGGATTGCTGCAGAGACTTCAAGGGGCATTCGTTGACGCGGAAAAAACATTTCTCCAAGTATTGGAATTCAATTCTCATTCGGAAATCGCGTTGCAGCAGTTGATGGAAATATATCACTTACAGGAACGCTTTGAGAAGGGGTTGGAGATGGCAGATCGTCTGCTTGCAAGTAATCCTCGACTCTCCTCGGTTTGGGGACGTAAAGCACATATGCTGGGCCGATTGGGAAAAATCGAGGAAGGCATTACTGCGGCTAAAAAATCGATTGATCTCGATCCTTCGCAACTACAGGTTCATGCTTGGCTTGTTGGGGCCTATCGTTCGGTGAACAACAACGTTATGGCCTCTGAGCATGCAGAGATGGTGAAAAAACTAACACCCCTCAATGATTGAAAATTCCAATCTCTTCAATTTATCATAAACCATTTCTGGCTCAAGGTTAAAGTTACTATCCAGGGGGAATTCTTTCGTCCCATTTTCATCGGACATGATGATTCGAGGAACCCTTGATCCAAGTCGAAATTTCCGATTGCCCACGGTCGACGGATTTCCTATAGTTTCGCACCCTTCGTGTTTCCCACCTCTCTCCCCATCCGGGGCTATCGATGAAACATTTTAGTATCACAGTTCTGATTGTCTTGTTGTGCGCCTTGCCAGATGCGCTCATTGCGCAGGGTTGGGCATCGTCGACCTATGAGGCAGAGCCCAGCGGTCAGACAACCTATCATGCTCCGCCAGGAGACAATCCTTCTTGGATGACCTTAAATCGTGGTGCGACGAATTACCCTGCCGAACCACAAGATCCGAGTGGTCACAGAGGCCACTACAACGATCCGTTTTTGAGTCAGACCGGCAATCAGCAGTCAGCGAATCCCTCTTTTGTGGGGGAGCCGACTTTTGAGCAAGGCTATCAACCCATGTATGATCCAGAATTGCAGGACACGGGGTATTCGACACTCGACCTGTTACCCGAGCTTCCCCCGGAACTTCCGTCTCCAGCGGGCCAACCACCAAGAGGTTCGACATTGAGCGTTGCCTTTGATGCTCGGTGGGAACCAAAGGATAGCGGTTTCGGAGTCACAGAAGTATGGGGAGGCTTCAAAACGGCAGCAGGACCACCGTTGTTTGGAGGTTCCCCACCGATGGTCAGTTTTAGTTTCGGCATGACCGATCTCGAAGGGATCGGGTTGGGTGAGTTCTATAACATTGCCATCGGAATCAATTGGGTCAAACCCGTCAATCAACGCTGGACGTGGATGTTTGGATTCACGCCGGGGATCGCCACCGATTTTGAGAACACTTCGAGCGACATGTGGCAGTTCCGCGGAAATGCCTTGGCCATCTATGCAGTCTCCCCCATGCAACAATGGATCTTCGGTGCCGTCGCGACGGGACGTAGCGACATTCCGATTTTGCCGGCAGTCGGTTTGATTTGGTGGCCTCATGAGCGTTTCAAAGTGGACCTCACATTTCCTCGTCCTCGCGTGACTTGGCCGATTGCTTCAAACGGAGATCGCGAGCATTGGATGTACGTTGGCGGTGAACTGGGTGGGGGAAGCTGGGCGGTGGGACTTCCCGGAGGCCTAGACGATGAACTCACTTATCGCGCCTATCGTTTGGCGGTCGGGGTGGAGTTGCTTCCCGCAGGAGCCAGACGGCCGGGTGGTCAACCTGTTACCAGTGATGTGGCTTATCTGGAAGCCGGAATCAGTCTCAACCGAGAAGTCGAATTCGGAATTAGTACCTTCGAGCCAGAGAGCGTGTTCTATCTCGGTGGTGGAGTAAGATTTTGATTCTCTCGCCATATCGCTCTTGATCGCATCAATGTCCATTGATATCGTGAGTGAAGTACCGATCATGCGTTCCGGTACGATCACCGGAGAATTTCATGGCCAAACCACAATGTAAAACTGCCACCCACGCGCGGCATGCCTTCGAGTCTTTTCACGGGACCACTCGTGAAGGGCTCGTCTTACAGACTCGCCGTAACATGCTGAAGGCGGGAGTCGCCGGGCTTGCGGGTCTCTCTCTGACGGATGTCCTGAAATCACAAGCGGCAGCCGTCGAAGCCAAGCAATCCAGCGTGACCGGTAAAAGCGTCATTTTATTATGGATGACGGGTGGACCGAGTCAGCTTGATATCTGGGATATGAAACCACAACGTCCCCTCGAAAATAGGGGGCCATTCAATCCCATTTCGACCGCAGTTCCCGGAATCCAAATTTGCGAGCACTTACCAAAGCAGGCCGCAATGATGGACAAGTTCTCGCTGATCCGCTCGGTCGATTGTCGCAAGAGTAGCCATCAACCCAACATGGTGATGCAAACCGGAAGTCTCGAAGCGGCTCCACGAACCAACCCCAAGGGCGATCGCTGGCCATCGTTTGGTTCTTCTGTCGCTAAATATCACGGCCCCAATCATCCGCAGATGCCGCCTTATGTGGCGTTCTACAAACATCCCACGCACGTTGGATTCAGCGGATATCTCGGGCAGCAATACGATCCGTTTCAGGGGAACGATGCGGCCAAGTTGCCGATCTATGACTTGGTCGGAAAAGACTCTGGGAAACTCACCTCAGCGCAGGTCTTTCAGACGAACGCCACGCTTTCGGGGGGACGAATGACCGAGCGTCAGTCCCTCATGCAACAACTCGATCACATCCGGGCAGAAATTGACCATAGCGGCTCGATGGATGCGTGGGACTATTATCAACAGAAGGCTGTCGATATTGTTCTCGGTCAACGTGCGCAAAAAGCATTCAATGTAAAAGACGAACCCGCCGCTATTCGCCAGCAGTATGGCGATCATTTGTGGTGCCAGCAGGCATTACTGGCTCGTCGTCTCGTGCAATCTGGCGTCAGTTTTGTGACGCTCGACCTCAGTTATCATTCGGCGTCAGGAACATGGGACAATCACGGCGATAACATTCCTCCGTACGGTGGTATCAGTAAAGGGCTCAAGCCGTTGTTGCCACTCTTCGATCATCTGATCACGACGCTAGTGACCGATCTCGAAGATCATGGACTTCTCGACGATACATTAGTGGTGGCGATGGGTGAATTCGGTCGAACACCCAATCTCGGCACACAAGGAAGTACCGATGGCCGTAACCATTGGCCATACGTGATGTCCATGTGCCTTGCCGGTGGTGGCATGTCACACGGACAAGTCATCGGTGCGACTGAACCAGATGGCGGACAAATTGCCGCTCGTCCGGTGACTCCCGCCGACTTGGGAGCGACCATCTACAAACACATGGGTATCCCGCTCGATACGGTCTACGATGATGACCGCGGACGACCTCAATTCCTCGTGCAACACAATGGCCAGCCGGTCAATGAGTTGTGGGGATAGCAATCCAGAGTAGGGGCGTCCGTTTTACGGAGCGCCTGCCACCACCCTGTTTTGAAATTCCTTCGTCTGATTCGAGTCCTTCGTGGTGAGTTTATTCACTGGTTTTTTCTTCGCGTTCTTCGCGAACTCTGCGGTTTAAGCATATACCTCTACGTTCTTGCGAACGCAGCTACGATCATTTAATTTCTGATGCCGCAGGTGCGAGAGTCTTTTTTGTTTTTCTCTGCACCGCTGCGTGAGTGTTTTTTTACACTGGCGGACAAGCCGACCAGTGCCACCCGATAACAGAATGCAGCTCTTAGCCGGGTGCCATGCTCTCGCTCGCGTGAGCATGTGAGTGTCATCTGTGGAATCGGCGTGATCCGCGGTGAAATCCTTCAGGATCAATATGCCGGGCTCTACCCTGCTTTTTATTCGTTTGATTCGTGACATTCGTGGTCAAAACTTTTCTTAAAATCCGACTGACAATCGTCATTGAATGTTGAATGAGACTTGCTCCCATCCCGACTGCTTGCGGAGACCGGGCTATGGCTCGTTGAAATCATGGGTCGCTCAGAAGGATACTCCAATAAAGCACAATGAAAGACCAGAGTTCAGTGCCACTCGATTTCAGTGTTCCGTTGCCTGTCTACTTTTTTGATTCATAAATTTAGAACACTAATGATCGCTCATCTTATCTGATCAGGATCCAATTTTCTCATCAGCGTTTATGAGCGTAGATGAGTGTTCTATTATTTCGCTGTGTCGCCGCGCCGCTGCGTGAGTCATTCTCTTTCATCTGGGGTTATTGTTGCGTTCCGAACTACGAAGTCTGCGAGGCAATTCGGAGTTCAGTGTTCTATACACACTTAGGAAGGGCCAGCCACACCTCTTGTATTTCTACCTGCGTTATTGCGAACTCGGCTGCGACCTCTTTCGTTCTTTCCATTTCTTCGCGCCCAAAAAATGATCATTCAAACTCGTCTTGCCAAACTCGCTCTATCAGAGTTAGCGTTCGTGGTTCGTCGATTTTTGATTCTGGATATTCGATTGTGGAACCAGATGATTCAAGACTTCGATCTTTGGCAATTAGAACGTCATCACAACATCAACATAGCCCTATTGCGCAAGCAGTTGGGGCAGGTTCAAGTGTCATTGCGTGTCGAAGGTGATTTGTGCGAGCCCGCAGTGCTCGCGCACTACGGCTATGCCTCTTGTGGCTACGCCATCCCGTTTAGTGAGCAAACTGGTCTCCCCAATTTATCCTCGCGCGTTCAAGAATGATGACCTCTGCAACGTGAGAAAAGAGGGGATCTCGCGTGACGTGGAAGGTGCGCCCAATGGAAATGCGACAACTCAACAAAACGAAGTGATCAACGCAAACCCATGAACGACAACATCTTGCTCAAGGGTATGGAATATTCGGAATCAAGATTCGGTCAAGGTGTGTCCCCGAATCTCCGAATCTTGACATCTTGAATCGGGTGTTGAGTGTTCGGGAATACTTAGTTGTCTTGCTCACGTCCTTTAGTTATCGATGTTGTGAACAGAATGCCGATTCCTGAGTTGTGAGTTTAGAAGCTAGTCTGTATTTCCTAGGTCTTTCAGAAATTCTGAAGCTTCTGCATCATTATCAATTGGCTGTATTTTTGTTTGATTTATTTTTATGTTGCCTCGAAATTGCTTCCGAGTCATTCGTCCTAATGTTCTCATGAGCGGCTCTGGGGATTCGTCGGATCGCTGTTCGAATTCTACGGAATCTTCTTCAAACTCTTCATCATAAATGGCTCTATGTAACACCTGTCTCAGTGATTCAGCATTCACGTGAGTTTTTTTAAGTGTCTTTTTGTTATTTGAATCCATGACTTCGGTCATGATGTGGTTGCTGTAAGTTGTTATTGCTGAAATCAGAATCATTCTTTCCCGCTCAGTTTCAACTTGTATGTCTGGAATGAACCAGAATTCTTTCTTATCGATTGATTGATTTTCAGATTTCGTTTCTTGCACGAGTTTGGTGCGAGCAGTGTCTAAAACAGGGATGGCTTCGAGTTCATCTTCATTTGCTTTGCCTTGTTTTCTTTTGTCTTTACAGGATTTGCTAATCAGTGCGAGCGAATCTACAACTACGAGATATTCGTCGTAGTTATTTATCACAATCTCTAGCATTTCATAATTCCGCATGTTGAGTGTAAAGAGCTAGGATTTGAAATGGATTAGTGTCGACTACCTGGAATAACCCGTGTCTTCAGTTTTACAAAACGCCCAACCGCTCGCCGAGTTCTTTGAGCACGGCGATGTCGCTTTGCGGCCGTTGTGGGCTGTGGGGGTGAGTTTCGTTGGTGGTACACCAGCCACGGAGATTGAGAAACTGTGCCGCTGTGTGTTTGTAACCGGGGCCGGGTGAACGAAACGCGAAGAAACCCAGATATTGCAGCAGATCGTTTAGCTCGTAGAAAGCGGTGTCTCCCTGTTCCCAATAAGCGTCTCGCTTTGCGAATAAATCGGGAGCAAACGTGCTGAGCCCTAAGAGGTAATCACTGCCGTACTGCACCATGTCGATGGCAAAGTCATTCCCTGTGAACACTTTGAAGTCGGGGCGATTGGCATCGCGGAGTTGCAGTCGTTGCCATTCCGGTTCGCGCTGGAACGACGAATGCTTCGCACCAATGCACTTTTGGATTTCCATCAGCCCTGCGTAAGTAGTCAAGTCGTAAACTGACCCAAACGGTGCGAGTTCTTTGGTCAGCTCAAAGCCGATGAATTTGTCACAGTTGTCGGCAATTTGTTGATAAGATTCCACAATCGTGTCGCCATCCTGTTCGATCAGCCCGAAGGACTGAAAGATGACCGGCATCCCGCCATGCTCTTCGATCATTGCCATCTGCCGGGCGTACTCGTCCGAATTGAATGAGCTGTCGGGGTTATCTTTGACGAATGAACCCGCCACGAAGGGTCCACCACCGAGCGTCTCTTTGGTGATGTCCAAAACTCGCCGTCGCCAATCATCGTCGATGAGGTGGACATATCCGGTGTCCATATTGACGGCAGGAATGAGGCCGTGTTCGGCGGTACGAGCGATGTGGGCACGCAGAGAGTCTTCATCGATTTGATGATCGCTGGTGAGAGGCAGAAGGATGGCCGAGATGCCGGTCAGCTTACGACGCGGCTTGAGCATTGTTGTGGGATCAATGGAGGTGGATTGTGTGTTCATGTTGGTTTGATTGATTTGGAGAAGATGATTTTGTTGAAAGTCTATTCTGACCTAGCAGGTCGCTCCTGTAGATACCGAGCATATTCGGTGAGCACTAGAAATGCCATTGCTCCCCCGCGTTCGTCTTTGCCGAGGATCGCAGTGCGATCATAATAGGCTTGCCGATTCTTTTGTTTGCCAGTGCCGGTACAGACATCGATCAACTCACCGATTGGTGAAATTCGCGACATAAGGGCCGGCATCGCACTGTTGATGATCGGTGAGAACTCAGATCCTTCCAACCAACCGTTTCTCAGGCCACGCAGAATGGCAAACGTGATCATGCAAGTAGAAGTCATCTCACGGTAACTCCCCGGCTCATCAATCATCTGATGCCACATGCCGGTCGGATCCTGATGCTTGACCAAAGCTCGCAGATGATTACTTAGATCCTGACGCAACTTTTGGTGGACAGGGTGCGTTTCGGGGATCTCAGAAAGAACAAGGGCGAGTCCCAATGACGGGAAGCCGTTTCCGCGTCCCCAAGCGGCTTCGTCGAGAGGCGAGTGTCGATAGAGGCCATCATCGCGCAAGCAAAGATTTTGCATGAAACGAACATGTTGCAGGCAGAGTTCGTAATAGCGTTCGTCTCCGGTCAGGTTGCCGGCAGCCGCGAGAATGGGGCCGCCCATGAAGACGGCGTCCGACATCTCACTATGCGCGGGCATGACAGGTAGGGGTTTGTCATCTTGGTCGAAGATTTGATCGGCAGATATTTTTACCAAAGGCGTGTATTTTTCTTGATCGACTCGATGGGCCAATTCAGAGAAAATCAGGTGTCCGGCAGTGACTGATCCATTTGGCTTATTCCCGAGTGTTGGATTCTTCCCGGAGACATAATCGCCGACGATTTGCTCGACTTCTACGTGACGCGAATTGTCTCCCAACAAGTCATCGAGATTCAAGCGGGCGATGAGTGACAGGGCCGGTTGATAACTGACACTTTTCAGGTGATGTCCGTAGACGGCATCTAATTGTTTGGCGACTTCCAACGGCGTGCGGAACCGCCGGTCAATCATTTCTGTGTGAGCGGATGAGATTTGGGGAATCGATTCTGAGACCAGTTGATAGAGTAGAGGATAGACCACATCGGGAAACCGTTTTTCGGGGCAGACGATCTCGATAGCAGGAATGTGACCGATGTTTGCCGGTGTCTGCTTGGCCGAGGTGAGGGCTGAAGCGAGATGAGTTTCTTCCAGATCGTAAATCGGCAGGTCGTGTTTTTTGCAGGCGGTACGCAGTTCGTCGGAGGCTGATTTGGGAAGACCAATTTTCGCTTTAGGGCCGTGTTTCCACACGATCACCATGTCGGGGGCGAGCCAACCGAGAGACCTCCAAAGGTACTTCTGGCTGATTTGATCTCCCGAGTAGTAAGGTGCTTTGGAGAGGGGGGGATAAGTTGAATCGATGACTTCCAGTGAAGTCAACAGTCCACCAATTCGGATTCCGGCATGCCTTCGAGTCTTTTCACGGGACCACTCGTGAAGGGCTCGTCTTACAGACTCGCCG
>JAQWSQ010000184.1 GCA_029243145.1 Planctomycetaceae bacterium | reverse complement strand
ATGAAAGAAATGTGATTCGTCTCTCGCACGAGATCCATGAACACAAGAAATCCGATTCCGAAAACAATGATCCAACCCCAGACGCGGACCTCGGGGAATCGTCTCATTCCGATCAGCACAAAACCTGCCAGCAACAAGCCTGTAGCAACCGTGATGATTCGATTCATGGGGTATACAAATACGCGTATCGGCATGTCGATGGCTTTGGGTATCACGTGACTCCAAAATGGATCCGTCCGGTGCAAGAAAGACAAACTGTTGGGGTCAGCCGACATTTCAAGATCGCGCATGAAAATTGGAAACCAAATGACGGCGTAAATCAGTGCAGCGGTAAGGACCGCATAGAAAAAATTTCTCCTGAATCTTCCGACCAATGAAATCCAGGCCCAAGCACAGAATGCAAGACAAATCCCCACTGCAAAGTAATGGGTAAGCATCATTGGAAGAGACATAAGTCCGAGTATCCAAACGCGAGTGATCGATGCACCACGAGCCACGATTCTCGTGACTTGCCAAGCGGAGCAGGCGGTAAGCATCGACAGTAATGCGTATCCCCGAACCTCAGTACTCAGATGAATCTGCGTGACAGAAAGACCCAGCACCAAAGATGTCGCCACAGCAACTCCGGTATTTGCCTGCGTCTTCAACGCGAGGAAAACGAAGACGATCGCCATCAAAGAGCAAAACAAAGCATAGGTCGTGGCGACCTGCTGAGATCCACCCCACACCTCCCGCCAGATTCGAAGACTGACAGAATACAAAGGTGGGTGCATGGGCACACCATCAGTCCAAACCGACACAATCGGCTTCGCGGTTTTAAGGTCTATAGGCGATTGAGAGGCCGGAATAATGATCTCGTCGTTCCAGACCGTAAACCTCTCCGCCGCCCTCCCATTGGAACTCGACATGATCCACAACTCGTCAAAACTCAAACCATGATTGATTTCTGGTATACGGAAAAGGGCTGCCAAAAGAAGGACGACCAATAGTGCCGCCAAGTCTTTTTTCCTCCAGGCTTGATCGGCTTCAATTGAGCCAACCGACGGGCGCTCATCGGCGGATATAGCCTGGTCACTTCGTCGGCCTGTTGATGATTCAGTGTGCATGCTGACACACCATTACAACCGCGTCACAGGGAATAAAAAACAGGTCGCGGCGACGCGTCACATCAACTTGATTGAAGGCAGATTCCGCGAGTTTTTGATATTCCGTTTCCGATCGAATGTACTCGCCTCGGTCGTGATTCAAGAATGCTCGACTGATCGTGGAAGTGTCCGGGTAGTAACAACCATCGAGAGTCAACAAACGACCGTTTTCGCTCAATCCTTGCCCCAAAGTTGAAAGTAGTTGGGCGGCCACTTGATCATTCACGTGATGAAGCACTCCATTGAGAAGAATTGAATCAAAACTTCCGAACTCCGTAATCGTCTTCTGATCGATCTCGACTAAATGAAAATCTCCAATGCCTCCATACGCTTTTTTAGCGTAGTCGATGTAGGCGGCTTCAATATCCGTTCCAACGTAATCGGCTTCGGGCAGATACCTAACGACATAACCGGGGCCGCAACCGACATCCAAAACCCGCTCTCCAATGTCGTATCGAGAGTACTCCGCGATGCAAATCCGCCGTGCACGCATTCCTCCCGTCAACCACTGGACCAACAAATATAGTCCTGGATGTTGTAGATACGCTTTCAGAAAATGCATGACAAATCTCGGGGGGGCACCGAAAAATCCTATCGAACCTAATCAGATCACTACAGAAATCAATTCCAGAGACACTCGGGTGCCAAATTTCCTTTTGGACCCGTGGGGTCAAGGGAAATGAACCGAAAATTTCGGCCGATGAATCTTGAGTTGATGTACTGATATGAGTTGGGTTTTGGGGCGAAGTTGAGTCCAATTTGGAAGACGGCGACGAAAAGCGAGTTGAAACGATCGCAGTGCGCTGCATTTACACAACGGATTGGCCCGAGATCGGCGTGGGGAACGCAAAGGAAAACGAGCCGTGCTAAGCCGCACGTCGATACGACCGAAGCAGGACACCAAGACGCTCCTTCGTTTCGATCTCAGTATCCAAGTCTGGCGGACGATTCATCGGCACGATCAGTTCGTTGTTTATTGCTAGGAAATTGCTTTTTGCGTGGGGTGCTTGATGGCGCC
>JAQWSQ010000155.1 GCA_029243145.1 Planctomycetaceae bacterium | reverse complement strand
AGCGGTTTAAAATCACGTGGCACGCGAATCATGGCGGCTTCCTTGCCTGGGAACGTAAGTGTGGTAACTCACGATTTTGGTGCAAGGAAGCCGTTTTTAACTACACCAATTCGATGTCGAGAAAGCGGAAAAAGTCGAGCTAAGGCAGTGTGTTTAAAAAAACCTGTGACAGGAATCAGCATAAACGTAGAAGATCTGTCAAATGCGTTGAGCGGCCCATTCCGACTGATTAGCAGAACAGGATTC
Source organism: Planctomycetaceae bacterium (assembly GCA_029243145.1). Lineage (GTDB taxonomy): Bacteria > Planctomycetota > Planctomycetia > Planctomycetales > Planctomycetaceae > JABURQ01. Next base: position 26,836 of record JAQWSQ010000155.1, on the reverse strand, counting down.
GTGAAGCTAGCTTCGATAGGTTTTCCGGACTTTTCAATCTTCCAAGGATCTATCCTCGGACGAAACCTCCTACAGATAAAACCAAATCCTTCGCTAATCGTTTTCAAAATCAGCATGTCATTTTTTAGTTTTAATAGGCTACTGCCTCCTGGTTCGATCCGATTGGCTTCCATTAGCTGCCTCGTCTTGATATCCACGGGTCTCAAGGCGGAGGATTCGAATCTGCCGAAAAGTTCCGTTACAATCTTGGAATCATTCGGTCTTCAAGACGTCAAGCCCATCCGAAAGACGGTTGTATCAACTGTTCGAGGCTCTGGTGGAATCGCCCAAACTACGGGCTTCAGCTTTGTGAGCGGGATCTTGATAGACCCTGATACCACCAGTAACATTTTTGGACTGGATGCTAACTCAGCTCTGTCCTCGCTCACGCTGGACGATCCCATTCGGCCAGCGGATCCGATTCACCAGCATCAGTCGCAACTAGAACTAGAGTTGACGGTTGACAGTTTTTTCTCAAACCTAATCGGTGGTTCCGGTGGCGCGGCCGCTGCTTTCTTTCGGTAACTCAGCGGCATCTTGAAATGAGAAAGGTTTGAGCGTGATTCCTCAAATCAATGGGTGGCATGCTGGGTAGAAACTCAGCGGCTCACCGCGCGAACAACAATCTCCTGCCGTGCAGAACCGTTGCGCGGTCATTTGCAGACAGGGCACGATGGCAAGGCTCGCCGATACCGGCTTGTTGGCAGGTAGAGGGCATCGCAATCGCTATAACCAATCTAACCCCTTTTTGCTCCTCGATCGCATCTCTCCCACAGCGAACGAGGGCTTGATGCATCGCATCTGATTCATTCGGGTGAATTTGCAAGCTAGAACTTAGAGAACGATCGACCTTCGCCGTCTCTTTGGATCAAGCCCAGATGCTCTTCAGCCAGGATAGTTCTCTCTTTACCCACCATCTTCCTTCAGCTTTGCTGGTCAGACTGTTGTTACTCTCTGGCCTGTTCTTGTCCAACGCAGCTTGTTGGGCAGAAGCACCGTCGGAAAAAACGTTAAGCCGGCAGCAACTGGAGGAATTTGGTTTGCTCGACATGAGCGATCTGCAAAAACAGGAGGCATCAGCCGTCCGCGGTTCGGCTTTGCAGACGTCACATTCGGGAGTCAGTTTCATCTCGGGTATGCTTTTCGATCCATCGACATCAAGTGTCATCAAAGGACATTCGATACAGCTCTCGTCGGCATCTGATTTCGTTGAAGAAAGTAATCTTACGGCAACCGTCAGAGAAAGCTCCGTGAATTGGGCACGCGAAATCTCCCTCGAAACCGAAGCCACGTTTGTGGATCTGGACGCCTCGATGCGAGGTTTGATTCAGGCTACTGGGTTTGCACTGTCAGCGTATTGACGCGAACCACAATAGCTGCCCAGACACCCTAGCTTCTCGCCAGGGCCACTGGGAAATCATTCACGGAGTAAGACTTAGGTTCATTGGAAAAGGTAATCCGCCAAATCACCAGCGTTTGCACGAGCCGTTGCGCGGGCCGCTGAGCCAATCATTTGGAATCGGAAATCTCCAAGTGCGATATCGAGGTCGCCAATCCCAATCATCAAATCCGAAAATGCATTGCTGCGAGTATGCTCGGTTCGCGCCTCATACAAATGATTCTTGATATCTCGGGTGTCGCTGAACTGAGTGACATTAAAGTTCCAGATTGAACCCGTGTCTGGATCCAATATGGTCGCAGTCAGCCCGGCTGAACCCGTCGTCCTCGCAGTGACGCCACCAGCTCCACGCACTGCCTCTCCAGCTGTGTCCGACATTGGTTGAACATCTGCCAATCCAAAGAAGGATAATTCGTCTGCATTTGCAACGGGCATGAACAACAAGAGGCACAGACAGAAAGCTGATCGAAAACTTGACATTTCAAACCTTATTCACGGAAGGGTGAGATCCTGCAGAGATCGGTCAGCAGGCGAAACCTGAGGCCGATTGAACAAGTCACACGCTAATTCGTGGCAAATTGCTCCAAAGAAATCATTTCTGAAAACGAGCAGATTCCCAATATTCCAGTTTTTTTTCTAGCGGACTTAACGATCGATCCGTCTACTGGTGAAGTTGCGAAACATACGCCTTCGTGTTTCACACAGATTATTCCCAGAAACGAATCAAAACGATTGCTTCGCTTCTTCCGGATGTGCCGATTAGGCATTTGGTCCAATATATCCGCAGTCGCAAGATCGGGGCATTTTTTCACGGTGAGCAGTAACCGGAGAGTGATACAGAAGAAACAGAAAGCTCTGTGGCTAAAGCTACAGGGACTGCTTCTGCTGTTGATTGTATCCACATTGCTGATCCTTTCCCTTGGTCAACTCTCTTCGGAACCAAATCTTGTCGAAGCGATTCCTGAGCCTTCACGAAACGGGACTCAGATGGCGAAAGTAGTGCATTTCCCGGATTTAGATGACAAGAAGGATTTGGCAGTTTCGACTTTCTCCGGCGCGGGGTCGATGGATAGTGATCCCGAGTATTTGTCAGAGTCTGAACCTTGGATCGATTACCAAAGCTCGCAAAATCCGTCCTCCGCGCCTCCGCTATCAATTGACCTGTCCGCATCATGGCCCGCAGGCCATTTTGAACTTGACGATTATTGCACGGCACTTGCTCAGCAAAGCCTTGGTAAATCGGATTTGCTCCGAGGGCTTCGCGGTCGTGAACATCTGAAAGCCAAGGCACCTGCAATATCGCCAGGGATTTTTCAAAGCAAATCGCTCCAAGAATTTACGCAACTTAACTCGCTGGAGCTGGCTTTGCGTCAGTCCTCGCGAGCTGAGGTAACAGAGTCGAACGCACCTCGCGACGAAGACTGGCTTGCTTCGGGTGAATTCGGCCTGGAAACGGTGGCAGCAGAACCACAGCAGCGACTCATTGATTTGCCTCCGACTTATACCGCGAATTCAGATCAAGCCCTGGGTGGTCGACGACCTCATCCCACTTCAATGACCACACCACTTCCTGAGGCTTCGGAAGGGGTAACGGTAGAGTACTCATTGGATGCTCGTATCAATGAAGCGATTGATTCGGGAACAAACGATGAGTTCCACGGCATTCGCGAGGAGATATGGCAATCCGCTAAAACTAAAATCTCGCCAGGGAAGGCTATCCAATGGGCAAGCTTTCAAGCTGATGGAGAAGCTGCTTCAAAAGTCACTGGTGGATCTGCATCGTCGGGCAGACCGAATGACACAGCAGTAGAAGTCATTAGCAATCAAGACGGCGTTAAAAGTACCGAGATGTTGGTGGCCGCAGTTGAAGATGCCAGCACGGAAGACGCAATTGTCGGCAGCGATTACGCGGAGGAGGGCAATGCCACGCTGGATGACAGGAATGCTTTCGAACCGGTTGTTCAATCTGGAATCATCGAGGAGCCCAACTTTGACACGGTCCTCCCACTGCAGCCCTCTGCACGTATGGCATTGATGCAAGTTGCTGAATCGAATGCACCCGCTCCAACCCAAGACACATCGGCGGATGGAACCACAAAAGCAGGTGATGAGAAGACGGCCGAGGGTACCGATCCAACGCAAAACGCCCCGGCGCCGGCAAAGAATCCAGATCACCATATGGTCAGCGAACTCATTGGAAGTGGATATGGATGCATCTCTCGTGTATTCGATAGCGGTTTCTACGTAGCAAACGAACTGACCCTGCTTGCACCACAGACCGTTGGCAATGTCAAGGTAGGTGTGACGGATCAACTGGCGACGACCACCGTTTCGGAGTCTTCCGAGCGCGGCTTTGGTTTTGGCAATCGCTTAACGCTTGGTATTCGTGGGCAGTACTCAGGTCTCCAATGCCAGTATTGGGCCTTTGCTTCGGAAAACGTTTTGGCTGAGTCCTGGCAGAAGTATCGTCCCATTCCTCGATTCCTGACGTCCAGTACCGCTGAGCTAGAAACACTGGACCTCGTCATCACTCAAAGACTCTGCCTCTTTGGCTGCCGGTGGGAGAGTGGCTTTGGTGGTCGTTACGCCAAATACAATGGAGAAGACACGGCGACCATTGTCGACCAAATGCATGACAGTCTTGAATTGACAGGACTTGCTCGAGCCACGCGACACCTGCGTGGCGCGGGGCCAGTCCTTGCATTATCAGGTCGTCGCAATCTCCGGTTCGGGTTTTTGAATGACGAGACAGGTCTCCCACCAGACTTGCAATGTGAAGCATGCGGGCATGATTCTTGCATGGGGACGTGCAATTCATGGCGCACAGCTAGTGCGTGTTTCCCGTGGACAATCTATTGGAATGGGAAGGTTAGTTGGCTTTGGGCCGAGGAAAGCGGTGCCGCTCTTACTGAAGCCATTGTGGCTCAAAATGCAGGTTCCAGCGGTGCCGCAACTGCCAGATCCCGCGATAAGGCGTTGATTTTTGATGACCAGGAGTCCTCTTTTCTAACACTCGGTTTCCAGGTCGGCTTGGAGTATTCCTGTCCTGTATTTTGCCGATCACAGTTCATCGCTCGAGTTGGATTCGAGTATCAGTACTGGGACCTTGGTGGGAATGTCGCAGAATCTCAGTCGTTCGCCTTCCTAACAGACGATTCAACTTTTGGTGGCAGAATCGATGCACTTGCATCCTCGAATCGGACCAGTCTGACACTATCAGGAGCGACTTTCCTGATCGGCCTGAACTATTAGCGAAGTGGTGTTGCAACCACGTTCTCGGACGATGAACGGACTCGTGATCGCAATCAATCGACGCAATGCCAAAACACCACAAGTCATTCCCGCTTCGTAATGAGACGGATTTTGTTGCCGGTGCTGTAACCCGCGCTAATCGAAAACTTGGCACTTCCGCTCCATGCAGTGAATGGGCATCCGTTCGACTTACTTGAGCCCATCAGAAACGCGGTGATGCCAATCAGATTCAAATGATCGCCTTTCGCCTTCGGCAAGTTGATCGGGATGCATCCGATCCCAGGCATCGAAAGATTCAAATTGAACGCGACAATACGTTAACCTTCGTCGACGAGGCTCACAAACAACCCACCGCTGACCTGGTTCCTTGCAGCCAGTTTTGTCAACCATTCGCAAGTGCTTGCAACTCAGTTGCTGAGGTGCGAAGCAGATCTAACGGATCGGGCATTCACACGCTCCACTGGCCAATCAAGCGTACAGCCCATGACCGTCGCGTGTGACCCCGCCGAAAACGGTCCACAAAAGTCTATCGCGGCCGCTCCTAATTAAGGTCTCGATAACACGTGGCCTCGCAGAACGTGTTCCACAACCGAAACCATCAAGAGTTTTAACAACGAATCGGACATCCCCAATCTATCGATTATATGAATTATCCTCAGGTTTTTGCTGTGAGGAGCCGAATTTACAACGTGTGCGGATCATCACTTAGGCAAGCCGGAGGTGGATTGTGTCTATCGCGAATGTTGGAATTGACCTTGGGACCATGTATACCGTCATGGCAGCGTCAAATGGATGCCGAAAATGCATCGCTAGCGAAGTCGGATTCCCTCGCGACGCAGCAGCTGGATTGCTTTTCGATGAAAAATATGTGATGGGTGATGATCTGCGGAAGCATAGAAAAGCGTTAAATGTCATCCGTCCCTTTAAGGGAAACCGGCTTAAGTCAGCCGTGACCGAGCAGGATTATAGGAAATTAACCGACGACCAACCGGCTAGTCAGATTACTGCGGCTACGTACTTGGTCAAGAGTGTTCTAGACGACCTAGAGCTCGATGCGGGTGCACAGATTCGGTGTGTCGTCGGGGTTCCGTCCTCCGCAACAATCTACAGCCAAAAAATCATAATGAGTTTGGTGGAGAAAGCAGCGCAACTTGTCGCAGTGGTACCCGAACCATTTGCGGTCGGTTTTGGACTCGACAGTGATGCCAACAACTCCATCATCATTGACATTGGAGCCGGCACTGTGGATTACTGCTACTTCTATGGAGCATTTCCCGCAGCAGAGGACCTCAAATCCCTTTTAGTCGGAGGCGATCATGTTGATAAGCAACTCAGGAAAGCGATCTGCGGAGAATTTCCGGACGTTAAAGTTTCTGAGCAGCAAGCTCAATTCATCAAAGAGAAGTTCGGCAGCGTCGGGAGTTACACCTCCCCAGCAGTGGTAGAACTTCCGACGAAATCAGGTCGGGTTATTTCATGCGATCTAACTGATGTCGTTCGCAGCACTTGTCAGAAGTTCGCCGAAATGATTGTCGAGAACTTAATCTCCCATCTAAGCATGATTGAGAGTGAAGACTTCGCGATCGAGAATTCGGAGATCCTCTTAGCCGGGGGGGGTAGCCAGCTTGCGGGACTCGCTGAGTACATTGAAGACCGGCTTGATCTTACGGGACAAACGGAAGTAAAGAAAATCCACGATTCTAGGTTCGCAGGCGCGAATGGTGCCCTGCAATTGGCTCGGCAATTACCCGACAGTTATTGGGAACAGCTCATCAGCACAACAACCATCGAGAAGAATAAGGCTGCATAGACAAAACTTAGTTTTATGTATGAGTCAACGCTGCTACTCATCATTGTTTGAATCGGCAGAGCCGTAATCGGCAGAGATTCCACAAAGCCACTGCACTCCCTCAAAAATAGAATTTTGTTTTGTTTATTACAGGAAAGCTAACGCCCCCACCGCGAACACGAAGAAGCGTTCTTGTTGCGTTGGCCTTTCTGCTGTGCACATCCGGATCGAGTGTGTTCGCTGGTTTTGAGATGCCAACTGCAACTTCAACCTCGTCGGCCCCCTACCCAGATTCGGCGAGTCAGCCGATCGATAATTCGCGAGCTGAACAAAGCCTTCTGCAATTGACTCCCACACAGTCTCAGAATTTAAAGTGCGTCTTCCTTGGGATTAGCGTGACGCTGATCATCGCAATCTTAAGTAGCATCATCCGCGGCCGAGGAAGCTTGCAGGTGCAGCTCGGCTCGGGTGGGCAAAACGACTTCAACGAGAACCAGAATGGGCCTTCTGGGAATCCGCCTGGGCAGGCCGCGTTCGTTGGGGGCGTACCGCAGTATGTTCATCAGATCCCAGTCGGTCTCCCCATGAGCTACATCCAGCCAATGCCTTTCGCCGTACCAGTACAAATGGGATCCCATTTTGCTGCAAACGTCGGAGCGTACGGACAGCCTGGTGTCGCTCCAGGAGCGTCTGCTGCGGCAGCGTTACGGCCCGTGCAAACGTCCTCGGAGGCAACCGGCGAAATCTCGGAAGACGAATCGAACAAATCGAAAACGAAAAACAAGGTAGACTCGGTCGCCGCGAAAGATCGAGATAGCGTCGAAGCGGCTAGCATCCCGATTCCGCTCGATCGTCGCCATGACGCTTTGAATGAGGAATTCGCCATGGATTCAACGCCACCTTGCGAACCGTTGGACCAAGGAACCGGCAGCCACGAGGACAAGCAAACGACTAGCGCTCCGGCGACGATAGCATCCGACGGCATCCCAGGTGAGAACTCAAATTTCGTCGAGTCTCGCCCCGAAATTCACCAAGAGTCAGAAGCCATTGCGGCAGGGACACGTGTTGCCAATCGAATTCTCGGTGTCGTCCCAATGCATCGTAGCAATCAAGGCCAGGGGCTCGACCTAAAAAAGCTCAAGGAAGAAGACGATCCGGTCGCCACACAGGGCCAAGGGGACTCACTCTTTGGTGACATTATCAAAAAAGCTCAGCGTCTCAAAAGATTAGAAGGCACCATTTGATCGATGGTTCGGTGCTAACCAAGTACCCGCGAATTGACCATCTCGCGGAGACAGACTTCTGGTCTATTTGTGACAACAGGTCAACGGTTGCCGCAGTAGGTGGACGTCCGTTGCTATTTAGACGGCCTTTAAACCCATGCAAAATCGATCGCAAATCATTTTCGTCTGCATGGTTTCCTTGATCGCAAGTGGTTTGCTTATTCTAGACGAGCAGCAAACTGACTCTCCGGGCAATTCACCTCCGACCCAAAGTAAAATCCGTAATCGAAGCGACCACGCCCGTCGGAGTGAGACACTTACAATGCCAACTTTCTTCGAAGCGACCCATGATGAACTCGCACCTCATCAGCAAGAACAGTTTGTAGACAGCCTGGAACCGACTTTCACGTCGCCGACAAAACGAAACGACGAACAAGTTGTTGCGGACGGCACCCAAACCGACGAGATGGTAAGCGTCAGCGATTCGCAAACGCCGGGGAGCGATGATTCTGCGATGACTGATACAGGCGGAATCGAGCATTCTGAGAGACACTTGGCACAGGCAGAAGCATGGCTTCGTCACGAGCATTATAAAACAAACTCCGATCACGGACTAACTGCAAATTTTAAAGCGAAAACTTCTGGTGAGAGTTTGCCCGCGCCCGGTGCGGCCTTGACGGAAAACGAAGGCGATTCGACTACTTTTGCGACGCCCGACAAAGCTCTCAATCGAACACCAGATTCTGGTCCACAACCAATCGAAGATACAGTCAGGTTTGCATTCGACTCCGAATCAACGGATCGCCTAGATCCGCAGACTACAGGATCACAGGTCCGCCAGGTTCAAAACCAGCAGCCAACTCAAGAAACGAACTCTGATTCAGAGGAAGCCGAAGCAGAGCAGTTGGGAGTCCCGCCTCCAAAACGCACATCCCAATTCGTGAAACGAAACTCGGTTCTGCTACAACCAGGCCGCTATCAATTCGAATACGGACTTCGTTATTCGGTTGACACCACCATCAGTCCCGCGGCGGGTATCTCCAACACCGAGGATTCGATTGTTCAGATTCTTAACGCAACACAAAAACGACAGGTGTTTTCGAGCCCGCTCGAGTTTCGACTCGGTCTTTTTGAGAATTTGCAAGGATTCATGAGTATCCCGATCGGATGGTCGGGAAGGTCTGTCACTGCCGGCAATTCAAAAACCGATTCGGATACCTATGGACTCGGAGATTTGGGACTTGGCCTGACTCGAGTCATGTGGGCGCCCGAAAAATCCAAGAAGCGGATTCTCGGTTTCGTGCAAACTTCGGCACCGACAGGAGATGGCGCGATCTCGCTCTCCCAGCAAAACCGCAATGCATCACTGGGCGCTGGCTATTGGACGCTTACCGCAGGAGCGAACATGAGTCAAAGCATGGATCCTGTCGTGCTGTTTGGAAGTCTGGGCTACACCTACACCTTTGGCACTCGACTCGACACCGGTGACCGCATTGACGTTGGGAATACCCTTTTCTACCAGACCGGTGTGGGTTATGCGATTAATCCCAATGTCACCATCAGCGCAGCTTTCTCGGGTGCATCGACAGGAAGTATACGGATCAACGACCAAAGGATCCCCGGGGCAAGAACAGAACCATTTTCTCTTCGAATCGCCGGTTCAATCAACACGCCAGATAAGAAAAGCAAAACCGCCGCAAGCAAGAACTATGAACCTTTCTTACGGTATGGCTTGACCAGTTTGGCGAACGATGTTGAGTTCGGAATTCGGTGGACCTACTAGAGGAGCGAGAATTCATGCTTATGCCCCCAGTCTCAAGGCGATGGGCCGACGAGATCGGTCGCTCCACCTGGAGCATTCGTGTGCGCAAAATCCGGTTCCGCAGTGTGACGATCTATCTGCTTTCAAACTTGGCAATCATCGCGTTCCTCTCAGGGGACATGAAGGATACGGTGGGCCAGGAAAAGGCAATCGAGCTAAGCGAACGAAGATTTGGCTCTCGTGCACCGGTGCGTGATGAGCTCACAAAGTTTCAAATCTACGTCAAAAATGCGAGGCAGCTTCGTAATGAGAATGTTGTCATGCAGCAACGCGATTTCTCCTGTGGAGCAGCAGCGCTGGCTACCGTTTTGGTGTACTACTGGGGTGAAGACCTATCCGAAACCGCCATTTTATTGGTCATTGCCAAAACGTTGTCCCGGGAAGAACTAGAAGATCGAGTTCGAAATGGATTGACGCTCACCGACTTGAAACGAGTTGCGCAAATTGGCGGGTATACCGCCGTCCTCGGTAAGCTCAACATTGATAGTCTTCGCAAAAGTAAACTGCCATTGATCGTGGGTATCACGGTGAACAACTACGATCACTTCGTGGTCTATCGCGGAATGGACGAGGAATATGTGTACCTCGCCGATCCGGTTTTCGGCAAAAAGCGAGTCAAAATTGGTGACTTCGCGGAACAGTGGCAGAAAAACGCGATTCTAGCCGTGATCAAACCTGGCAATAAGCCGCGGGACGATAGCCCATTAAGACTCCAGGATCACGAGAAGCTATCCCCTTTGACATCTCAAGCATTTATCCAAAGACAATTAACAGGAAGGATAAACCCATAGTTTTTCTTTACCGGTTCACTCGGGTGACAAAAGAGCACTGTGGTTGATTGAAGATGGACAACAAATTGCATTATCGAAACTGTCGTGACGCACGTCGGTCAATCTCGATCGGTCGTGACTCCGAACTTTTACGGATTTTTTGTATCTCTGCATTCCTAGGTTTCATTGCGACGCCAAGCCGCGCGGTTGATGGAGTGGCTTCGGAAAATCTCGACTTGGGAAATCCGAAAACTGAGGATATTACCTCGGTCGAAGTCTCAGCAGACACACTCGTCTTGACGCCAGCCCAGCCAATGAATTCCGTGGAAGCGAATCGGATGAGGGTGGCATTGCAACCAGTTTTTATCGATGCACCTCTTGGCTCAGGGTTGTCGCAAAACTCGCCTCACGCAGGCGACTCAGGGGACGGGCCTCTCGAGCAACTGCCAGCCCCACTTCCTGATATGCCCCCCTCCACCACCGACTTGGGTCACAGCGGCGAGAATCGTTATGAAATGTTGGATCATCCCCCCACAGATTCATTTGTTGAACTCCAGCATGTGCCAGCAAGAAACTCAACGACAAGACTACAACGATGTTGCATTGGCTTTGAAAGAATACTGAATCCGGCCCGGGCACTACATCTTTTTGATCAGGGCCTTTATGGGGCAACCGAATCGACCCTTCTTTTTTCCAGTCGTATCGCAAATGCAAACATTGGTGTCACGGATCTGCTCAATGATCAGACACTCACCACCAGCGCAGGAGATGGTTTTGGATACGGCCAACGGTACATCCTTGGCTTGCAGGGGCAGGTCTTTGGATTTGAGGCGATCTACTGGGACCTTGGGAGCAGTCATTACGAAAGCGGTGCCTGGAAACCGAATTCGATTTTCGACCATTTCACGTCCGGTCAAGCCATTGACCTCAGAACGCTGGATCTAGAGGTCACACAGAGATTTTGCATTGCGAATTACCGTATCAAAGCAGCCATGGGTGTGCGACGCATGGAGTACTCAGGAACCGCATCGGCACTTGCAACTTTGGCATACCATGAAGGCCAAGTAGAGGTCACCGCATCCTCCATTGCGAAGAACAGCCTCGAAAGTATTGGCCCAACGATGGCGTTCAGGGGCAACAAGCCACTCACCACGTTCGGAAACTCCACTGCCGGCATCGATTTCTTTTGGTCGACAAGAATCTCATGGCTTTGGTCCGAAGAGACAACCAGCGCCACCACCCAGGCAACTGCAGTCACCACCTCGATCTCCAATCCAACTGTCGCGAGGTCTTCAGATCAAGCCTTTACAGTCAGTGACGACCGCAACATGTTACTTCATTCAGGATGCCAGATTGGATTTCAATCTTGGTATAAGATTGGTTGTCGATCTCGCCTGACCGGTCGAATTGGTCTCGAGTACCAGTACTTTGAATTGGCGGATGATTACTCCATGTCGCAGTCAAGTGCATTCCTCACTGACAACAACACATTCGGTGCATCCACCTTCGCCCTTGCAGAGAATGCTGGGAAGGATCTGCACCTTATTGGTGTCAATTTCCTCTGCGGAATTAATTTTTGATCTAGGGCTTGCGAATCAGGCGGAGCCACTTTCCCACTCTGCATAGTCGCCAGCATCTCTGCATAGTCCCCAGCATCGTTGCATGAATTTGCTGCCAGAAGCTCCCACCTGTGAATCGGATGAGTCATCACAGTCCATTGTGTGGAGCGACAACTCCAGTGCACGTTGGGTTTGTGATCGACCGCCGATTCAAGGGGAGGTCGTTCGAGCCTGCTTCTTATGGTGGTTTTGATCAGATATCAGCGTTCGTTTTCAAAAGTAGGGTATTTGAAAAACGTCCCGAGGCATTTAATTTTCTTCCGGTACGAGCTGTACCAATGAGTGGACAATCATGCGTCACATGCACAGACGCCGGAAAAAATTGTCACTGCAATTCGAAATTTGAGATAATTTGCCTCAAAGCCAAGTGCCAAAGATTTACCCCTTGGCGATAAGCAAGCGATGAACAAGCCGCGTGCTTGAAGCTTGTTTGGAGCCCCAAAGCAGGGGACTCCTTCTCCATCGCGATCCGGCCGCATTAATCCGAAGCTTTCTGACCGCTCTTTATTTGCCGTAATTCCTGGTCTCAAATCCTGATTTTCAGTCTGGAAATCGTAGAGGCGATCAGATTTTCTGAAACGTCATCGGCAAAAAGTCGCTCTTCTCCCCGAATACCTTTTCTTCTGTTTAAACGACCGCCTGGAAACGGTCGGTTTAACAATTCCCAAAATCTCGAGGATTTACGAAATGAGAAAGTTTTGCACCGTAGCTCTGATGCTACTCGCCGCGACTGCATGCCGCGGCGAAGACCTGTCTGGCTTCGGTTTGGCCGGACTTGAAAGTGTTTCTGACACTGAGGCAATGGACGTTCGCGGACGTGGTTTGGAGAGCTCTTTGAGCTCGATCTCAACGAACTCACTTGCGTTTTCCATCGTGGACATCGCCAGTGGGTCTGTTTTCAACTTGAACGCGACTTCACAAGTTACCGGTTTGGATTCGGTTTTCTCCGACATGAATGATCTGACCGGTGGGGATCAATCGCTGGGTCTGAATAGCGTCGGTGGAGTGATGCTCGGCGATGCGAATTTCTCGATCGGTGATAGCTTCCGCTTCTCGCTCGAAGGCTTCTCGAACGCCGCACAATCGAGCCAAATCGGCGGTGCCGCTACCGGTATCGACTTCTCGGCTTTGCTTCCGTAATCAACTTAAACGCAGAAACATTATTAAAAGGATAAAATATCATGAGACTTAAAGCACTCCTCACCGCATTCCTCGTCGTCGCATCCTGTGCTTCGGCAAAAGCGGAGGACCTGGCAGATTTTGGCATCAGTGGCATGAAAGTGATGACTGAAGCCGCTGGTTCAGAAGTTCGTGGTCAAGGTGCCCAATCGGTTGGAATGGCTGCCTTCCAAATGTTCGCTTTCGACTACATGAGTGGTTCTTCGATCAACTTGCAGTCATCGAGCATTAACCTTGCAGACTCGGTCAACACCGGGGCAGAAATCGTTGGTTTCGAAGCACTGAGCGACGCTTTCGTAGGTATCAGCGCGGTGGAGCTTACGGTTGACGCGTTCACCGTCTCCACGACTGGCTTCGAAATTGGATCACTCGGCGGTGGTTTGTCCGGTCTCTTCGGTGAGCTTCCAGAAGTTCACGTTGAGCCTGAAGCACCCGAGGTACCCGAGGTACCCGAAGTACCTGCTCCGTAATTGGGTTGAAGGATCATCTCTCTCGAGATTGAGGGCTGGCCCACGATATGCAACGCATAATCGACGGCTAGACAGGAGGCGAGCAATCAAGTGATTGCTCGCCTCTTTCCTTATTTGTAGGTAGCTTTGTGTCACCTATCTGATTCCAGTCCAGCGGTGAATGGAATGGTGGAGAGTCACCATCAGAACCTAGGTCTCAAAAAGGTTGCTAACCGAGGGACAAATTTCGATGATGAACTTTTCCGCTCTGCTTCAGCGGATCGTCTCGCCAGGCAAAGATATCGTTTCGGAGCAGACGCCCGCTATCAATCAACTTCCGCAGCGAATCCCATCAATGGTCGGCGGAGCGCGACGCGTCCCGGCTTGTAGCGAAGGTCCATAACAAATTCGCAGAAGGTCGTCGTTGCGGTTGGGGCGGTAATTCCTGCAGAGACAAATCGAACTGCATTTCCATGTGGGCTTAGGTAAGGTGCGAATAGACGCATTTGCTCCAAATCCAAGCACCCACTGCTCCTCAGCCAGTCGATGCCTGGCGAGATGCGTCTCGCCGGTGAAGCTCCATTGATCGCAGGCGCAATCCCCAAGCTCTTACGCGTCTGGATGATTGAATTCGCCAACTCTTCTGACAGTCCAGGAATTGCCCTTAAAACCGAATCTGGAGCATGGTTCACATCAATCTGAATGGATACGGAAGCTCCGAGTACGCAACTAAGTTTTTCTTGCAACGCAGGCAGAGTCTCTTGGTAAGTTTTTTCTTCGGCGGGCCATGGACTTTGAAGCTGAATCATGCCCTGCTCCGATCGATGCTCAACATTCACGCCCACCAGGTCATAAAGCGAGTGAATGCGAAATATACCGGGGGAAGAGATCTTCAATGGTCCCCGGCTCACACTTTCACGCTCGATTGGATTGGGCTCCGCCCTTTGTGCTGATTCTGTTTGATCAGTAGCCCGCTGTCTGGTAGCCGCTTGCGTATCCTCCAGAAGCGAAGCCTGGGGTAGTAAAGACTTGTCTTGGGGACCTGACATTCGGTAGACAACCACGTACGCAGCCACGTCTTGGCCAAATTCATTCGCAAGCTCATCGTATAGAGCTGGAAGATCTTCCTGATTGAGGAGCGTTTTCCGCGCACCATTATCTCGGAAAATAGACTCGCCACCATAAACAGTCAGAAAAAACTCAAGCGGTAGCTCGTCTTCCGATTGAAGAGTGCTTTTCCTTGAATTCCCCATGTTCGATCGCACCCCACCCCTTGGGGACAGCCATTTGGAAACCCCGCCCTCGCCGTAAAGCAGTTCGGGTGTCATATTTCGAACGCCAAGCAAGTCATCAAGTTGGTCCAGGTATCTGTTCCGAGCCCTGCCACCTTCTCTCTGAGATTGGTAATAATTCGACTCCGCTCCGAACTCTCTGGGTAAGTCATCCTCATCCAGCCAATCCAGGATCGCATCCGCCATCGAAGGAGTCACCGAGGGAATGCACATGAGCATTCGCCTCGCCTCCGGGGCGAACTTGGCTTCCAGCGGGAGCCTATTCAAGTTCAGCTTTGCTGATTCATTAGCAACTCCAGCCGCCCACTTTTGAGCCCGAGCATCCCAGTAAGCTATCCGGAATCTACCTCTCCAGTCTTCACCCCAATTGGGCATTTCCAAATCGACAAAACGATTCGATGAAAGCTCTCTTGGAGTGCCTCCGACGTGGGCTTCGGAAAACTGCGAAAGCACATATTCCGCGCCCGAATCAGCCAGCAATCGGGATTGCTGACCGCGGATGGCACCATTGGAGGCTACATTCTCGACAAGCATCATCTCGGAAAAGAAATAGGCGACGGCAACCATTAGCAAAATGATCACACAAACGCCCAGCATCAAAAAACCGCGACGGACCGCTCTCATCTAAAATCCTTTGTATTCGCAAAGGTGCCTCAGCATGGAGATTTCTCGATCAACGTTTCATCCGAAACAATCCTGCCGGGATGGTTGAATAATGCGAGCCCAAAAAACGGTTCTGCAAACACTCAAGCAACCGGAAACATCGCCATGACTGATCAGCATCATAGCTTCGCATGGCAGATCTCGGAGGTAGCCTAGTTGCCGTCTTCAACGGAAGTCTCGATAACCACTAACGCTAGAAGTATAGAACGAGTTGACCAACTGTCAGCGGGAAGCAGAGGAAAATAGACACGGAGACAACCGTTCGGCAATGTAGTCTGGTTGAACATCCATTTTCACAGATAGGGCGATTACACGATTAAGAGCCGAAATCGCAATTTTCGATCGACAGGAGTTCAACCATCTGCAACAGAACCTTTTTTCTGGGCTTTGATTCCCTAGAAGAGTTCAGCAGATCGAACTGACCTAAGATTCGGGTTTTCCCAGATATCTCTAGCATGTGGAGCGACCGGTAAATTCATCACGCGCCTCACCTGCGTCGCGGTGTTCCAAGTCCCCGGTCAGCACGGCGTTGGGCATGCCACTGCCTGAGTTCGCCATACTATTCTCACCGTTATGGGCTTGCTGTCGAAATCATGACGGGCTTCTCGTATGTTGGCTTGAACTCACGCTGCCAATCATCTTCAACGGTAGAAAATGCGAATTGCAATAAGGTTTTGGTAAGGGTTTCCCTTGGAGATCTCACATCATCATTGTCTTCAAGTTTCCGCCTATTGATTTCGCGAGTTGAGCAAAATGTGATGGAAAAGATTGCGCCCGTTTTGCTTCGACGAGTGGTACCCACCGGAATGCGGAAAGACGGTTCGTCTCAACATGTCAGCCTGTCCAACGATCTCCACATGCCCAAAACTGTGTGCAGAGAAAATTGCGAGGAGTTGCGTCGCATGGCGATCAGATCAAAGTCGCATTCAAGAGACTTGACGGCGTAAGTCGCCAAGCTCGAATTGGTAAAACCACTTTCAGTTCTCCGCATAGAGTTCTTCGGTCACACGATCATCCGGTGACAGGATCCGAGAGCAAACCGCCTTCTTCGTAAAAGTGAGTCTCTGCGAGTTGAATAATTGACAATAAAAAAACCCCGCACATCGAAAAGGACGATGTGCGAGGTCGCGCAATTGCAGTTTTTACTCCGCCTCTATCTCTGTCGCCTCTCCCGGCTCGGTCGTCGGACTCGGTTTCGAGTTCTCGGAGCGCGGGGGGCTGCGGGTTCGGCGACGGCCTCAGCCACGACTGCGACATCCTCAGCCACGACTAAAGTCTCCTCCGCAGCGACCGTAGCCCCAGTTCCTCCAATCGGGGCTGGTGTCTCAACTCCGTTGACAGAGTGGTAGTACGTAAGGCCGGGATTCGGGGCTTCGCCCGCGTCGCTCGCGACCAGTTTCAACGTAGAACCGTCCGCTAGTGGAATATCGAGCGATGGGTGTGCAAAAGGCCCTGAACCGGCGGCGATTCGAGGATCCGTGAGCCCCTTGATCAACTCGATCACGAGTGCTTGTTCTCGCGGGGAGGCATCAAGCACTCTGACCTGACTACTCTTCTCAGGCAGATCGTGGTTTCCTCCGCGAAGGTAGAAATCCAACATTTCCTCAAGTGTTGCAGCACTACCATCGCTGAAGTAGGGTGCGGTTAGCGGCAGGTTGAAGAGATGTGACGACTTCATGAATCCGACGCCCGGCTCTGCCTCATCGTTCGGAACTGGCGATGCAAGATTCAAATCTGCAACTTCAACACCGGGTTCCTCGGCCAACGGACGTACCCCGGTGACGGCGAATGGACGACGCCCGAGATCCCCAATGACGGCGTGGCTGCGACCGTCATCGTAGTGACACTTGTTGCAACGCAACTCTTTGAACGCACGTGTCATTGCACGTGTTGGCGTTATGGCTGGAGCGGTACTGAGTGTCTGCTCGTATGCCTGAATCGCTAGCCCGAAAAAGAGTGTGAAGTTTGCCTCGGTAATCGTGACAGGCGTGTCGACTGGTTGCCCCGGAGTCGTGCAAACTCGGGCGACCACGCCATTTGCCGGCTCAGTCCCCAAAAACCGGTCAAGTGGTCCACCTGCAAACGCATCATTTAACATCTGGATGTAACCACCAGGGACTTTGTAACCTTCAGCAGCGAGCTCGTCAGCGACATCTCCCGTTTGGTTAACTAGTGGGATCACGTGACACATTTTCCACCCGAGATCCGAGAAAAGTCGAACGGCCGCCGCCATCTCGACATCGCTATTTGGAGGTCCAACCGCTTGCGAAGCTTGCGACGATTCCCGAATCAAGACGCTTTGCATCCCCGCCGCGGTGTGCAGCCCCGGGCGAACCTCTCCGCTTGGGTCGAGTCCGTTAAAGATGAAGTTCGCTCGACCATCCCAAAAGTTGTGAACACTGTTCGAGTCAACGGAAGGTGGTGCATTTCGACCGGTGACGTGGAGTGCCCCGGTTTCCACAAAATCGTCGCGAGGAGTTGCACACAGTCCGCCCGGAGCTTGATCGTCTGCAATCGCAGAAATCCCAACGAAGTCAGCCACGGTGACTCCCAATGAACCGAACGTCGCGCCCTGTTGCCCTGCGGCGATTCGTAGGGGATGGGAGTCGGCACCTGCCTGGTAGTGGCAGGACGCACAAGCATACTGGCCACCGTTCCCGCTCCCTAACTGATCATCCCAGAAAAGAGCCTTGCCCAGCCTGATCCCCGCCGCCCTCGCCTGCGGATCTTTAAACGCCTCCCAGCCATTTTGTAATTCAACATCCGCCCCTATCGCTGCTAGGGACGGCATCACGGCTATGGCTGCCGTGAGTGTTAACGTCTTTGTGAGTTTTTCCACTAGAAATCTCATTTTCTTTTTTTCCTCGATGACCGCAGGATAAATACAAACGTCTTTGAATGGCTAGCGGCCCAGCAATTCTTTAACGACGCACCTCACGCCATCGGGCATGGGTGGCCGGTTCACCTGGGACACTCGTCGCAATGAGTGCTATGCAGCGGACACCCAGGCCCCACATGGACCAAAGCACGCCCCTCTAAGGCCCCTAGTCCACACAAGCCGGGTATTTGTCGCAGGCCGCGTGTCCCACCTAAACTGACTCACCGGTATAACCGCGATCCTCCCATTAACAAACTCGAAATTCGGAGCATTGATTGTTTTTCATAAAACACTCTGAAACGCGAGTCGCTGACACTCAATCTTTCGCGTACGGCAAAGGAGATGCGGCCAGCCGCACCTCCTTTGCATTCGACGCCGACCCTTGCCTACCGCAACGAAGTGTCACAGTCTGGCGTAGGCTACTCGTGCCGTTACCCCACGCGTGAGGTCGAGTCGGTTCAGCAGGATTGGGCTGTGCGAAAATCAGACGCAAAAGCACGTGATCACCGCCGTCGACATCACTGCCGTCGACCTGCTCAATGGTCGCGTCATGCCCTTCTTCGAAGAACATGTAGTCTCGCTGCTGCGAATCTCGCCCGACCTCGACACGCAGCATTGCGGCGTCAAGGATCACCGCGAGTACTTTATTGCGGCGACAAGGATCAGCACGAGTCCTAGCTTGACCTAGTCTTGGAGGACTTCGAGCACACAATTTCGATACCGAAGTGCCCGAATACCAATGGCCTCAGCGAACGTTCCCACAAGAAGCTCATAGCGAAGTGCTACCAAATCGCGTTTCGCAAGAAGATGTACTCACTAGCAAAACGCCGAGGGAGGCGTTCCTGAATACAATCGCGATTATCTTGCGCAGTACCGAGTGCCAACCGTGTGAAGCTAGAGCGTTACTTTCGGAAAGTATTGGCCTCGATAATTGGCCACGATAGATCAAGCTTTGATTCGAGACGCGATGTTTGCGAATCGTTCTGCAACTGCATCTGCGGTTGGTGTGTCTTTCCCCGAGTTCGAAGACACAAGGTCGAAGTATAAAGATTTTATTTCGTGAGTGACTGTGTAGCCGTATTCTTTCCGGAGGCAATCTTCATTACGATCCATTTTCATGAAGAAAAAAGCCATCATCGACAGTGCGCGGGTATCCTTCAACCTAAGTGTTTCACTGGCAACAGGCAGTCGCCCTTCAGCCGATATGTTCTTCCCACCGGTGGTGCATCTCTCTAGCGAGGCAAAGTGGTGACGCCCCGGATAATTTAGGGGCCGACTGCTTCCGAAGTCGATGATTGTCGGATGGAAACCATGCGGCTGCTTCGTGATGATTATGTTGTCTGGATTTAAGTCGCAATGCGCGATTCCGCGTCGATGAAGATCTCCGATTGTTGCGGAAATCTGGGACAGAACATCGAAGACTTGATCCATTCTGCACTGAGGACATTTCAGGAACAATGTTAATCGTTTGCCTGAAACGTATTCCATCATCAAAAACGGTCGCTCATTCTCAAGAATCCCTACGCGAATGCCGCGGACAACATTTGGGTGTGATGCCAATTCCATCATTAGCAATTCGCGAGACAGCCGTTTCAAGCCTTTTTTCACTGACATGAACCGCGGAACCTTCACCACAAGGTTTCTCTTGTCGGCGGGATTTGTTTTAGCAAGGAACAGGTCGTTTGAAGTGCCTCTACCGATCAACTCGTGCAATTTAAAAGTATTCAAGTCATCACACTCGCCGGCTATTGTCTCGAAAAGCATCTTCGATCCATAGTCGCTATCAACGAGATTGACTCTTCCTTTCGCTTCTTTGGGCAGGAGATTTTGGTCCTCGGCGTGATGAAATTTAAGCAGTTCCAATGCTTTGCGACGGATCGCTTTTGTCGGAGCACTCAGTGAAATCATCTGAGCCTGTTCGGCTTCGTTATCCGAGGCAAGACTGCTAAATAGAAGGCTAAGTGCGGTCTGGTCAGCGTCCATCGCGTAACTCACTTCTTAACAACAGAGAATTCTGTCAAAAATGGGGGCTATCGTGCACCATCAGCATTAGTGAGTGGAGCAACCTCAGCTTTCAGCCACGCTCTCGCTACCATCCACTGCCGGTAGATACTGCTTCGCGAATCACCTAATAATTCGCTGATCTCATCGAAGGTAAGCCCCGCAAAGATGCGGAGTTTGACGATTTGCGCGCCCTGCGAGTGAATGCTGGCCAACCGATCGAGTGCGGCCTCTAAGTCGAGCAACTCCTGTCTTTGATCGGCCCCACCTCGGTTATCCGAAAGGTCAATTCCCTCCATGGAAACTTTCTTTAAATTCCCACCACGCTTCTCGGTTGCTTTCTGTTTTGCATGATCGATTAAAACACGCCGCATTGTGGTGACCAGCAGGTTGATCAATTGTTTGCGAGACTGAAAAGAAAGAGTTTCTGAAGACTTGGTGAGCCGTAGATAGGACTCGTGAACCAAATCGACCTCTTCGAGTGACAACGCGGTTTTCTCTGACCTAATTAGCCAGGAAGCCAGATTCCTAAGGTCCTCGTAAACCGATTCTAGGTTCGAAGATTCAAGGAGACTCGTCCGTGTAGATGAGACCGTGGTCTCGTCTAAAGTACCACCGGCGACAGACACGAAACTGACAGGGGCTGCGGGTAACTGATTATCCATTTGACTTCTCGAGGGGGGATCTTGCCACTGGCATTTCTCTGATCCCGGCGGCAACAAACATCCGACAAAGCACGCAATCCCCCGAAGCGATAGACGCTCAGTGTGGCCCGAAATCTGAAGTTGGCAAACAAATTGAATGTCAGTCATGAAAATCTTTTTTGAGGAGTTCTGATTAGAGGGGTAAAACGGTTTCCCCCCGTAATTTCCGGTGTCTTTCTTCGTTTCCGGTACTATTTGCCCATCCCTTTCGGGCGTGTCCAACGACACGGTCTCGACACATTCTGAAATCGCAGTCGGGAAATCCCGCTTACTGAGTCGGACCCTTTCCAAGTGCGTGACCGGACCATCCGGCCGGTCTGTTCGCATCGGCACACTCCTCACTTTCAGAATTGTGAAAAGGACATTAGAAATGAAAATCAAAGTTGGACCTTGTTTAACGATGGCACTGGCCTTGTCGGCCGTGTTCGTCGCCTCATCGACGGTAGAGGCGCAGCGACGGCGAGGGCGTGCCCGTGCATCACGTCCCGTGCGGCAACCCGCTAGAACCCAACCGGCACCAAAGGTCGAAGTTACGACTCCAGTTCAAACCGAGGCGAGCGAGTCAACGCTTTTCACAGCACCGACGAGTATCGCCGCCGGGAAACGCACAGCGACAATTTCGGCGGAGGAATTTGCCGCCACCGCACCCGGACCGCTCGAAACGCTTTCGCTTCCTGAGATTGACCTCTCCGAGTACGTCGCCGATGAGACGGCAGCAGTAGCACTCGGAAAAGCATTGTTTTGGGATCAGCAGATTTCCAGCGATGGGTTCGTGGCCTGTGCAACATGTCACTATCACTTCGGTGTAGATGTGCGAACCCGAAACACGGTCGCTCCAGGTGGTCACGCCTCCGCCCAGTCACCCGACTTCGACGATCGCTCATTCTACGGTCCGAATAAGGCGTTGACGGCTGACATGTTTCCATTCCACGCCAAGGTGGATCCTCTCAAGAAAACGATCGATTTCCCGAATGGTGATAACTTAGAGGGAGAGAATGTCGATCCGAATGATCACGAAGCGAATGTGCTTCGCCACAATGACGACGTGGTTGGATCGCAGGGTATTCAGCGAAAGCTCTTTAAGAAGCTTGTTGATCTTGGCACGCAATACGCAGCCCAAGAGAGCGGGAAACGGGAAGGAAGTCGTCGTGCATCCGCTGTCACAAAGTTATTCCGTTCGCGAGGGACAGATCACCGCGCCGTCACGGGTCGAAACGCACCAACCACTTACGGTGCGGCTTTCCACGAGCGTCTCTATTGGGACGGACGGGCTGAAAACGAGTTCAACGGCGTCAACAACCTCGGCGACACTGACCCGACAGCGATGGTTTGGAAATCGACTGACGGAGTCGCTGCTGAGCAGGTGTCGATCTCGATCAAGAACGCTGCGTTAGCCTCCCAGGCCGCTGCTCCTCCCACCGACGATATTGAAACTTCGTTCATCGGTCGAACCTTTGCGAAACTTGGTCAGAAAACATTAACATTGTCGCCGCTGGCAACGCAAACGATTGCCGCAGAGGATAGCGTTCTTGGAAACGACTACCTCGCAGGCAAGACCTATGCGGACTTGGTTCGCGCTGCCTTTAAGCCGGAATGGTATCAAGTTGCATCTGTGGGTGACGGAGCACACACGCAGATGGAAGCAAACTTCTCTCTCTTCTGGAGTTTGAGCATCATGCTTTATGAGCGAACGCTTATTCCAGGCGAAACCAAGTATGACGCATTCGCTCGATCGGGCTTCCGTCGCGGATTCACTGATCAGGAGAAAGAGGGTCTCAGCATCTTCTTGAATGAGGGTAAATGCATCAACTGCCACGAAGGTCCGTTCTTTGCTGGTGTCACTGGTGCAGAAGCAGCGGTCGAGCCGATGCAAATGCAGTTCGGCAACATCGTCAAGGTATACGACTCCGGTTTCTACAACATTGGAGTGACGCCAACCGCTGAGGACGTCGGGCTCGGAGGGGTAGGATTCGAGGGAAAACCTCTGTCGGAAACTCTGCGATCCGGCACCGCCCCAAGTCTCGCTGCTGTCAATGGTTCCTTCAAAACAAACACGCTCAGGAACATTGAATACACCGGTCCTTACATGCACAACGGAAGCATGAAGTCGCTCAGAGAGGTGGTCGAGTTCTACGCTCGCGGTGGTAACTTCAAAAACGAAGCCGACCGGTCACCTGATGTCAACGGTATCAAACTGTTGCGTGAGGATCCTTCGAAGATCGACAGCCTGGTCGCTTTCATGCACACGCTAACTGATGAAAATGCGTCGACCAATGCTGCTCCTTTCGACCATCCAAGTCTGCGGATTCAGAATGGTGTCGACAGTTCTGGTAACCCACAATACGTTGAGGTTGAGGCAACCGGTCAAGGTGGACTGCCTGGCGGACGGGAGTTAAACGAATTCGACGCAATCCTTGAAGATGGTGGTTTGACGACGGAGAATCGCACCCACGTTGAATAGGAATCGGTCGGTTCATTCCTGAAAAAGGGTCCCGTGTCTCTTTGCCCTACTCTATGGGAAGGTGATGAGGGGTGTATCGTCAGGGATCCTGACGTGGCACGGTCGACGCAAAATGCGTCGGCCGTGCTTTTTCATTGGTGGAATAAGCAGGTTCTTCAAAGTCACCATGGGCGAGTTACTCTCCGTTTATTCCAAGTCGTTGCTCGAACGAAAAAGCATATTCATCGAGTCGATGGCTTCAACACCGTAACAGATTGCATTCTGCTCCACAGCTAGAAGGCAACCGCAGTTCAAAGCCCTTTCGCAAATGCAATCAACAGTTGGCAGCCTAGATCGAAACGCACTCATCATGGCCGCAGGGGCTACTGAATTTTGAAAGAAGCGATCGAAGCAAGTTTCCGCAAACTTGAGGCGGAGACGATCAAACCTGGTTAAGTTCGCGAAAGCATCAGCCACCGGAATCTGGTGTAGGCTGATTCACCATGTCTCGTGAATACTTTTTATCACTCCGCTGAACCAGCAAGAATTGAACCGTCAGTCTAAAAGCGTTGCGGGAGATAGTCCTATGCACCCCGATAGCAGGGGCGTAAACCCACCTGGCGTGAACCTCCAAATTCGAATTATCTGGCCGCGAGTCCCCAATCCCAACTTCAATGCGAGTACAGGACAGCATTCCCGCGTTAGTCGAATGATCGGGACAATAAGTTGGAAAGGAGGTCATCGCGAAAGCGTGATAAAAGGTATCCCGTATGACGGGGCGCTCACGTGAAGGCCCCGTGGAATTGGCTCGGGGTTCGACATAGCGATCCGAGATACTTGACCATCCTTCTAACATTCGGATAGCGATTAGAGAGCTGCAAGGACATCGGCGACGTCCTCGAGCAGGCGTCACATTCGGTGTATTCGTCATTACTCGTGGCCGCCCTTCACAAGTTCCGCCGTCTTTGCGTCTCGTCGCACGATTCGTGACGCATAGTTTCGACGGAACGAATTGCATTCGAGTATCTGCCGAGGTCTATTTGGACACCGGGGACAGAAACATGGTGTTTTTGGAGAGAATTCTTACTCTCAAACTGGGATGCGAACTGAAACGGGAAAAGTACACCTTGCAAAAGGTTTCGCAACACCATGAATGAGGTCTATGATTCGCGGTACGGAATACCGTTCATTGATTTGACTGCCACCGATATTGCGGATGAGCTCCTTGGTCTTTTTCCACCGAGCCAGTTGAATGATCGAGGATTTGTGCCCTTTGCAGTTGAGAATGGAGAACTGTGCGTTGCTATTGCGAATCCCCACGATCTCGATCTTCCAACGGAAATAAAACTCCGTACCGGCAAGAAGATCCGGACTTTTTTGGCAGATCCGAAAGAGATAGCAAAAGCTTTGAAGCAACGTTTGGGAGTTGGATCGACTGCCTTCGGCGATGCCGCAGTAGCAGATGATCCTTTCCAATCGGAGGATCTTGAAGACTCTTCCGGAATCGACGATTTGGGCGAGCAGCGGATTGTCTCGAAGCTGGTCGATGAGTTACTGATCGATGCACTTCAAATGGGAGCAAGCGATGTCCACCTAGAATGCGAGGAGGACCATTTTCAAATCCGCTATCGGGTCGATGGACTGTTGATGCATGTCAGCACTTCGCCCAATATATCGCAGTACCGATCAGCGATCGTTAGCAGAATCAAGATTCTGTCAAAGCTCAATATTGCAGAACGGCGTTTGCCTCAGGACGGGCGTTTTAAAAGTGTGATCGGCACACGCGAGACAGACGTCCGAGTATCGGTGATCCCCATGCTGCACGGTGAAAATGTGGTGATGAGGCTCTTGGATCGCGGACGGAAAGTACTCGGAATTGAGGAACTCGAGATCCCGGAGTTTGAGGAGAAGAAGTTCCTCGATCTTATTCGCAGCCCTAATGGCATGGTTCTCATTACTGGTCCGACAGGTAGCGGTAAAACCACGACGCTGTACAGTGCCTTGAACGCTATCAAAGACTCTAGAATCAAGATCGTCACCATTGAAGACCCGGTTGAATACAGCCTTCCAGGCATTCACCAAATACAAGTCCATGAGAAAATTGGTCGAACTTTTGCAAAAGGACTACGCAGCGTTTTACGACACGATCCGGATGTCGTTCTAGTTGGTGAAATCCGTGACCATGAAACGGCACAAAGCGCAGTGCAGGCCTCGTTGACCGGTCACCTCGTTTTCAGCACCTTGCACACAAACGATGCATGCGGCGCCCTCCCGAGGCTCGTCGACATGGGTGTCGAACCCTACTTGGTCGCGGGGACGCTGAGCGGAGTAATGGCGCAGCGTCTTGCGCGAAGACTTTGCCCAAGCTGCAAGGCTCCCAAAAGTATCAGTGCCTTGGATACACCGGAAGATTTCCCAGCGTCTATCGCACAGGCGTGGGTCGCAACGGGCTGTCGTCAGTGCCAACAAACCGGCTATGCAGGGCGGCTTCCCATCTTCGAGCTACTCGTGCTTGACCAGCAAGTCACAAGAATCGCCCTAACTACACTCGACCCAAATGCGATTCGAGATCAAGCAGTTTCCAATGGAATGCGCACCCTTCGCCAGTCCGGCTGGGCTGCAGTAAGTGAGGGAAAAACGACCATCGAAGAAGTGCTCCGATTGACCACCATTAGCAATGAAGAATCGGAGTAAGTCGGGTCATGAGTTTTCATTATGTTGCCAAGACGACGTCGGGAAGCCTCGTTCGAGGCGAACTAAATGCAGAATCCCGAGCAGAGGCATTGCATAGCCTTTCAAGACAATCCCTCTACCCGATCAAGGTGGAACCGACAAAGAAACTGGCTGGCGGAAAAAGAGTTCGTAACCGAGACGTTGCACTATTCTATTCGAATCTGGCGGATCTTCTTGAAGGGGGCGTTCCCTTAGTTCGTTCTTTGGAACTTTTAGTCGGTCGGAGCAAGAACAATTCTCTCACCTCGATCATTGGAGAAATACGGGTCGCCGTTGCTAATGGACAGAACATGTCAACGGCAATGGGTGAACATCCTGCCGCTTTTGATCTTTTCGCTGTCAATATCGTCAAAGCTGGTGAGACGGGCGGCTTCTTGGAGGAATCACTTAATAGCCTTTCTCGCTTTACTGAACGAAATGAGGAATTGCGGAGTCGGATTTTTGGGGCGATTGCATATCCCGCTTTCCTGTTGTTTGCCGGCTCATTGCAACTGATCGCGTTGCTTCTGTTTTTTGTACCCCGTTTCCAAGTGATTTTTGACCGCCTCGAAAAAAGAGGCGAGCTGCCCGCGCCAACCGTACTC
>JAQWSQ010000136.1 GCA_029243145.1 Planctomycetaceae bacterium | reverse complement strand
GGGGAGGGAGAGATCCAACAAGGTAATTGTCTCTCCATTCACTGTCACAAAGGCATGCTCGAGCGCATTTCGCAATTCTCTCACGTTGCCCGGCCAGGAGTATCCCATCATGAGTTGGAGGGCATCACGGGCGATCCCCGTCACATTTTTCCCAAGCTCCCCGGAAAGCTCGGTTAAAAAAAATTCAATCAGCAAGGGAATATCTTCGCGTCGCTCACGAATGGCTGGTAGATGAATCTCAAAAACATGAATGCGATAATCGAAGTCTTCTCTGAACTTACCTTCTTCGACGAGACTCTTCAAATCACGATTGGTGGCAGTCAGTAGTCGAACGTTGACATGTTCTGGTTTCTCTTCGCCGACACGACGAACTTCGCGTTCCTGAATGACTCGTAACAGTTTCAGTTGAATCAGTGGGGAGAGATCACCTATCTCGTCGAGAAATAGAGCTCCTTCGTTAGCAGTCTGGAACATTCCTAATTTATCGCGAACGGCTCCTGTGAAGGAACCTTTGACGTGTCCGAACAATTCACTTTCGAGAAGCGTCTCGGGAATCGCAGAGCAATTAATCGCAATAAATGGATGATCGTTGCGATCACTCAATGCATGTATTGCTCGTGCGGCGAGTTCTTTACCAGTTCCCGATTCACCACTGATGAAGACGGTCACCTCACTTTGTGCGGCCAATCGCAATCGCCGAAAGACTTCCTGCATCACGGCACTTTTTCCGATCATCCGATCGAAAGCACTACGGTCTCGCGTTTGTTCCTCGAGCAATGTGATCCGCTCGTTGGTGAGCAGAAATGAGGTCATATCCTTGAATGTACCGACTGCACCAATGACTTGTTTCTGGTTGTCAGTCAACAATCGCAAATTACCGTGAATATAAATTTCCCGTCCGTCCTTCGCCTGGACCTTACATTCCTGATTGCAAATACCGGGGACATCATCGAGAGGCATAGCCAGCAAGTCGTGAATCTTAGCGAAGCCTTTACAGTTCGGACCTTCAAGAATGTTGCACGGCCGTCCGACGATTTCTTCTGGGGAATATCCAGTGATTCGTTCGGCCCCCTGACTCCAAGCGACAAATTGTCCTCGGGCATCGACGGTGAAGACACCATCGGCCATTTCATCCACAATTCGACTGAGAACCTCTGGGTCTTTACGAAAGTCGAGTTCCATATCTCATAATGTTGCGTTTTCCGGCGCGATTGTCAAAAGTAGGCAGCGAGAGATTCGATTTCAGGCGGAGGGTGGGTGATGCCCGGAAGCACATACCAGTCCCTTTTGAGGAATTCAGCCTCAGACTGCCTGTTCAGATCACATGAGATTTCGGGTAAGATAAAACCACTTCAGTACGAGCCTCGAAGACCGACCAAAGGATGCTTTCATGTTGCGTATCGCGTTCATTACCATCACATGCCTGATTTCCATCGCCTCAACCACGAATGCGGCCGAATTGTTGGTAGAAGCCGAAAGTTTCAAAACTCACGGCGGGTGGAAGCTCGACACTCAATTTATTAACACGATGGGCTCACCTTATCTTCTGGCACATGGATTGGGACGCCCGGTCGATGATGCCAAGTCCGATGTGACGTTCCCCGAAACAGGCACCTATCATGTTTATGCTCGTACATTTGACTGGGTGGCAAGATGGGACGCCCCCGGACATCCGGGGCGTTTTCAATTGAAGGTCAACAATCAACCGCTGAAAACAACTTTCGGCACCGAAGGAAAAAACTGGCAGTGGCAATATGGTGGCGAAGTCAAAATCAACAATCCGAAAGCCTCTTTGGCAATCCACGACATGACCGGATTCGATGGACGTTGTGATGCCATCTATTTCACCACCGAAAAAGGTGCCGTTCCGCCTAATGACGGAAATATTCTACCCGGCTGGAGACGCGAACTGCTGGGATTAAAGAAAGAGCCAACCTCCTTAGACAAATACGACTTGGTCGTTGTTGGTGGTGGTTACTCGGGAATGGGGTCGGCCATCTCCGCATCTCGCATGGGCTGCAAAGTGGCTCTTATTCAAAACCGCCCGGTTCTCGGCGGTAATGGATCGAGCGAAGTTCGAGTTTGGGCGATGGGAAACATTCGTCGAGGAAAATATCCACGAATCGGTGAAATGGTGGAAGAGTTTGCCGACAGCGCCAAGAAATCGCCTGGAACTTATGAAGAATTCGAAGACGCCAAGAAAGAACAGATCGTTCGGGCGGAACCAAACATCGATTTGTTTCTGAATCATCATGCCTACCAAGTGGACACTGCCGGCAATCAAGTCACCGCCGTTTACGCATTTGATACGCGGACCAGCGAACACAAAAAGTTCACAGCCCCACTCTTTGTGGATTGTACCGGCCACGGAACCATCGGCTATCTCGCGGAAGCCGATTGGGAAATGGAGCCCGGCGGTCGTATGGGAATGAGCAACATGTGGGCTTGGGCTGAGGGCGACAAATCAGCCAGTTACCCTGAGACGCCGTGGGCTCTCGACTTGAAGATGAAAGACTTCCCTTACCCTCGCGATCATCACGGTCAATGGTTCTGGGAATCTGGCTTTGACAAAGATCCCATCAAAGACGCGGAAGCTATTCGCGACTGGAATTTGCGAGCCGTTTACGGTGCCTTCAATGCCATGAAAAATTTTGACGGTGCCGACGATCACAAAACCGCCTTCCTCACATGGATCGCCTTCATCGGCGGACCACGCGAATCCCGACGGTTAATGGGCGACGTGGTGCTCAACCAAGAAGATATCGTCAACAAGAAAGAATTCCCGGACGGCTGCGTCCCGAGCACTTGGTCGATTGATTTGCATTATCCCAAGAAACAATTCGTCGGTCAGTTTGAAGACAATCCGTTTATCTCGATTGCGATCCACGACCGACGTGTTGATCGGCAGTATGGCTATCCGGTCCCCTATCGATCCTTCTACTCTCGCAATATCAATAATCTGTTTATGGCGGGACGATGCATCAGTGTGACTCATCAAGCTTTGGGAACAGTTCGCGTGATGAAGACCTGCGGTATGATGGGTGAAGTGGTCGGCAAAGCCTCCTCCATCTGTCGGAAGTACGATTGTCTTCCGCGCGATGTGTATGAAACCCATCTTGATGAACTCAAGGGTCTGTTGGAATTACCCGGGAAAGCGCGACGAGAAACAGTTCGAGGGGAAATCATGATTCCCAAAGACATCCCCGCACTCGCGGGACCATACGGCCCTCCTTCGGGAGTCGATCCAGCCAAACTGGAGGGATTGGTCATCGATGATCGGGAGGCGATTAAAGTGGAAAAATGGATAGAGGGCCAAGGTCTGAAAGGGTATATCGGATATGGCTATCTCTATGCCGGCAACAATTCCAATGCCTCTGTTCGCTTTGAATTCAAAGCTCCCTCGACGGGCAAGTTTGACATTCGGATCGCCTATGGACATCACGAAAATCGAGGATCGAAAGTTCCCGTCACAGTGCGAAGTGTGGCTGGCA
The DNA here is from genome assembly GCA_029243145.1 of Planctomycetaceae bacterium. Classification (GTDB taxonomy): domain Bacteria; phylum Planctomycetota; class Planctomycetia; order Planctomycetales; family Planctomycetaceae; genus JABURQ01. Next base: position 653 of record JAQWSQ010000136.1, on the reverse strand, counting down.
CAAAAAACATGACTTTCGACATGCGAGAACCTGCCCCGCTGGAAAAAGGGTTCGTCTCTCTCGGCGAATTCTCACTCAAAAAAGGTGAACCGGTCTCCGTAACCATCTCGACGGAAGACGCGGGCGGAAACGCTCACGCGGATGCTGTGCAAGTTCTGGCTGTGGACTGAGACCTGTAACGCCATTTGAACATCAAGACAGTCGCTACGACAACGCATTCACTTACTCATTTTTCACTGCAACATCAGTCGGGTGTCATGCTCTCGCTTGCGTGAGCATGCGTTTTTCTTCGCCGTACTCTCCACACGAAGTGAACAATCCGAAGAACACTGATGACCGCTAATCTTCACTGATCAGAACAATGCCATCTGATGAGCGTTGATGACTTCTTTCTTCTCCGCGTCTCCGCGTCTCCGCGTGAGACAAATTCTCCCACTGGCGGACAAGCCGTCGAGTGCCACCCGATTACAGAATGAAGCTCTTCGCGATTCTTCGTGTCTCGGCGTCTTTGCGTCAAAAAAATGATCTTGCGGATCATGATCTACCAGAGTTAGCGTTCGTGGTTCGCCTGACGGCGACTCGATCTTTGGCAATTTGAACGTCATGACAACCGGTTTATCGGGTGCCATGCTCTCACCGCAACGCGGGGTGAG
>JAQWSQ010000125.1 GCA_029243145.1 Planctomycetaceae bacterium | reverse complement strand
TGAACCGTCGTAATTTTCTCAGGCAATCGGGGCTCGGGGCAGGCTCTTTGGGGCTAACTGCGTTGCTTCACGACGAGGGGCTGCTGAACGCGGCACCCACAGCGGAAAGTTCGCTAGCGACTCGCGCACCTCATTTTGCTCCGAAGGCCAAACAGGTGATCTGGCTGTTCATGCCGGGCTCTCCTTCGCAGGTCGATACCTTCGACTACAAGCCGGAACTGAAAAATCGCAATGGGCAATTGCTAGCGGGTGCAGATCCGAAGACCGGATTTTTCACAACCAGCGGTAAGGTGTTAAAGTCTCCTTTCAAATGGGCACAGTATGGTGAGTCGGGTGCGTGGGCTTCGGAAATCTTTCCTCACATGACGAAGCATGTCGACGACATGGCATTCATTCATTCCTGCTTTTCCCGATCCAACAATCACACTCCGGCAATGTTGGAAATGAACTCAGGAGCCTTTTTGCAAGGTCGGCCGTGTATGGGATCTTGGGTGAGTTACGGCTTGGGATCTGCTAATCGTAATCTTCCCGGCTTTGTCGTCATGCACGGCGTGAAGCCACGAGGAGGAGACCCGGTCTGGTCTCCGGGCTTCCTCCCGAAAGTTTACCAACCAACTGCCATTGATGGTCGCAGTGCAACTCCGATTGCAAATTTGGCTCGACGAAATGGAATGACCAACGAACAACAGCGTAGTCAATTGGATGTACTGAATGCTCTGAATGCAAAGCACCAAGAGTTGCGAGCGCACGAAGCCGATCTGGCCGCGAGGTTAGAGTCGTTTGAGCTTGCTTACCGTATGCAGTCCTCGGCACCCGAAGCGATGGACGTCACGCTCGAAACTAACACGACTCAAGACGAATATGGAGTCGGCGCGAAGGAAACTGATCTGGTTGCCAAACAGTGTATCATCGCTCGTCGGTTAATTGAACGCGGAGTTCGTTTTGTTCAGCTTTATGCTGGGACAAATGGAGGAGCGGGTGGCGTGGGAGATGTGCCATGGGATGGCCATGGCGATATCGGGGTTAACCATCGGATTGCTGCCAAGTCAGTCGACCAGCCAATCGGTGCTTTGCTGGCTGATTTGAAAGCACGTGGGTTGTTAGATTCCACTTTGGTAATCTGGGGTGGCGAATTCGGACGGACTTCCGATTCTCAGGGAAGTCTGGGACGCGATCACAATCCAAACGCATTCACTATGTGGATGGCGGGAGGAGGCATCAAGGGGGGAGTCCAATACGGTGCGAGTGATGAATTCGGATACAAAGCCGTGGAAAATCGTGTCGGCGTGAACGATCTGCACGCGACGATTTTGCACTTGCTGGGGATTGATCACGAACGTCTAACTTACCGATTCAACGGTCGGGATTATCGACTGACTGATGTCGCCGGTGAAATCATTCCAGAATTGCTGGCATAAATTCTATTGCAAGTATTAGCATGATTGATGTATGAATCAGTCGTTTTTGCTGTGCGCAAGAAGATAGAAATCGAGGCTCGTTGTTTCCATCCAATTCAACTTATTGACCTCACTCACTTTTAGTCGTCTGAGATTATTGACACTGCGCGGACGGCTACCAGAACGGTTTGGGCTTATTACCGGGCGTCGCCGTCGATCAGCACTTTACACAACGCAATCGACAGCCGGATATGCTTTCTCTGGTCACACGTCATCCCGCGTGGCTCGGCATCGGGATCGATGAATCGACCGCGCAGATCGTGACGCCGGCTCGTGGGTCGATCAGCTTTTGATGATCTGGATGGGATCGTACACTCCATCCAGAATCGGTTTGCTTTCGACTTTCAGCCACTGTTCCAGAATTCCTGCATACACTTGGCGGAAGTCGGTGTGATGCTTCAAATCTCCCTGCTCCAGATCGTTTAAGCTGGGATGCTCTCCGATTAAGCCAGCTTTGACCATGGGACCAGCGAGAAACATCGGACCGGCAGTCCCGTGATCGGTTCCCGCGCTGGCGTTTTCCTGCACACGACGACCAAACTCACTGAAACAGACCGACAGCACGCGATCCCCCTGCCCTTGCCCAATCATATCTGTGGTGAATGCTGACAGGGCACCTCCTACCTCTCGGAGCAATGCTTCATGAGCGGGAGCTTGTTGCGCGTGCGTGTCGAAACCATCCACTTCGACATAATAGATTCGCGTCCTTAATCCCGCATCGATTAGTTGGGCGACCGTTTCAAGCTTCTTGCCTAATCCAGATTTCGGGTAGACCGCCTTCGACTGATACGTCTTGCCAATCTCTTTAAATCTCTGGCTGACATCGACGGCAGTGGTGGTGCTCGATTGCACGAAATCGAGGAGTTCGTTGGATTTTGGACGGCTCGTCGCAACCAACTTTTTGATCGTCTCGGCTTGGCCATTTTTGTTGCCCTGAAGCCGAAACTGTTCCAGCGAACGGACGGACGGGACACGCCACTGCTGAGAGGTCAATGCGAACGGCTGCTTCTGTTGTCCCAAGTGCAGTGCGCTCGCATCGCTCGATGGATCATTTTGTAATTGATCGATGGTACGTCCCAACCAACCGTCGTGACGTTGGCCAGACTTGCGTTGACAGGTATGCCAGATATCCATCGACTCGAAATGGGATCGATTGGGATTGGGATAACCGACCCCTTGTACAATGGCGAGTTGTCCCGCTTCCAGTAATTTCGCGAAGCCAGTCAGTTCGGGATGGAAGCCGAGATTGTCGTCGATCTTCAAGACACGATCCGCAGGGACGGCCAGTTCCGGCCGGTTTTTTCGATACTCATCGTGATGGAACGGAATAATCGTATTCAATCCGTCATTTCCGCCGCTCAACTGGATGACAACGAGTACCCGATCCTGCTTCTGAGCTTCTTCGGCCGCGTTGACCAAGAAACGCGGTGCCTTGGAATTCAGTCCGTAGATCGCCGAACTGGTGACTGATAGTCCAACAAATTCGCGTCGAGTGAGTGTCATGATTCGAAGTCCTGATTACATCGCAAGTGATTACTTTAACCTAATTGGAACTCGGGCAGCGTACACATCAGATACACGACTTGTCGCAGTCGTCGTTCGCGCGGATCGGTTCCCGATTCGAGTTCCCGAACAAGCCCGGACCGCACCTCGGGAGAAAGTTCGTCTGCGAGCAGCATTGTCTGCAACCAGTCCACAATCTCTGTCGGTCGATGCAACTCGTGCTTGTCGCATAGATCGGTCATGCCGCCACCGGCAAACCGGGTTTCTTCACGATCGAGTAGATCCTGGACGAGATTGGCACGTGCCAGCAATGTGGATGAATTAACCCAAGTGCGACCTCCGTCCCACCCTTTGACATTTGGTGGAAAGAACAGTTTTTGGCCGAGATCCGCCAATCGTTTGGACAACTCGAAGTAGTTCGTGGTGACTTCGAGCGATTGCAACAAGCCGACCGAAAACTCGATGGGCGAGCGAATCTTTCGACCGATTGCGTCATTTGAGAAAAACAACTTGCTGGAGAGAATTCGTTCGACAATCGGTCCGATCTGCAATCCGTTTTCACGAAACTGACGAGCCAGCGGAGCAATCAGATCCACCGAGGGTACCGGCTCGTCGACGACCAAGAACTTCACCAGTTTTCTGCAAATGAACTCGGGACCAGCAGGGTGTGCCAACACCAAGTCAACACCGGCATCTCCGTCAAACTCTCCCGATTGGCCGAAAATATTTTTTTCTCCCTTGTCGTGTTGGTAGCGGTTGAATCGAAATCGATTCGCACGTACTTCCCAACCCGTAAAACAACGGGCCAACTCGCGGATATCCTGCTCGGTGTAGTTTCCTTCCCCGAGACAGAACAGCTCCATGATTTCGCGTGCAAAGTTCTCGTTGGGATGCGCCTTACGGTTCGTCGCAGAATCGAGATACAGCAGCATTGCCGGATCGCGCGAAATGTCGTGCAACAGACTTCCAAAGTCTTCAAGTGCATTTGATCGCAGCAGTTGGTTCTGATGATACATGAGTTGCGGGTCGGTCACTTTTTCGGCGCTGGTGGCGAAGTGTCCGTGCCAGAAGATCGTCATTTTTTCACGCAGCGGATCGGCTGTTTGTAATAGACGATACATCCACCAGGCGCTGAGATTGTTGGCGTTTCCTGTTGCCAGCATCGTCTTGGCCAGTGTCTCATATTGGCTTACCGATTCTTCCGCAGAATTGAGAAGCTGATGAACCGCTTCACCAGGATTCAAAGTCAAGGCCTGCTCGAGTTGCTCACGATTGGCAGAGAACCCGCCCCGTCGATAAAGGTGCGCCGCTTGACGAAGCGTCCACCCATCGGGACTTTCAGGCTGGTAAAGACTCCAAGCCTGGGCGGGATCGAGTTGAGTGATATTTATCATGTTGAGACCTTATCAACCCGTTGAAAAACTCAATTATTCTGCGAACGACTCTTTAACTCGCGGGAGAGTGTCGTCAATTCTCGATGAGTGCGTCTACTCCGAAAACGAGAGCTTCAATTGTGCTTCAAATGTCTTATCAGTCGTCAGAACCCGTAGTCCGGCAGACTCGACCAGTTTCAATACTTCGAAAATTATACCAATCTCTCCTTCTGCCTCTTCTCGTGAGTGACCTTTCTCAAGCATGTTCTGCGCGATCAAGTGCTCACGATTGTCCTCAAGAGTTCGGCGAATTCCCGATGCCGTCAAATTGAGAGCGAGATTGATGCGAGAATCTTTCTGAGTGTCTGAGCCATCCTTCATCGATTGCTCTTGCGAAGAGAGTAATCCCCGAGCTAATTCACTTGATGACGAAAGGATGAACAGGTCATCCTGAAAGGCAACTGATGGGGTGAAATTGTATGAGATATTGGTCTGTTCATACGGTTTGCTCCCGGCGAGTGGGACAAAACGGGTGCTGATTATCTCTCCGGACTCGAACGATTCCAGATCCAGGTCCAATTGTGCCCGCCCTTCCTCGGAACCGGCCACGACATTCAGAAAGCCAATGAAGCTCATGAAGATCCGACGGAACTCGGGACGAGTGTGCTCAACATCCTTCATACGGGTGACAAGAGCGAAGCCGGGAAGTTTGATCTCAGGACTCGGATGACCTGCTGAGAAATTTTGACGGGCGATGACGAGTTGTAACTCTGGCGATAGTGACGCTAGAATATCTTCTCCAAAATCCTTGCCCGAGAAAAGTGTCGTTAGTGTGGCATCGGCTTTAGCAAACCCGTCATTGATCTCGGCGTTGAACAAGTCCCCCGCCCTAAGCCATATCTCTGAAAGATTCCGATATACGGAGAGAGAGATGAGCGGTTCGGCGGTAGTCCGCACCGAAGTGACGCTGCCTTGGGCGTTGGGACCGAAATAATATTCCCGCGATTCAGAGATCCAATCAGGCTGAAAAGGTAGTGCCACAGTCAGTTGTAAATTCTCTGGTAATCCATCGAGAGCAGCCGTCACATACGCGGCCTGTGGCAGTATTTCCAGCACGCCGCCAAGGATCACCTCCAGACCGGGATTGTCAGCTTTTCCCGAGAAGACTTTGTTGGCGATTCCCGAATTCCGAATCATCTCCAGATTCGTATAGCCCCAGGCGATTTTGTTTTTTGATGATTTATAAGCGGTTTGAAAGTTCGTCTGGTCCATCAGAGAATTCTGCGGACCGTCGAGCAGCCCATCCAGCAGATGACGACCGAGATCGGGTTTGTTCGCAATCAGTAACCATTCTTCATTTGTGGTGAACACCACTTTGTCTGCTTTGTAAACTGTGTGTCCCCGATACTCGTGTTCTTCGTAGGGATCCCCGTTACCCTTGTTCTTTGCATCTTGCCGTGCGAACTGCATAACTTTGGTCTTCAGGGTTTCGAGCGACTCGGAAGAAGCTGTTTTGAAAATCAGCGCCACGCCTTCAGTCTTTGCATCCACCGCGAGGGTGACGCCACCGTCGGTCATTTCGTGAACGGCCTCCAGCCATTTCATCCCCAACTGTGCCTCCACAAACTTGAGACCCATCTGAAACTGATGGTATTGAGGCGTTTTCGTGGCCTGCTGATAGGCTTCGTGATCGCGGACCTTGTCGGCGATGGAGTGCTGCAAGAGCGCCTCGATCGTCTTTGCTGGTTTCGCCATTTCCGCGTAGAGAACGGTGGACGAAGGAAGAAACTCAGCCGCCTGCTCGACCGCCTGTACGCGCGGAGTTGTCGCCAGCATGACGGGAAGCAATAACGGGAGACAATAGCGAGAAACTGACCGAAACATTGGCGAAGTCCTGAATGAAAGAGCTGGATGAGAGAGAAAGTTGCCGAGTCGTGACGCATCAACGTAGCTTACTCGCTCCAGCGACGGAAAGTTTCAATAAAAAAGCTGGTCTGGCGAATAGGGTCGTATCGATGGTTGTGACATTCCGCGCATCCAACTGCTAGCCCCATCAGTGATGTGGATACGATCTTGATACTTTCGGAAATGACTTGGTTGCGAGCCAGATTCTGATCGACGCCGCCTGCTCCAGTGCCATCGGGTGCCATTCGCAAAAAACCTGTCGCTGTCAGCCTCTCAATGTTCTCCTCGGAAAGTTTTTTCAAAGGCCCGTCGATCATCTCGTCACCGGCCAACTGTTCCTGAATGAATTGATCGAACGGCTTGTCGGAATTGAACGAACGGATCACATAATCACGATAGCGATAGGCAGCCCGTCTTTCTGAATCGAATTCTGTGAATCCTTCTGAGTCGGCATAGCCGGCAACATCAAGCCAGTGTCGTCCCCATCGTTCCCCATAATGTGGTGACTCCAAGAGTTGATCGACTAACCGCTCGTATGCTCCGGGTTGATTATCGGCCAGGAACTCCTCAATTTCAGCGTTACTAGGCGGGATTCCAATCAGGTCGAATATGAATTCTTCAAGATCGCAAAAGACCTCCGCAATTCTCTAACTCTGGTAGGGATGTGAAAGAGTGCTGAGTGGGACTGAACATCATTTCCAATTCTCCGAAATCTGGACTCGGCACGATCAGAAATTGGAGTCCTTCCACGTTAAGTTGATAGAAACGACTCCCGAGAATTCAAGAAGAACTCAATGAGATACAGCATGACCTGCCCCTGCCTGAAAAAGTTTCACGATTTGTTCAGGCTTTCATAGTCTTTGTTTCGTCATCAGAGTCTCCTTTGGCCACCATCGGCCCGTTGACTCTCAAAACATATGGATCAGAACATGGGGAGCATGCCAGTTCTTCAATCCGCACGCCCGACACTATCACCAACTTTCACTCATAACCTCTTTGACTTCTTTTTTAGTGTTAGGATAGAATTGCAGGATGATTTATTCCGTCTTCCTTTTATCTCGGACTGGCTTTTTCATGAAGACGAAACTTGTTTTTCTGGCTCTCTCCACTTTCTGGCTGATTTTCACCAATGCACTGCCATTGGTCGCGCAGGAGTCAACAGAAGCGCAAGCGGAAACAGAACAAACCGCAGAGGAACTAGCCCCCGGCCATTCCGCGCACGGGGAAGCTTTCAATGAAGGTCCGCGACAAAGTGCGTCGATTCTCGGCGGAACTGGGCCGATTCATTTTGGCGTCACCAGTGACCATCCCGAAGTGCAGCAATATGTCGAACAGGGAATTGGCCAGTTGCACGGCTTTTGGTATTTCGAAGCAGAGCGGTCTTTTCGGCAAGCCGCGATGCTCGACCCGGATTGTGCCATTTGTTATTGGGGCATGGCGATGGCGAATTACAGTAATAAAAAACGAGCGAAGGAATTTCTCGTGGAAGCGTTAGAGCGTCGCGATAAAGCCAGTGAGCGGGAAGTGATGTATATCGACGCATTGGATGACTGGCTCAATGGAAAAGGGAAACCCAAAGAGAAAGCGAAACGACAGGTCGAATCGTTCGAGAAGATTGTCGAGAAATATCCCGAAGACCTCGAGGCCAAAGCCTGGCTGAGTTACACGCTTTACAAACAAAGAGGCAGTCTTGGGAAGAAGCACGAAGAAGTCGACGAGGCCATACACAAAGTGCTGGCAGCCGAACCGCTTCACCCGGTCCATCATTATCGCATTCATTTGTGGGACTACAAAAACTCAAAACTGGCCCTCGATTCAGCAACTAAGTGTGGAGCGACTTCGCCTCGCATTGCCCATATGTGGCACATGCCGGGCCACATCTATTCCCGATTGAATCGCTATCAGGATGCGGTCTGGCAACAGGAAGCATCTGCTCGCACTGATCACTCGAACATGATGCGCGACCGCGTCATGCCGGATGAAATTCACAACTTCGCACACAACAACGAATGGTTGATTCGCAACCTGATCTATGTAGGTCGCTGGAAAGATGCCCTCGATCTTGCGAAAAACATGATCGAATTACCGCGACATCCCAAGTACAATACGCTGAGCAAACGCAACAGTTCCTACTATGGGCGAATTCGTTTGTTGGATGTTCTCAAACACTACGAATTGTGGGCCGAGTTAATTGCGCTCACCGAAAGCGCGTACCTAGAACCGAGTGAGGATTTGGCGCAACAAATTCGGCGGCTCGAACATCGTGGCATCGCCTTCGCACACCTGCATCATACGGATCAGGTCGCCCACATCATTGAGGATCTGACCGCACGCATCCAAACAGAAAAAGACAAAGCTGCCGAGGCGCAACGCAAACACCAGGAAGCCGTTGCCAAAGCCAAAGAAGACGGCAAAAAAACACCCAAGAAGCCAAGCGATAAGACTGCCACCCTCATCAAACAAATTGAAAAAGCAGTGGCCAGCATTCAGGGTCGATTGCTTTTGGAGTACGGCGATTATTCCGAAGCTGTGGTGAAACTGACCAAAGCGGACGACGACAAAAGCACGCTCGCCTACGCACGACTTCTGGCTGGCGAGCGGACAGCCGCCTTGAAAGCCATTGAAGATGAAGTTAGCAACCGGAAAAATCAGGTCCTGCCGCTGGCACGGAAAATTGAAATGCTGTGGATGGCAGGCGAATCAATGAAAGCCAAAGAAGCCTTTGAGCAACTCCGGAATCTCTCCGGTTCCTTGCAATTGGGTGTCGTGCCGTTTGAACGATTGTCGCCAATTGCCGAGCAATTGGGACTCCCGAGTGATTGGCGAGTGACATTCAAACATCCGGAGGATTTCGGCGACCGGCCGGACTTGGACAGCCTGGGACCGTTTCGCTGGTCACCAACTTCCGCACCCGATTGGAAACTGAAAGATCACACCGGTAAAGAGATCACGTTGGCCCAATATCGAGGCCAACCTGTGCTCGTCATCTTCTACCTCGGTTATGGGTGCCTGCACTGTGCCGAACAGTTACAGGCGTTCGCGCCGAAAGTAGAAGATTTCAAAAAAGCGAGTATTGCAATGGTTGGAATTAGCACTGACGATCTGGAAGGCTTGAAGGTATCGGTCGACACTTACGAAGGAGGGATGCCGTTTCCGTTGTTGTCTAATGATGCTCTCGATGTCTTTAAGGAGTATCGTGCTCACGATGACTTCGAAAACTCACCGTTGCACGGAACGTTCTTAATTGATGGAAACGGTCGGGTTGTGTGGCAAGATATCGGGTACGAACCGTTTATGGACGTCGATTTTGTTCTGGAAGAATCACAACGACTTCTTCAACAGGAACAACCACTATCGCCACTCCTCGACCTCGCCGACCTCCCCGAAAAACGCCCGTCGTTGTTATCCATTCCGCTCGACGATTTGCCGCGAATCGATCCAATAGGTGTGGTCGGTTCCCTCATCATCGCTGGGGAAGAGTTACCCGATGAAGCGATCGACACCTTCTTCCGACTGGCTCACGGTGAAAAGAGTAAAGCCGTATTGTTGATATTGGATAATGAGCAATCCACGCAAGCCACCACGCAGCGTCTTGTGTCGCACTCGGACACCATCGACGGTGCCGAACTTCGCCTCGTCCGTCTCAATGGCAAGAACAGCATTGCTAATACGGATTGGACTCAATTGTTGACCGATGCCACTGGATTGTGGATTGCGGGAGGTCGGGAGGAGTCCTTCCAGCAGTTGGCCCAAAATGATGTCGCGCGAATCGCTCTCCACAATTTTGTCGAGCAGAAAAAAGTCATCGGCGCGAATGAACATGGAGGGGCGATCTTTGCTGACAAGACATTTGTTGGGGAGACGTCCGATCTCATTGGCGACGGCACTCTGGCGCTCCTGCCGGAATCTCTCATCGATCTGCAGGCGTCCCAGCAGGAAAGTCCATCGCGTATAGAACACGCTCTCCAGATTCAACGCCACCGTATCGGCTTCGAAATTCCCCGCAATGCGGCCATGATTGTTCGCGGTCGTCGGATTTCTAAAGTGGGAGAAGGAACCGTACGTGTTCGACGTTTTGCCGGTGATGAAGAATCGATTGCCGAAATCGACCTCGAATCCGACAGCGATGTAGTCGACCTGATCGCATTACGTCGTGCAGCGCGAGACGGCATGTCGGGTTATCCTGCACAAACCAGCCCACGACCGACGAAAGTGAACAAGGGGACGTTAATCCTGATCGGCGGCGGCGGAATGCCGAAAGGCATCATTAACCGATTTGTCGAACTCGCTGGTGGAAAGAAAGCCAAGATTGTCGTGCTGCCGACCGCCATGCCAGATCCTCTCTCCAGGAAAAGTGGTATTGGGGAAGAGTTCACCAAATTGGGGGCTGAAAAGGTGACCGTCCTGTCGGATCGAACCTTGGAAAAAGTGGAAAGTACCGAGTTCCTCAAAACGCTCAACGAAGCGACCGGCATTTGGTTTGGGGGAGGACGCCAATGGCGATTCGTTGATGCCTATCTTGATACCAAAGCTCACACCGCCATGAATGGCGTGATCAACCGCGGAGGCGTCATCATGGGAAGTTCCGCCGGAGCATCGATTCAAGCCGAGTTTCTTGCCCGCGGTAACCCGCTGGCTAATCTGGACATCATGGCGGACGGCTACCAAAAGGGTTTGGGCTTTTTACCGGGCGTCGCCGTCGATCAGCACTTCACCCAACGCAATCGGCAAGCCGATATGCTGTCTCTGGTCACACGTCATCCCGCGTGGCTCGGAATCGGGATCGATGAATCGACCGCGCTGATTGTGAAAGGTGAAGTTGGAGAGGTCGTCGGCAATTCGAAAGTTCATTTTTACGATGCCTCTCAAGGTGTGAGTGACGGGTTTACTCCGGTTGAAGTCGGTGACGGTGATCACTATCACCTCATCCGTCGCAAACTCGTTGACCCGCCCCAGCCTCCAGAAGAAAAGAAAACCCCAGAAGAGAAAGCGGAGTAATCTCAAAGCCACAAATATTCGTTCTGATCTTCGCCTTCGGTTAACTCTTCTGCGTTGATTGTTACTGCTCAAAGGGCCTGTTCTCGGCTCTTGCGACCGGAACTCGCAGGGTGCAAATCACTCAGTTTTCCGAAAATGCTGGTAACGTTGAGGCTGGCGATGTATGACGGAACAAATATAAACACTTCTGAACGACTGCGCTACCGGATCACCGATAAAAACTAGGGCGACCCATGACGATCAGCAGGCAAACTTTACTGAACACTTTGGGAATCAGTACGTTTCTATTCTCCCCGCCCGAAATCATCTCGCCCGTATCCCTTCAACATTCACGGAAACGAATCGCGATCCTGAGCACCGTTTGGCGAGAGTATTTGCACGTCAAATTGAATCGAAAAGAGGATCTTGTCGCTTGCGAACAGCCTCCATTTGAGACGGGTGTGTTATGAATCTCAAGCGACAACAACAACCATCACGTGTTCGCTATCTGGTCGTCTTTCTGACGACATGCATGGCGATTTTGCTGTATCTCGATCGTTACAGCATCACATTATTGGAACGGTATGTGACCGCCGATCTGGGACTGACTGATGAGCAAAGCGCGATCTACCTTTCGATGTTTTTCTATTCCTACGCTTTGGCCCAAGTTCCCTCCGGTTGGTTAACAGATTTGTATGGTGCCCGAATCACGTTGGTACTCTATATTTTGGGATGGTCATTATTTACGGCCGCGATGGGATTCGTTAATGGCTTTTTCATGCTCATTGCTGTCCGGGTATTGTTTGGGATCACCCAGGCCGGCGCTTACCCGACAGCCGCTCATATTCTCAGTCGCTGGATGCCGATCTCCACGCGCGGCACGTCCAGCGGGATTGTCTCTTTTGGTGGACGGATTGGCGGAGCGATTGTGCCGGTGTTGACCGGCTTGTTGATGGTTTGGTTCATGCCGATTGGGAATTCGTCAAACTTTCAATCTGACGATGTAAGAGATGTTGAGCTCTTTACTACCCAGCTTTTGCAGCAAAATTCGGGAAACGAAGACGATGCATCGGTTGAGGCTCTTCGACTGGCCGTCTTGGATCGCCTGAACCCAAGGCTCATTGAGCGTTTGAAATTGTCTCGGTCGGCCGAACAGAATGAGGAGCTTTCCGAGAAGCTGGAACAGGAATTCAATGTATTACTTGCAGAAGACGAACTCTTTCCCGCTGAAATTGTGTCTACTTTGCAACTGCCCGATCAGGCAAAAAGCATCTTAGAAGAATCCACCAGAACGCCAGCAGCGAACGAGCGTTTGAATCGATTGGTCCTGGAAGCGATCTTTCCCGGAACGTTCAAAGAATTGTATGGCCGAAGTTGGCGAACGATTGTCATGATTTACGGAGCGATGGGGGTTCTGGTCGGTGCTCCCTTCTGGTTCTATTTTCGAAATCGTCCAGAAGAGCATCCGTCCTGCAATTCAGCGGAAATTGCGATCATTCGTGGACCGCTGGGTGTGACTCCATCATCAGTGACCAAAATGCCTCCCATTCCATGGAAGCGTATCATATTGAATTTCAGTGTCTGGTGTAGTTGCTTGGTACAAATCGGTACGAATATCGGTTGGGTTTTCATTGTGACCTGGTTGCCCCGCTATCTCGCGGACGTTCATCAGGTACCGTTGAAAGAGCGGGCTCTGATGACAGCCCTACCGATGATCTTCGGCATTGTCGGTAACTTTCTCGGTGGATGGTTGACCGATTATATGACGTTGCAGCTTGGAGCACGCTGGGGGAGAGCACTACCGATTGCCATCACTCGATTTGGTGCGGCTGGTGCCTTTCTGTTATGCGTCTTCACAGATTCCCCATGGGGAGTGACTTTATTGTTGTGTTTGATGGCATTCTTTGTGGATCTGGGGATCGCTTCCATCTGGGCGTTTTATCAAGACATTGGAGGTCGGTATGTCGCCACGATTCTCGGCTGGGGAAACATGTGGGGAAATCTGGCTGCCGGAGTTTCACCAATGTTGCTCAACTACACCATCAAGAGTTACAGTTGGAACGCCACATTCCTGACATGCGCGGGGTGTTTTCTGGCCGCAGGAGTAATCTCTTTAGGCATCAACGGCACGATGCAAATTGACGAAGAGACAGTGTAAATGTCGTGAGTCACAACACGCCATCACTCTCATCGGACTCCGTCGACATGATGAAGCAGAGATTCTGAAACTCTTTACGCGAGGAAAGTATGCGGATCGGAATCATAGGACTACTGCACGAATCGAATACCTTTCTTGCGAAACCAACCGAACTGGTTGACTTCGAAAGTGTTAGCTTGGCTTTTGGTTCAGAAATCCAATCGCAGTTTTCGGGGTCTCACCATGAGTTAGGTGGATTTCTCGACGGCCTCGAGGAACTCTCTCACTCGGTTACAGACACCATCGAAATTGTGCCGATTTTTGTCGCACGCGCTCTGCCTTCTGGAACGGTTTCTGCCACCTGCTGGAATCGACTGCTGGACCTGATGTTGGCGCAGTTGGAACTTGCGGGAGCGCTAGATGGCCTGTTGTTGGCTCCGCATGGAGCTACGGTCAGTGAGGAGTATCCTGATGCGGACGGTCACTGGCTCGAAAAGGTACGAGAAAAAGTCGGTCCCAAAATTCCACTGATTGCCACCTGTGATCCGCATGCGAATCTGTCAGCGAGGATGGTGGCAGCTTGTGATGCAATTCTTGCCTATCGCACAAATCCTCATTTGGACCAGAGACAACGAGGATTGCAGGCGGCGGAGTTGCTGGTGCTCACGATTCGCGGAGAGATCACGCCTTGTATGCAGGCCATTTTTCCACCCATGGCAATCAGCATTGATCGTCAAATGAATGAGGAATGGCCGTTGAGCGAACTTTGCAGGGCGGCAGACGAACAACTGGAAAATCCGGACTTACTCACCAACAGCATTATCCTCGGATTTCCCTATGCGGACGTTCCCGAGATGGGGTCGGCTGTGATCGCTGTCACCAACAAAAATGTGTCTTTAGCAAAAGGATACGCAGAAGATCTTGCCAACAAAATGTGGTCACTCCGTCACGATTTCGTCGCGTACCTCGTCAGTATTGAAGATGCTTTGGACCAGTGTCGACCATTGCGCGAGCCGGTTTGTTTGCTCGATATGGGAGACAACGTCGGAGGAGGCTCCTCGGCTGATGGGACGTTACTTGCGCGGGAACTTGATCGACTTAATGAATTTGTAGCGTTTGTGTGTCTCTACGACCCTCAAGTGGTCAATGAGGCAGAGGCGATTGGGACGGGACACATCGCCACATTTTCCGTCGGTGGGAAAACGGATGATTTGCATGGTGATCCACTGACTGCGGAGTTCGAGATCATTTCATTTCATGAAGGACGATTTCGGGAAGCCGAGGTTCGTCACGGCGGATTTGCGGAATTTGATCAGGGCAAGACTGTCGTGCTGAAAACGAAAACGGCTCTCACGGTGATGGTCACGTCACGACGCATGGTTCCTTTCAGTCTCCAACAAATTAGCAGTTGCGACCTTGATCCGGCCAGTTTTCAAATTCTGGTCGCGAAAGGAGTGAATGCTCCGATTGCCGCCTATCGGGAAGTCTGTCCGCACTTCATCCGCGTTAACACATCCGGTTCGACTTGTGCCGACATGACGCAATTGGATTTCGCACACCGTCGCCATCCTCTGTTTCCGTTTGAACCCGAGAGCGATTGGGGAGGCTGATGCCATTTGGCTCCTTGCGTATCGGTTACGGAGTACGATAGGCTTTAAGTGACTTTTCCCAAATGGGGCATATGGAGCAGACACGACTGTCCAATACTATTCCATAGGGCACAGAATCAAAGTCCATCACGCAGAGTTCAATTGACACCGGGGTGAAAAATAGATGCGAATTGACAAAATTGAAGCGATACCATTGACCGGCGATACGGTCGATGGTGGATGGCCCCAAGGCCACGAGCCACAAGAGAATTTGCATACCCTTATCGAGATCACGACCGACGGAGGGATCACGGGGGTTGGCAGTTGCTTTACCTCGGGTGCTTTGGTTCAGGGGGCACTCGATTTGCTCGGGCCGTTGCTGAAAGGTGAGTCTGCCGAAGAACCAGAGCGAGTCACAGAAAAACTACGTCGGTCTTCGTTCTGGCAAGGGCGTGGAGGAACTGTAGAACATACCATCAGCGGGATTGATATTGCTCTCTGGGATATCATGGGGAAGGTCTGTCAGCAGCCGGTCTCTCGATTGCTGGGGGGCAATTATCGTGACCGGATCAAGCCGTATGGCTCAATCCTTTTTGACGAACCTGAGGCTCTCGTGTTACGCTTGCAAGAAACCGTCGCCCGAGGTTTCAAAGCGATCAAGCTTGGCTGGCGTCCGTTCGGACGACGGAGTCGCAAATTTGATGAGCTATTAATCAAGACCGCACGAGAGACGGTCGGTCCAGACATTGAATTGATGGTTGACGCCGGAGGCAGCGAACAGTTCTGGCCACATGGACTCAATTGGGCACGCGAAACAGCCATCATGTTGTCTAATTATGACATTGTCTGGTTTGAAGAACCGTTACCCCCAGATGATATCGAAGGCTACATCGAATTGACAAAACAGTCACCGGTTCCCATCGCATCGGGAGAAGTGTTCACACGACGAGAGTCGTTTCTCCCCTGGATCGAAAGACGAGCCGTCGACATCCTGCAACCCGACTGCACCAAAAATGGGGGACTGAGTGAATCTCGTCGAATCGCCTGGGCTGCATTTGATCACAACGTGCAACTGATTCCTCATGGTTGGAACACGGCGATCGGTTTGGCCGCCGACTTACAACTCTCGGCTGCTATGCCTGTTGCTCGTTATGTTGAGCATCTGACTCCTTGTGCTTATGTGGAAGATCTGACGATCGAGCGATTTGAGATAGATGAGACAGGTTCTCTGAAAATACCCAACGCACCAGGTTTGGGGGTTACTCTCGATCACGACAAATTGCAAAAATATCGTGGATGAATCTGAGTTTTTAACTCAGTACAGTGAAGGACAGAAATCAGTTCCCACAAACAGGACACTTCAGAAATGAGCGACCGAGCGAAAACCGAATACCGTTACGAAAAACTGACGTGGCCAGAGATCAACGATGCTGTGGACTTGGGAAAGGTTTGCATCGTCCCCTGTGGTGCCGTTGAACAGCACGGTCCTCATCTACCTCTTGATGTCGATCTGGTCTGCCCCATGGGAGTGGCTCGGGGTGCAGGACTTGCTGCTCCCGAAGACATTCTCGTGCTGCCGATTGTCAGTTACGGTTACACCGGACACGTGATGGATTTCCCCGGTACCATCAATTGCCACTACGAGCATTTCATGCAGATGGTCCTCGACATCACCAAATCGATCGCCTATCACGGATTCAAGAAGATCATTCTCCTGAATGGTCACGGCTCGAACATGCCGAATCTGAATCTCGTTGCCCGGCGTGCCAATCTCGAAACTGATGCCGAGTGTGTGCTCACTGGCTGGTGGGAAATGTTGATGGTCGATCCGGACTTCATGGTCAATTGGAGAGAGAGCAAGTTCCCCGGAGGTATCGCACATGCTTGCGAACTCGAGACCTCGATGTATTTGTATCTCGATGAAGAGAACGTCCGAAAAGACAAGATTAAAAACGGCGCGATCAGCTTTAATGAAGATGGTAGTCCTTTTAACTACGTGGATCTCTACGGACAAGGTCCGGGAACGGTCGTTTCTTGGACAAGCAGTTACAGCGATTCGGGAGTTCTCGGCGAAGCCGAACTCGCGACTGCCGAGAAAGGAAAGCAGGCTTGTGATGAAGCCGTCAAGCAACTCGTGCAATATGTGAAATACTTTAAGGACCGTCCCAAAGATCAGCGGAAGGACATGCACCGTACACCACCAACGATACCAATCCCCTGGGGTCAGCGCGATCAGATGACATAAAACCAGTGATCTCTTTTTCTGAAACAACCCCGAACGAACTGAGTAATTCTCATGACGACTCTTGACTGGCTTCTCGTTCTGCTGATCAACGGATCGATCATTTTGTACGGCTTTTATCTGGCTCGGGGAACTCATTCCAGCAGTGAGTGGTTTTTAGCCGCGCGGTCGCTGCCATGGTGGGCCGTCGGCCTCTCGATGTTCGCCACCAACGTCGACAACGCTGATCTGGTGGGTGTCACCGGTATGACATTTAACGAAGGAATTCACGTCATTTCGGTTTATGCGCTTGGCAGCGCGATGGGCGGAATACTGGCGGCTTACTTCATCGTTCCGGAAATCAGCCGCTGCGGCTTCTACACAAATGCCGAGTATCTTGAAGCCCGCTATGGTCCGGCAACACGAATCATCAGCGCTCTGATTCAGATTCAATACCGCACCAGCATGCTGGGTATGATGATATGGTCGACCTATCTGGTTCTGACACGATTGGTTGAAATTTCTCCCATGATGGCTTGGAGCCTGATTATTCTGCTCGTGATTCTGGCTGGAATATACACAGCTTGGGGCGGTCTGAAATCGGTCGTCTGGACCGACTCTGCCCAAGGAATTGTGATGATCGTTGCGTCGTGCGTGATTTTCTTTGTCGTCTGGAATGCTGTTGGAGGATGGAGTGGTCTCGAAGACAAACTGGCGACGATGAAGACCGTAGATGGGAAATCAAAATCCGATCTCTTGCACATTGGGAAGTATCGCGGCGACAACGGGGTGATTTCTCCCTGGCTGATCGCTCTCGGCTGGATGATCATCGGAAGTGGGTATTGGACAGTCAACCACACGCAGACGATGCGTTTGATGGGAACACGTTCGATCCGGGATATGAAGTTGGCGGCACTGTTCGGCGTGACTCTCAGCTTGCCGGTGATGATTGTTTCTGCGTGTCTCGGGGTTCTGGCCCACGGGATCGATCCGTTACCGACGATGGAAACAGCCGACGAACTATACCCGATGCTCGCCAATCAATTTCTTGGACCTGGTTTGAAGGGTCTGGTTGTTGCGGGAGTTGTCGCGGCTGTCGTCAGCACGTTTGATTCAATGGGTTCCGCTCTCTCGGCGATTTTTACGCGCGACGTGTATGCCCGCTTGATTGCCCGTGATCGATCCGACGCACATTATGTGCTCGTCGGACGATTGGCGACAGGTGGAGTGTTATTGATTGGTTTCGCTTACCTGCCGTTTATCTGGAAGCAGGAGCACATGTTGAAAGCGTTTACAACATTGATACCGGTGTTCGTGACGCCACTGTTTGTGATCTATCTCGCGGGCATTTTTACTCGCGTCCATCGTCGTAGTGGCATTGTCGGACTGATCACCGGTGGTCTGTATGGCGTCATTGCGCTGATTGATCGTCAGTTTTATGACATGGCCTGGTTGCCGATCTGGTTGACCGAACGCTGGATCGCATTATCGTGGTCGATTGGTTTCACGCTGTTACCGATGGTTTTAATGACATTCGCGTTCGGCAAAGCAGATCTCCAGTCCGACGAAGAATGGCAGGAAAGCGGCTGGTTACAGCGCAGTCGGGATGAGTTGCCAGCCTTTCACGATCAAGGTCGTACCGGCGGCTGGGGCCTGAATCTTGCTGCCATTGTTCTACTGGGTGTCTGTGCTTGGGTGACTTTCGATCTGTTTTGGTGAACGAATTCGCCACCCTCCAAAATCTTCTAGCATCACTCTCCCTCTGGATCGTATGATAGGAGTCTGAGGCCATCTTCCTACTTCCCTATCGATCCCCATGAACCGGCTTTGCCTGATCATTCTTCTTTGTCGCTTCACTCTCGCTCCATTGAATGGTGAGGAGCGGCAAAAGGTCCGTACCGTTGACCCTACACTTGAACAAGTCGAATTCTTCGAGAAGAATATTCGACCACTATTAGTCAAACACTGTCACGAATGTCACTCCTCCAAAGAAGCCAACGACAATGGCGAACTCGATTTAGAATCTCTTGCCGGGATCGCTCGCGGCGGATTTCGCGGCAAGCTTTGGGACGACAACAATCCCGACAAGTCGCTCTTGATTGAAGTTGTCAGCTTCAAGAATCCCGATCTACAGATGCCGCCTGAAGGCAAGCTTTCTCAATTAGAGATAGAACTGTTGAGTGGATGGATTCGAATGGGATCTTCGCTGCCTGAATATCAGGCTGAACCGGTCCCCGAAGGAGCGAGTATTGACTATCTCCAGGTTCGTCAGTTCTGGTCGGTTCGACCTCTGACGAAGCCACCACTCCCGAAAGTCAAACAGACAGAAAGAGTCAAAACAGCAATCGACCGCTTCATCTTCGAGCGACTGGAAGAAGAACAATTCACGCTCCGTCCAGAGGCGGATCGGCAGACATTGATTCGTCGACTCACGTTTGATCTGACCGGTTTGCCACCGACTTCGGAAGAAGTCGAACAGTATCTCGCGGATGAATCGACTGATGCCTATGAAAAATTAGTGGAACGATTACTAGAGTCGCCTCACTATGGCGAACGCTGGGCTCGCTTCTGGCTTGATCTGACGCGCTACACCGATACCACGGCCAGTTGGCTCAAGAGCACTGGCCAGGCTTGGTTGTATCGAGATTGGGTGATCTCTGCTTTCAATCGCAATCTTCCGTATGACGAGTTTGTGCGTCTGCAACTTGCGGCCGACCTCATACCAGAGACGACGCCTAAAGATTATGCAGCCTTGGGCATGTTGGGGCTCAGCCCAACCTACTGGAAAGAATTAAAACTGGCTCCCGATGTCATCAGGAAAGTCGTTGCGGAAGAATGGGACGAAAGAGTCGATGCGGTTAGTCGCACGTTCCTGGGGATGACCATCTCGTGTGCTCGTTGCCACGATCACAAATTCGATCCGATCACGATGCAGGACTACTATTCTCTCGCTGGTGTTTTTGCGAGTACACAACTCGACGACCGGCCTCTGCTCCCCGATGCGGAAGCTGAAATCGTCCAACAGGCTCATGGGAAAGTGACAATACTCGAAGAGAAAATCAAGAAAATCAAACAGAAAGACTCCCCGGAAGTTTCTGAATTGAATCAGCAGATTAACGAGATCAAACAAAACACTCCGCATTACGACTCGCAGTGGGTGAACATTGTTAAGGAAGCGAGTGTCTACGTTCGACCTCAAGGGGCTGACGCGACGCGATTGGAATACAAAAATGATCAACCGCGCGACCTCCCGATATTTCGCCGTGGTAATCCCGCCAATCCAGGCGAGATTGTGCCGCGTGGATTTCCGGTTCTCTTTTCAGGAACCGAACAAAGACGACAGTTCAAACAGGGAAGTGGGCGTCAAGAACTATCCGATGCCTTGTTCTCTGACTCACAGGCGCTTATTGCAAGAGTATTCGTCAATCGTATCTGGGCAGAACATTTTGGACAGGGAATTGTCCAGACGCGTAGTAACTTCGGCAAACAAGGGGAGAAGCCGAGCCATCCGAAACTGCTTGACTGGTTGGCGGGTGAATTTATTCGCA
Source organism: Planctomycetaceae bacterium (assembly GCA_029243145.1). Lineage (GTDB taxonomy): Bacteria > Planctomycetota > Planctomycetia > Planctomycetales > Planctomycetaceae > JABURQ01. The sequence continues at coordinate 7,652 of JAQWSQ010000125.1, read as the reverse complement.
GCGGTTGGGACATCAAATGGCTACACCGGCAGATCGTCAGTTCTTCGACGTACCGTCAAGCAAGCACGTTCGCTGAAAACGCCTTCCATCGCGATCCCGAGAACCGGTTGCTATGGAGGATGAATCGTCGCCGACTCACCATCGAAATGTGGCGAGATTCAATGTTGGCGGTCTCGGGGAATCTTGACTCCTCATTGGGTGGGCCGCCCGGCGATCTCGAGGGCCCGGATGACAACCGCAGGACAATCTATGGACTCATCGCCCGCCGCGAACTCAATCAGATGCTGCGGATTTACGACTTTCCCGAACCGACGGCTCACAGTCCAAAACGCGTGTCGACGACGACTCCATTGCAACAGTTGTTCGTGTTGAATTCGCCATTTGTTGAGAAGCAGGCAGAATCATTGCTTCAATTACTTCCCGTGAATCAGTCAACAACTGAGAAGATCCAGTTCTGTTACCGTCGCCTGTTCGCTCGGGAACCTACGGCTGATGAGGTGCAGGTTGGCTTAAAATTTCTCGCAGGTGCGAATGCAGAACGCTGGACATCCTACCTGCACGCATTATTGAGTCTGAATGAATTCCTTTACGTCGATTGAGACAACATGAAATTATCCCAGCCCCCCACCTCGGAACCGCTCAGCCGTCGTCGTCTGTTGGGACAGTTGGGAGGCGGTCTGGGCACACTTGGTTTGCTTCAGTCTCTCTCCTGCGAAGCGCAGGGACTAACGAAACCACCCCACTTCGCACCGCAGGCGAAACATGTGATCCAACTGTTTATGAACGGTGGCCCGTTTCAGGCCGACCTGTTCGATCCCAAACCTTTGCTGAAGAAATACGAAGGCCAGCGTCCACCGGAAGCCGATCTGCGGACCGAACGGAAAACCGCCGGTCTCCTGCCTTCACCATTTCAATTCCAGCACCGAGGTGAAAGCGGTGTTCCTGTCAGCGAACTGCTGCCGAAGCTAGGAGGATGTGTGGACGACATGTGTATCCTGCGATCGGTCCATACCGACAATCCCAATCATGGTCCCGCCTTATTGCTCATGAACAACGGAACGATTATCCCTACGCGTCCCAGTATGGGGTCCTGGATGTCTTACGGCTTGGGAACCGAAAATAATTCGTTACCGACCTATGTTGTCTTGTGCCCAGGTCGACCGGTGCGGTTTTCAATTCTGTGGTCGAGTGCATTTCTCCCTGGCGAACATCAGGGCACTTACATCAATCACAGCGATCCCACTCCAGAGAAACTGATCCCCTATCTGAAGAATAGTACCGCTTCACGCACAGAACAAAAACAACAGCTCGAACTCATCCAGACTCTGAACCAGAAACATCTTGAGAATCGCGGCCCCGATGCCTCGCTCGAAGGGCGCATCAAATCGATGGAGACTGCTTTTCGGATGCAGTTTTCTGCCACGGAAGCGTTCGACCTACAGCGTGAAAGTAAAACGACCCGTGAAAGTTATGGTGAAGGACATTTTGCCAACGCTTGTCTGCTTTCGAGGCGTCTCATCGAACGTGGCGTACGCTACACTCAGATTTACTACGGCAACGGCCAACCTTGGGACACGCATAGTAACCACAACGAATCGGTCCGAAAGCTGTGTCGTGATATCGACACTCCCATCGCGGCCCTGCTGACCGACCTGAAACAGCGGGGATTGCTGGACGAGACGTTAGTTATCTGGGGGGGCGAATTTGGACGCACTCCGACCTCCGAAAACGGCACTGGACGCGATCATAATCACTATGGCTTCTCGATGTGGATGGCTGGTGGAGGCGTTCGCGGCGGCATGACATATGGCGAGACCGATGATCTCGGTTTTCGAGCAGTACATGACCGCGTTCACATTCACGACCTGCACGCGACAATTCTTCACCTCATGGGATTGAATCACGAGGAATTAACCTACCGCTATTCCGGTCGGGATTTTCGTCTGACGGATGTAGCGGGCCGAGTGATCAAGAAAATCGTGTCATGACACAAATCCTGTCAGTTATTCAACCGGCTTCTTCAACGTAACATTTGTCGTTTTTATGAGAATGAAGAAAGACGCCATGCGACTCGCAACCGTTTTGACCCCCATATCGGATAAGAACGCGCATCTTGCCGCCCAATGCGGCGTGACCGATGTTGTGGATCGTTATCCCGGTCCAACACTCGACGACGTGCTGCGGGCCAAATCACGCATTGAAGCATATGGTCTGTCGCTCACAGTCATTGAAGGCTACCTGCCGATCGAGAAAATCAAGATGGGCCGTGACGACGGCCGGGAACTTGAAGCACTCAAAACTTTGATCGTCCACATGGGAAAAGCGGGCATACCAATTCTTTGTTACAACTTCATGGCAGGCACGGACTGGGTTCGTACGAAGCTGGATGCGCAGGAACGCGGTGGCGCGCTCGTTACAACCTTCGATTTGAAAGAAGTCGAACAAGCCGTACTGTTGGGGCATGATTCGGGCAACTCAGACTTCCAACGTAATGAAGATGACGTCACCGAAGAACAACTCTGGGATCGACTCGAGAAGATGCTCGTCGAATTGGTGCCGGTGGCAGAGGAGGCTGGAGTGACGTTGGCTATGCATCCGGACGATCCTCCACTGCTGGAACTGCTCGGCAAAGCCCGCATCATGAACAGCGTGGAGAATTTTGAACGACTTGTTGAACTGGTCCCGAGTTCTGCCAACGCGATCTGCTTTTGCCAGGGAACGTTTGCTGCGATGGGAGCCGATATTCTGGATGTGATCAGTCGGCTGGGAAGACATATTAAGTATGTTCATTTTCGGGATGTGAGAGGGACCACCGAATCCTTTGTTGAAACATTCCACGACAATGGACCGACCGATATGGCTGCGGCGATTCGCGCGCTGCAAGAAGTCGGGTTCAATGGGCCGATCCGACCCGATCATGTACCTCAGTTGTTTGGAGAAGAAAATGGCGAACCGGGTTATACGATGCTGGGGAGACTGTTTGCGTATGGTTTCATCCGCGGTTTGCTACAGGCAACCAATCAGAAATCGAGTAACCAAACAAGTTGATTTCAGTCAACTGAGAGCACATACAACTTAACCGTTGCACGCATGCTAGATCGTCGAACACCGATATCCCGGATGATCTGTCTGGAAACGTGCTTCCAGCCAGCGGGCTCCGATTCCCGGTCGATGACTCAGAGCAATTTTTCCATCCTTAACTTCGACATTTTCATCGATCAACGAAGGGTACAGCGTTGCGATGTGCGCCCGAACAGTTTCCTGCCAGACGACGCCGGATACCGAAGCGGCGATATTCAAGCCGGAAAGTAAGGTGAATGGTCCGGTGCAGTCGTGCATGAGAACCGGGACACTATAAATCTGAGCCAGTTCCGCGATTCGTCGAGTCTCACTGATGCCTCCCACCCAAGTGGGGTCGATCATGATGTAATCGGCTGCCTGCTGTTCGAGCGCTTGTCGATATTGTTCGCGGGTGACCAGCATCTCGCTCACCGCGATAGGGACTCCGGCTTTGCTGCGGAAATCGGCCATGGCAGAAATTGAATCGGGACGCAGCACATCTTCCATCCATAACGGTTTGATCTCGCGCATCCCTTCAGCAATGCGTAGAGCAGCAGGGAGCGAGAAAAATCCATGTCCATCGAGCATCACTTCAATCCGGTCGCCCACACGCTCTCGAATCGCACGAAATGGTGCCAGCCCTTCTTCCAGATCTTCACGGCTGATTGAGTCTCCTCCCTGTCGACGATAGACACTGTCGAAAGCCCATAGCTTCATCGCGCCATAACCTTGATCCAATAACTCTTCTGCCAGGTCACCGGGAGCGTTGATGCTGCTCCAGTTATCTTCCAAAGAACCAGGTTGACCAGAATCGCCGTGACCCGGCCAACCGGCGAAGCTCTGATCCTTGGATTGCTTCGCTCCGTAAAATGGACCGCCGCAACTGTTGTAAACCGGGACGGCATCTCGGAGACATCCTCCGAGTAATTTCCAGACGGGTTGATCGAGTAATTGTCCGAGGATATCCCACAAAGCCAGATCGATGGCAGAGAGTGCCCGCAGTTCGGCACCTGTCCCGCCGAAAGCCATGCAGCGTCCGAACAAAAAACGCCAGTGGCTTTCGATTGTGGTTGCATCGGCACCCAGCAGACGTTGTAACATCCAATCGTGAATGACTGCCGCAGCGGCTTGGGGTAAATAATACGTCTCGCCGTGACCAATAACGGGTATCCCTTCAGCCGACTTTGCATCCGTATGGATCCGAAGCATCATCAGTCCCGGCATCATCTCGTTGGGGATCGACGTTTCAATCTTGGTGATACGTGGCCCATTTCGATAAGCATGGTATTGAGTCGGGCCGGAAGCGCGGGAAAAATCATGATCGGTCATGGTGTTGATTTTCCAGTCTGAATTATTCTTGGAATTCGTACGCCTTCAGTTCCGTAGGCAGCCTACACGACTACCGCATGCGGACTGCATTCTGATCATTCATTGCTTGAAGACGAGTGTCGTGAGCGAGTAAGGTCGATCGCGATATTTGAAAGTCAGCTCGACAAAGTACGCGATATGCTGATCATCAGGAGTCCCCTCTAGGAGTGTGGTCAGAGACTTACCGTTAACGACGAGTGGCGTGGAAGTCCAGGTGTCGTCTCTGAAATCGAGATCTGATGACTTCGATGACCACAGTTTGGCGGCAACGATTGGCTGATCGCAGTTGATTTTGAGATTGCGAGATAATTTCCCTTCGTCGAGATTCCAGGAAATTTTCGGTAGAGCCGTCGCTGAGGCCACGTGCTGAAAATAAATTGACAATGTATTCAGTGTATGCTCGCGACCACCATCGAGACCGTGTCCCGCATTGGGGACTTGTAACACATATTTTGGACCGACCAGATCATCCCAGTAAATATTCATCGCATCCACGACCCAATAGGGATCGTTGGTACCGACAATCATCAACTTCGGGAGTGACAATTGACTGCGATAGGTAAAGGGGTCCATCATCACACGCAGTTGCCTCTCTCGTTCCGATTCTGCTTCAAGTGATGTTTTGACGAGACCCTTACTCGTGTAATCGATAATCTGTTCGCTGTATTTTCCCCAGGTGGCTTTCTGATTTAGCGTCTGCTTCATAAAGTTTAACACATCAATTACGATGGGAGCCGTTGCCGCGATCCGTTTGTCAACCACGGGGGACAACCAGCTTGTCCAACCACGTTTGGAAGCTCCTGTGATGACGAATTTCTCAATGGGAAGTTCGAGTTTCTGTTGCGAGAATTCTTCCACGGCATCCATCGCTTTGACGGCGCTTTTCACCATCGGAAACAACAATGGCCAAGTGTCGTCACCCGTTTTGAGATATCTCAACCATGTTTCTGTGATGAGATCATCTTCGACCCGGTCTCCAAGGAGAGGTTGATTGGGAACCTGATTCAAGTAAGCCACACACGCTCCACAGGCATTCGCCAGCCGCAATCCCACTTCCTGATCTTTCTCACTCGGCATCCGACCGGTACTTCCGCCGCTGACAAACAACAACGCGTGTTTTGGATGTGCTATTTGGGCCGGTTTGTAAATTGTGAGCGCGTGTGACCAGACAATGTCGTGCCAAGTTTGAGAGACGAGTTTCAGCCGATAAACGGTCCCGAAATCCGTTTTGCGTTCATCCAGGTGCTCCCAGGAAAACGAATCATCGTTGGCCTTCACATATCGTTCGAGAGACTTAGGAACCTCGTTATCGGCAGAGAGTGTATTCGCTGCCAAGACGACGAGAACATAGCAACCGAGAATCATCCATCGAATTTTCATAATGAATCCTGTGGTTAAATCATGGCCGATGAAGAGCGAAAGGAGTCGGGGAGTTTGAGCGGGATTTTATGTCGCAAGGTCAATGATACCGAAATCGATAGGACCAGATCCATTCACCTCATACTTCTTCGGTGAACTTTCCCGGTTGGCATAACGTTGCTTGAGTTTATCATGGCCGCTATGGCTCATAGAGACCAAATTGAGCGTTTTCCAATTGCTCCTTCGATATCTAAGTTTACACAGCACGGTGCAAATGAAACCCATGTCAGTGAATCATTATCTGATGCAGCGAAAATGTGCTTGACGTGCCTCACAGGATTGGATGATCATGTCCTGATCAACCTCGCGACTCGAAACCTTGGAGTAACAACGTGCAGTCTAATCCACTCAATCGCCGCGAGATGCTTGCCGCCACTGCTGTTGTCGGCACTCAGCTGTGTTTGTCACGTCGGCTGTTCGCCGCAGACGATCTTGATGTTCTGTCGTTCGTGATCGTGAGCGATACGCACCTCGGTCGAAACAACAACTTGTCGGCGGAGAAGAACTGGCGGAAGGCGATCGACGAGATCAATCAGCTACCCGTCGACTTCGTCCTGCATCTAGGCGATGTCGTCGATTCTGGTCGAGAAGCTCAGTATCCTGTCTATGTTGAGACACGGAAATTGCTCAAAAAACCGATTCATGAAATTCCTGGAAACCACGACCCCGTAGATCTCTTCAAGAAGTATGTTGTCGAAGAGACGGATCGATCTGTTGATTACGGAGGCGTGCGATTCGTATTCTTCAATAACGCTCATCGCGATTCTCACGATGGTTTCATTACGGGTGATCAACTCGTGTGGCTGGAAACGCAGTTCGCAGAGGCCACCGAAAAGGACCTGCGAATCGTGGTTTGTTGCCACGTTCCCATCCACACAAACAAAAACCCGGATCGAGGCTGGTACGTGAAGCCAGCCAACGGACAGAACACGTTCTACGAACTGCAGGCTCGCTATGCTGACCGGATTCTGGCAATCATGCACGGGCACTTCCACAACGGTATCCGCGGTTGGAGAGACCATGGGCAAACGGTCGAAACGCTGTGCCCATCGATTTGTTACAACCAGAATCGCGGGCTGACAGAACGCATTGCGGCGGGCAAGGCAACGGGATTCTTTGTCGACGAACTTCGCCCCGGTTACGTTCTCGCCGAACTTGGTAAAGGAAAACTGACGTTACTTTACAAACCGCTCGGTGCGGACCAACACGGAGTGTACGCTGCAGAGTGGTCTTAACAGCCCGTTGAAAAAATGATCCTGCAACGAATGGATTATTCATTCTTTGCGGTAGACCAAAAAAACGGAGAACTGTCTAAGACCCACACTGACGAGACGCCAGTATGATCTGAAAGCCTGATGATCAACGGACGGGGATGTCCGTTGTACGGATTGCATTGCCAGAGCACGACTCGAAAAAAGAATCCCTCATCACTTATGCCAGCAGAGGACAGTCGGCCTACAACAACGTTATTGACTTGTTCTTTTCTCTGTGTCCTCAGCGAACTCTGCGATCAATAAACTCGCTCCCCTGTAGATGGCTATTATCTCTCTTAGTCGTTGCGTTTCATTTACGGCTTTGCATCAAAAATGATCGTCAAACTCATCTTGCCAAACGGTCACTACCAGAGTTAGCGTTCGTGGTTCGCTGGTGGATCTCGAAAACCGTGGGCGATAGCCGAATGGGACTTACTTCGGCATGGCGTCACGAAGCAATAAACTTTGGCACGCCATTTGCGCCATCTGGTGATTCCTCTATGAAAGGACTCATTTTGATATGCCCACGGAGCATCAAAACTCGTTCGATGC
>JAQWSQ010000117.1 GCA_029243145.1 Planctomycetaceae bacterium | reverse complement strand
AGAGCATTTTGTAAGCGTGCTTCCATCAATTCCTGAACAGCGAGATTGAAAGCTTCGCTCATTTCTGGATTCGAGTGAGTCTGTGAAATGGTTTGAGTGGCCAGTTCAATGAACTTCTCATTACGCTCGTGACGATACTTTCGCATTTCAGCAAGATCGGTCGTTTCGGGAGCAGGTTGACCACGCAGCTTGCGAATTTCGAGTAGATACCACAAAGGCGTTCCTTCTTTGGGCATCTCCATCTGCTCGTTACCACCGATAGACGCGGGAGGTGGAGGGACGCTCTTTTGGGTTTCCGAGGAGTTGCCCTCGGGTTGTGTAGATGCCCCAGCGGAGGAAGATTGTTCCCCGGCAGTTGAATCGGAGGAATTAGACGCTGTGGGTGCCGTCTCGTCGCCCCCTCCGCATCCCACCATCAACATGGTAATAATGCAAAGCCCAAAACCGAGTGTAAATCTGACTGAAGTCATTGTCTCTCCATCCTTTGAGAGTCCTGCGGGGTCCGTCAATATGGGCAGATCGCAGCGCAACTTCGGTGCGATCCCCTAGTGCAGCAGTTGTAGAAAATTCTGCCGAATAGCGGAAGACGAACTGGGGAGAAACCTGATCACACACATAAAAGGGCGAGCCTCAGAAGATTAAAATGCCTACAGTTGGCCGGTATATCGCACAAATCCTTCGAGAGCGAAATACTCTGGTAAACCCAGAGCATTATAACGCCGAGCGGTCTGTTTGGTCCGTTCTTCGGCTCTCAGCCAGAATTCGCGTTCGTCACTGCCAGGGAACAAGGCCCGGTCCTTCTGGGATTCGTGCTTGAAGATCGCCATTTTCTTTTTGAGAGAGACTTCAGGACTGATAGGGACGGCCATTTCAATTTCGTACGGTTCGTAGTCTTGCCAAGCTCCTCGATAAAGCCAAACGACCGGCTCAACCCCTTCCTGCTTGACCACTTCCAGCGCTTTGATGATTGCCTGAGCACACACTCGGTGCGTGCCGTGCGGATCGGAGAGATCTCCTGCCACGTAAATTTGATCGGGATTCTGCGTGCGGAGCAGGTCGGCAATGATATCCACATCTTCCTCCCCGATTGGGTTTTTGGAAACCTGACCCGTTCGATAGAAGGGAAGGTCGAGGAAGTGGAGTTTCTCCGCAGGTACGCCGGCCGTTTCGGCTCCGGCAGTCGCCTCGGTTTGCCGAATTAACGCTTTAATTTTCAGCACTTCTTCAGAATCGGGATCCCCCGGTTGTTTGGAGGCGAGTTCTTCGCGAAGTTTTTCGTATAAGGCATGGCACTCTTCATTCGCGACGCCGAATATCTTCTCGAACTCATGCACGTAATTAATATGACGTAATGCATCGTGATCGAATACGGCAATGTTACCGCTGGTCATGTAGGCAATTTGCGTGTCGTGTCCCTGATCGGCAATCCGAATGAGAGTTCCCCCCATCGAAATGACATCGTCATCCGGGTGGGGAGAGAAGCAGATCACAGTTTTACGATCAGTTCCCGCGGGTGTTGTGCAAATGCCTTCATGTAAACTATCGAAGACACGCTGACGGATTGAATCGATGGGACCACGTTCTTTGATCAGATCATGCAGATGATGATCCATAAAGTCACGTTCATCGAGCTTCAAAAGTGGTTTTTCAATCGCTTCTGACAACCAGACGACGGCTCGCTTCTCGAGTGAATCGGTCCAGTCGACCGGGCCGACTACCCAGGGCAGTAATGAGGCAGTAAGTTCTCCCGCAGCAGCAGAGTCCACTGCGAAAATCGCTTGAGGGTGAGCTTGCAAAAATGTCGCTGGAATTTTTTCGGTCACTTCACCTTCGACGGCATCGTAGACGATCTTGGCTTTATGTTCGCCCAAAGCCATGATGATGATCTTACGAGCCGACATAATTGTGCCGATCCCCATCGTGATTGCTCGAAGAGGAACATTTTCTTCACCAAAGAAGCCAGCGGCGGCGTCGAGACGAGTTTTTTGATCGAGCGTAACCAGCCGCGTCCCCGAGTTTCGAGCCGAGCCAGGTTCATTGAATCCAACATGCCCAGTTCGACCGATGCCGAGCAACTGCAGATCGATTCCTCCGGCTTTCTCGATCAGATATTCGTACTCATCACAAAAAGCATCGATTTCTTTTCTGGCCAGATCGCCTTTGGGGATATGGATATTTTCGGGTGGAATATTGACATGATTGAAAAATGTCTCGTGCATCCAACGGTTGTAACTGTGGATGGACTCGGGATCCAAAGTCCAATATTCATCGAGATTGAACGTGATCACGTTCGAGAAATCGAGGTCTTCTTCCTGATGCAGACGGATCAATTCTCGGTAAACACCGATGGGGGTTGAACCTGTGGGTAAGCCCAAAACCGTTGGCTGTCCGGCAGAACTGCGTTCCCGAATCAGGCTCTCAACGACAAGCGCAACATGCTTATCGACATCGCGAGCGTTCTCGAAAACCAGTGTCGGTACTTTCGTGTGACGCACAAGTGGCCCTGATTGATTCGTTCGGGTTCGGGAGTGAGTCGTCTCGGTCGCCATCGTGAAGGTTCCTCGAAGTGTTTGCTTTGAGTATATTCTAATACCACTGCGCGGGGCGTTCTTTACTTAAACGCGCAGAATCCAGAGGCTTTATCAAACTCCTGAAACGGGGAAAGTTCAATGTCAACTTCCAAGAAACCACGCCGAATACTGGCAATCCATGCACATCCTGACGATATTGAGTTTCAGTGCGCCGGAACGCTCGCGCTTTTGCAAGAAAAAGGGCACCATATTACCTACGTCACCATGTCACCCGGTGATGGAGGGTCGGCAGAAATGGGACCAGAAGAGATCGCTGAAGTTCGTCGAAAGGAAGCAAAAGCCGCTGCCGATCTGTTGGGAGCCGATTTTTACTGCCTCGAATTTCGTGATCTGAGTATCACTCACGACAATCCCAGCCGACAACGTGTCACAGAACTCTTGCGCCGCGCTGAACCTGATATCGTCATCACGGCTCCTCCTGTTGATTACATGAGCGATCACGAAATCACCAGCCGCTTGGTCAAAGATGCTTGTTTTAATGCCTCTGTCCCCAATTACCGCACACACCAATGGGATCCCGCCACTCCGAACGATCACATCCCGCATCTCTACTATGTCGACTCTCTCGAAGGAATTGACTATTTCGGCAACACCATCGAGCCAGACTTCATTGTTGACATCACGAAGACATTTGATTTGAAACTCAAAATGCTGGCTTGTCATGATTCTCAACGAAACTGGCTACGAAAACAGCACGGGATCGATGAATATCTGGATGGTTGCCAACGATGGGCCGCCAAAAGAGGGAAAGAAATCAACACTCAATACGGCGAAGCGTTCCGTCAACATGTGGGGCATCCCTATCCACACGACAACCTCCTAAATGAACTATTGGAAGAGTAAAATTGATGAAATTCTCCTGACGGAGTCACTAATCAGGCTCGACATTTTCGCCAAAATCGACCAAACTCACAAGCAGTGAACCCGATCTCAACTCCGTCACAGGTGATTGATCATGACCGAAGAAAACAGACCCAACGAAGATTCAAAATTGGAAGAAAGCTCAGTCAGCGATCACACGGCAACTGCCGCCGCAGAGCCGGAACATGCAGAGCCGTTTGACGATCACTTCCGACCGGCAGACATCGATCAGTTCACGGCAGAAGACACCGTGGCTGGAGGCGCCATTGGCAAAATGCTGACGACCCTCTTTTTGTACACTATCATTGCAATGTCGATCTCCGCTTGGTGGACTTTCGCTCAAGGCGAATAAAACTCTGGAATCGACCGAGGTCACAAATTCAGACCGGTCACCAACAGACCTCTCCGACCATCGAGAGAGAATTGAGTCTGGCATGAATAAGTCGTCTTTGCTGATTGCCTTGCTACCTCTCATCCTCATGACATCTTTGTGTGCTGCGGAGGCCCCTTACCAACCTCCGACAGTCACCGCTGAAGCCTTGGATATTCATCATTCTGCGTTCCTGATTGATGGTCACAACGATCTCCCTTGGGAAATTCGTAACAAAGCGGGTGGAACATTCGAGAACGTCGACATCGCGAAGTCACAGCCTCAATTTCACACCGACATTCCACGTCTGCGTCAAGGTGGCCTCAAGGGACAATTCTGGTCTGTCTATGTTCCCGCGGAAACGACATTAACGGGTGATGCACTCCTCAAGACGTTGGAACAAATCGCCATCGTACGACGCATGATGTCTCAATACCCCGAGACATTTGAACTGGTTTCCACGGCAGATGATCTAGAACGTATTGCTCGCTCCGGGAAAGTCGCTTCCATGATAGGAGTGGAGGGAGGCTATAGCATCGAAGACTCATTAGAAAACCTCAACCGCTACTACAAACTCGGCGTCCGCTATATGACGCTCACTCATTCCAAAAATTTGTCCTGGGCCGATTCTGCGACTGATGAAGAAGTGATGGGAGGTTTGTCCGAATTTGGAGAAGAAGTGATTCGAGAGATGAATAAGCTCGGCATGCTCGTCGATCTTTCGCACGTTTCCGCCAAAACGATGAAACATGCGTTACGCATTACCAAAGCCCCGGTCATTTTCTCTCACTCCTCAGCCCGCGCACTCACCGACCACCCGCGAAATGTTCCCGATGATGTCCTGAAATTGCTCCCCGAAAATGGTGGAATTGTGATGGTCAATTTCTACTCCGCTTACATCGCACCCACCGAAACGCTCAAGCAAAACCCCAAAGCTCTGGGGACACTTGCCGATGTCTGCGATCATATTGAGCACATCATCAAGATTGCGGGGATCTATCATGTTGGCATCGGCTCTGACTTTGATGGTGTCCCCCGCCTCCCGGTTGGTCTGGAAGATGTTTCCACTTACCCATGGATCACGCAGGAATTGTTAAACCGAGGCTACGGGAAGGAAGAGATCCACCAAATCCTGGGAGGAAATGTTCTGCGCGTGCTGCGAAACGCGGAACGAGTCGCTAAAAAGTGACAGGCAATTCAGTCATGGCATGTGCCTGAAAAGTGCACCGGGCGTCATAAATACCCTTGAACGAATGCCCCAAACATCAGTGAACCTCGGGGGTTTCCCGATTTCCAACACGGGCTTAAAAAATCCCGATTTTCTTGAAAGACCACTTCGTTACTCATTTTGTACGAATCCCCCCCCCTCTGTTCGTTCAAGGTGAAAACTATGTCAAGAATTCTGCTGCTGAGTCAGGGAGACCGTTCCAAGTTACGACGAACGGGAATCCTAGAAATCGTGCGGGACGTTGTCCCACAACCACATCTGGAGACCTCCGATCTCGGCCACGCCGATGGTATTCTCGTCTGTGACGGACGAGTGTGGCGCGTCGGTAAGTCTCACCGAGAAATTCGCCCTCGCTTCGGAGAAGTCGGAGAATCTTTGCTCGTCGTCGAGCCGTTCCGTATCGACTTTAATCAGAACTTGATTCTTTTCGAAGATGGAACTCGTTGCACCATTCACGATTTAGAGTGGATGGAAAAAATGCGTGCTCGTGAGGAGTCCGAGTTCACTCCGGTTCTGTTACCCGCCTGGGCCTGTCGCGAACGGGTCACGCTACTGTCTTGCAGCCTGCAAAAACAATCCACCACCTGGAAATGGGTCGGCTATGCGCGGTTGGAGTGAGGGAAGGACGGGAAATTCTGTGCCGATGGGAGAAGCCGCAGGACTTGCTGCCGCTGTTTCAGTGAAGAAGAACCTGATGCCCCACGAATTGAAATGGCGTGAGATCAAAGCGTTCGCTCGTTCGTAAGCTTCAAGCCGGTGTCTCACCGTTGTCGGTGCTCTCGATCTTTATCGGTTGGGCCTCTGAGGGAACTTCTTCTCCCGCGTATTGATCCAGGTACTGCCGGGCCATCTCAGCCCACGGGCCACGTTGATCGAATTTGAGATACGACCGCCACGATTCAATCGCGTCCTCGATCTGTCCCAGTTCGCGAAGCGTGTCGCCGCGAAACCAGTGAGCTTCCGGGCAATCGGGATGAATCCGAATCACGAGATCAAACGCGTCGAGTGATTCTTCATACTCGTGCATCTCGGCATGTAAGCAACCGATTTGTGTCCAGGCTTCGATGTAATTGTGATCGAGTTCCACAACGACGTGATACCGTTCCAACGCGGCGTCAACTTTGTCCTGCCGATAGAGCGCTTCGGCAAGATGGAAGTGCGTAACCGGTGAATTGTAATCTTCAATCAACGACATACGGAACGCTTCGATGGCGGCGGCGAGGTCGCCTTCATCCATCTGTTGGCAACCTTCATCGAACCAGTCTTCGGGTGTCCATAATCGCTCGGGGAGATGATCGGGAACTTCAAAAGCGAGAATATCATTCTGCTCGCGATCCACGAGTTCTTCAACGGGGTGTTCTTCGGCGTCCAGTTTCTCAAAATCAAAGACACGCTGTCCGGTGCGCGGTTCGAGCAAGCCGGCATGATCGCGATAAAACAGATGTGAATCTCGCTCGAGGATGTCCAGTTGTGCCAACGGTCGGTCGATCCCCCCCACATGCTTGGCAAGTGACTGCAGACTCTTTTCGATCTCTTGCCGACTGACGCCCGCTTTGAGCATGTCGGTTAGTTTGCGAGCCGTGGTCACTTCTTCAAAATCGAAATACGGAAGCCGATAAATCTTTCTCACCGGACGAATCAACCCCGCGCGTTCCCAGGCACGAATGGTATGCGTGGGGATGTCGAGCAGTTGCTGTAACATGGCGGGTGTGTAGAGCCGACGAATTTCATCGCGGTTGTATTGAATCCCCATCAGATACAGCCAATTGGATTCGTGCAGTATTCTCAGTTGCCCGGCGGCTTGAAGTTCTTCGGCGAGGCCGAGCTTCTGCGAAATCTGGCCGTTCTCTTCGAGAGGCCAACCTTCTTCACCGATGACCAACATCGTTGTCTGACGGCTGACACTGTGTGTTGCCTGGCCGCCGTACTCTTCAACTAATTCATGAGCTTGACGATGAGTCATCGAAGCGAGCGTACCGGTAAAGGTCACTCGTTCTCCCTTGAGACAGGGCGAGCTTTTCAGAAAATCGAGATGGTCGGGAACATTCAGGTCCGACATCAGACAAACTCGGGGTTTGGAGGACGACTGGAATTCCTTCCAGAATATCGGCTCGGAGGCGGCATGGGTAGCAATTCTGCCGATTGATGACTAAAGTTTTACAAGAGGTCACAATCCGTCGAATATTGCGGTTTGCGTAACCTTTCCGTCATTGAGGACCAGAAATATCCGCCGAGCATTGCATCTCGGCCGGATCGCTCATCTTGGGAGAACTTCACGTGTCGACAATCGATCAAAACACCGCTGCTTCCGTCTTGCAACAATCTGACCCGGAAATCTGGGGATCTCTGCAAAAAGAGTCAAAACGACAAGCAGAAGGTCTGGAACTGATCGCCTCCGAAAACTACACCTCGGCAGCCGTTATGGAAGCCGCCGGCACAATTCTCACCAACAAATATGCCGAAGGATATCCCGGTCGTCGCTATTATGGCGGATGCGAATTCGTTGACGATGTGGAAACAGTCGCCCGAAACCGGGCCTGTGAACTGTTCGGTGCCGAACACGCGAACGTCCAGCCTCACTGTGGTAGCTCGGCAAATATGGCGGTGTACTTCACTGAGTTGGCCCCCGGAGACACCATCCTCGCCATGAATTTGGCTCATGGCGGTCACCTGACTCACGGCTCGAAAGTGAATTTCTCGGGCAAGATGTACAACATCATCCCTTATGGAGTTCGCGAAGATGATCATCGAATCGACTTTGATCAAGTCGCGTCTCTCGCCAAAGAGCACAAACCGAAACTGATCGTCGCCGGCGCCAGTGCCTATCCTCGCGAAATCGATCATGCCAAGTTCGCAGAAATCGCTCACGAAGTCGGTGCGAAGCTGGTGGTCGATATGGCCCACTATGCGGGACTCGTCGCTGCCGGGATTCATAACAACCCGATGTTGGTTGCCGATTACGTCACCTCGACCTCGCACAAAACATTGCGAGGACCACGCAGTGGTTTCGTATTAACCAAAACAGAAAACGCGAAAGCCCTCGACAAGACGGTGTTCCCCGGCATGCAGGGTGGACCGCTCATGCACATCATCGCCGGTAAAGCCGTCTGTTTCGGAGAAGCTCTCAAACCCGAGTTCAAACAATATGGCCAACAGATCGTCAACAACGCCCGCGTGTTGGCAGAAACCTTGATGGAAGGCGGCATTCGTCTCGCATCAGGCGGCACCGACAATCACTTGATGTTGTGCGATGTCACCGCGATTGACCTGACCGGAAAGATTGCCGAAACAACTCTCGACCGAGCTGGCATCACGGTCAACATGAACATGATCCCGTTCGATCAACGCAAGCCGATGGACCCGAGCGGTATCCGCATCGGATCAGCCGCCCTCACAACTCGCGGCATGAAAGAAGACGAGATGAAACAGGTCGGAGCCTGGATTCTCGAAGCCTTGAAGAATACGGACAACGACGACGCGATCAGCCGCATCAAAGAAGAGATCGCCCAGTTCACCAAGCCGTTCCCCGTTCCGGGAATTGACGCCTGAGGAATCGAGAGTCGGCTTTCGGGTGCTCATCAAACGGGTGGCAGGCTCAACGCTTGTCGTGATGTCGGTTTCTGAAACAGCCTGCGCTTCAAGAGTCCAAAATCCCATACTCTTGAATTCGCTCTAACTCGTTGAGTCTCGGAGGCTTTCAAGAGTCTTCAAGAGTATGAGACAGACACACACACTTCTCATACTCTTGACGATACCCTTGAATACTCTTGAGCAAGTTGCTGATGACATTGAGGTTGCAATATTTGGGCTGAAGAGTCCTCAAATGAAGTGATTCCCCTCGAATTCTTAAACAGCTTGAAGTGACTCATAGCTGTCGCGATGCCCAATGTGCTTTGCACACAGGCCATGGAAAAGTCAAATTGCCAAAGATCGATCCGCTTGTTGGCGACCCCGAACGGTAACTCTGGTAGAGACAAGTTTGCAAGATGAGTTTAAGAGATAGCTATTGCGTGTCCTGAAAGAGGGGTGTAAGGAGGATGATGCTGTTTTGGTGGATGAAATTTGTGCGAAGATTTCTGGTTCGCCATCACGAATGAAGTTCGCGGGGCGGATGAACGTCAATTTCTACGGTTTGCATGGGGCCCGGCGCAGACCTTCTTCGCCATGACTCCATGAAACACG
>JAQWSQ010000105.1 GCA_029243145.1 Planctomycetaceae bacterium | reverse complement strand
TCATCGCGTTTCATCAATACGGCTCGAACGATGAAACCCGCCGCATCTTCGAACACGAGAACCTGTCGACCAAACTGAATCGGTCACCTCCGATAGATCTTGCCCAACCCGCAAAGTTTGACAGCGGTTCCTGGCAGGACTTTCGGGGGCTTCCGCTTCGCGGTGCGCCGCCCGCCGAAGATTCGCAGGGACCGACTGGCTCGCGCCGGCAGCTCAATGATGACCGACGCACAATGTGGCTTGTGACCACCCGAAGTGCTTGCGCACTACGGCGATGAAAGCTGTGATCAAGTTTTGTAGGTCAGGCTCCTGCCTGACTTCCTCGATCAATCACTTGCGTTGTCTGATGCTCTCATTCGCATGCCCACACTGGCGAGGGCATGGCACCCGACTCTCTCGCTTACTTCGATTCGAGAGGGAAGTCCTTCTGATTCTCACCGGCCGAGATTTCGGCTGTTAAAGTCGTTTTGTCGTTGTACTTCAGGGGGACCAGATTAGGGCCGGCTTCGCCATCGTGTTTGATGATGGTCACTTTATGAGTGCCAATCACGGCCCCATTATGGTCTGCGATAAAGAGCACTTCGTAGGTTCCCGTTTCGTTCGTTGTGCCGGAGGAAAATGAACCGCCCGTGGTTGGCTCGAACGTAATCATCGCTTCTGAGAGTGGTTGTCCGTCGAGCGTAACGACGCCGGTGACCAGACCGAGTTCGGGCAGGTCGTCTGCCGCTGAACCTCCACAACCCGCGCCGACTGTCAAACAAACACTAGCAGCCAGAGTAAATAGGAATGATTTTGTGGATAACATTTCTCAAAACTTTCGTGAATCCAAAAATTCACAGGGTCCAATATTAGACCCTGTGAGTTGAGTTATTCATCCCAAAAATGCAACGAGAAAAACTGTTTCTCTCGTTTTCGTTTTTGCTGACTCAGCCAATTAAAACTCTCCGATGACCTCACCACCTCTTGTCGAAGTAATGCTGTTGAGAGTGGTCTGATCGATATTTTCGCTGAGGAATCGAACTGCACCATCGCCGAGCAGCGCTTGTGCTCCGCCTGTGTGAGAGCTTCCGGCTCGCCAGGCATATTGGCGTTTGTCGGTGGCCGTATAAGGCTTGTTGATTCCATAAGTTGGAACAATCCAGAACGTATGTGAGAAATCTGTCCAGAAAGGACCGTAACTCGCGGACGTTTTTTCCATAGGAGTTTCGAGCAAGGCAATTGTGGTGCTGGTGCCGTCCTGAAAATCTCTGAACTTGGCAGAACCGTTCAAGCCCCAAGGAGTCCGGCTCCTGCTACCATCGTTTCTATAACTGGTTGCCAGAGTGTACTCGGTCGTCCATTGAGTGAGACCCTATGATGTTCGGCGGGCATGGTGATAAGAGTAAACAGTTCCCGGTGAATGACGATAGTCTAGACCATCGTCCGAGGGGCAGACAAACACGGAAATGAACTGATCCAGAATCGGTTCTCCGTTGGCGTCAACTTGCTCCGTGAATGAGCTGAGAGGAGTACACGCCCCAAAATAAGAATTACCGGTTGGCAGGCTGAAATCAATCTGATTATACAAGGGAGACTGATCCAAAAATGGTAACAGAAACATATAAGCGGTATGGTTCCGCAATTCGCCCGGTGTGAATCCAACGCTGTCGCAACCACTTTCTCCGGCGTTGATTGTTCCAGGAGGAAATACGGAATGCGTGTCGTGATAGTTATGGATCGCCAGCCCGAGTTGCTTCAAGTTATTCTTGCAACTGGACCGACGAGCCGCTTCGCGTGCTTGTTGGACGGCTGGTAATAACAGAGCGACGAGCACCGCGATAATCGCGAAGACCACCAGTAATTCGATGAGAGTAAATCCGCGTTGTCTGCGCACAAGATGAGACTGTGAAATAGTGTCCTCTTCCTGAAGAATGAGTTGAGAATTCAAAATAGAAATTCTGTGTGGAGAGCACACACATGTCTGACTAGACAACTAAACCAACAATGCAGTTCTTATGCCGATTTGATAAGACCTGCCCGATTCTGTCACGATCAATGCGAGCGAACATCAATGGCGATAGGCGTTTGGAAATACTTCAAGAATTACAAACTTCCGCGAACTAGGCCGCGATTTTGAGAACTGCCTAATCGGGATCCTTTTGATCAGGCAATATTGCGCGCGTCTCAAACATCGCTTCCACAAATGTATTGTAGGGATTTCCTGCAAAATGCTGCCCCAAGAAAGCGATCCATGAGTCTCAAAACCTCCCAAAACTCTTTTTGACACCGCTATTACAGTTCTGGTATTATCAATGGCGATTGATATGTAGGGCCCGCCCCGATCATCCCACCTTAACAGCCCTAACAGTTATTGACCCACCATTTGATCTCTCCACGGATCCCGCCATGAAGTCGATCTATTGCCCCGGACCACAATCACGACGATCATTCCTGCAAGCCGGTTTTCTCGGTTTGGGAGGTCTAGGTCTCAGTGACATGTTGCGACATCGCGCGCAGGCGAAGGAATCGTCGGCACCGACCGCCGACAACCCAGCCGTGATTTTGATCTGGCTGCAAGGGGGACCGAGTCATCTGGAAACGTACGACATGAAGCCGATGGCGCCGCGCGACTATCGCGGTGAATACAATCCGATCCCGACGAATGTTCCCGGCATCGACATTTGCGAGAAACTGCCTCTACATGCGAAGGTGGCTGACAAGTTCACGATCATCCGTTCGATCTCTCACAAATTCGCCAATCACGCGGGGGGAGCAGGACGGTTTCTTTCAGGACGCGATCCCTTGCGACCGCTCGAACCGACATCACAATTCCCCACACTACCGACCATCATCGGGAAACTGAAAGCGGGCGACACCAGTGGAGTTCCGCCGTATGTGGCGAGTGCCAACCGAGTGTATGGTGGCGGGAGTTCTTACCTGGGGGAAGCCGCTCTGCCATTTGTGGTTTCATCGGATCCCAACTCAGACAAGTTCAACGTGCCGAACTTGGCGTTGCATGCCAAATTTCAAGGGGACCGTTTGAATGATCGCATGAGCTTGCTGACCTCTTTCGACAATATGAAACGGGGAGTCGATCTCAACGATTCGGCCTCGGCAATGGACGAATTCAACGAACAGGCGATGAGCATCCTGACTTCCGACAAAGCTCGTGAAGCATTCGATATCGCTCAGGAAGACGATGCGACTCGCGAACGATATGGTCGCCACAAATGGGGACAACGTGCCCTGCTTGCCCGCCGTTTGGTGGAAGCGGGAACGACATTTGTCACGATGCAGATGCAGAACCCGAGCACTCCCGGTTCTGCCGGCAACTGGGACATTCACGCCGTCAACGGTCACTTGTACGACGACATGAATGGTCGCTTGCCGATTTTCGACAAAGCCGTCTCTGCCTTGATTGAAGACATTTACGCTCGCGGCTTGGATAAACGCGTGATGGTGATTGTGTCCGGTGAGTTCGGACGCACGCCGCGCGTGAATCCGCAAAAAGGAACAAGATCGGGCGTGATTCAGCCGGGTCGCGATCATTGGCCCGGTGCGATGTCGGTGCTGGTTTCTGGTGGTGGCACGAAAACAGGACAAGTGATCGGCGCGACGACCGCCAAAGGCGAATACGCCAAAGACCGCAAACTCGAACCGAACGACTTGCTCGCCACGGTGTACCGTCATTTGGGAGTTGATCCGTCGCAACACTTCTTCGATCACACCGGTCGCCCGATGCCAATTCTGACTCACGGCACACCGATCTCGGAATTGATTTGAAGCGTTTCTAATCCTCGGCAGTGATAGAAGCAAGGCCAGTTTCGCCGATGAGAGATTTACGAAGAGACGCGTTGTGGATGGTCAGTCAAATACTCCGTGTCGGCATGAGCGACTAAGGATTGTTCTTGAAGAGGAAATCTTTCTCACGCAGAGGCGCAGCGACGCAGAGAAAAACAAACTACGCGATCGAAATGCGTAACCCCGTTTGCTCGTCAAACGGGGTGCGTCAGCACAAGAGGCGATCTCGAAAGCCATTCAACGCGTTGGAACCGCGGATCACGCGGATTTCACGGATAAAACGAACAAGTGAATGCGTTGTTGTAGGCCGACAACAACGCAGAATCGTGTACTCGGAAGTCTGCTCGTGTTAGACGAGCGAAGCGAGTCGTAACCCAGCATGATCGTCGCTCGCTATTTGTCCGGTAATCCCCCTTGGTAAGGGGGGAAGTGGCTCAGGGACTATCGGACATTTAATAATGATCACTTCAAACTTGAATGCTCATTGGGATTCCGAGGAATCGAGTGTTGTTTTGCGAGATCGTCGTTGGCAGAATCAATACTCTTCTCAACAATCACAAATGGCGAACGAGGGTTATCATGCAGCGATTTGGCATACCTTTTCTGACATTCAAACACAGTTTACTGTTCGCGGTGCTTGTCGGGACGAGTTCATTTTCTGATGCCCAAGAACGTCCTGTGATGCAGCTCTGGCCGGAGGGGGCTCCCGGCATGATGGGAGAGGTGCAGAAGGATCGTCCCAATCTGACGCTCTACAAACCCGAAAAGCCGAATGGCTGTGCCGTCGTGGTTTGTCCGGGTGGTGGTTACGGCGGCTTGGCCCTCGATCACGAAGGCAAACAGATTGGCGAGTGGTTTAACGAATTCGGAGTGACGGCATTTGTGCTTCGCTACCGACATGCCCCCTATCGACATCCGATTCCCTTGAACGATCTGCAACGCGCCATTCGTACCGTTCGCGCAAAAGCAAAAGAGTTTGGGGTCGACCCCAATCGATTGGGGATCATGGGATTCTCGGCGGGTGGGCATCTCTGTTCAACGGCCGTGACTCATTTTGATGGTGGAGACGTCAATTCCAAAGATCCTATCGAACGACAAAGCAGTCGTCCTGATTTCGGAATTCTGTGCTATCCCGTCATCACGTTTACTCAAGACTTTATGCATCGCGGATCGCGCAATAATCTCTTGGGAACTGAACCCGATGAAGCACTCGTTCGTTCCTTGTCCAACGAATTACAAGTAACGAAAGAGACGCCCCCTGTTTTTCTGTTTCATACCTTTGAAGACACGGCTGTCCCACCACAGAACAGTTTGGTGTTTTTTCTGGCGATGAAAGAAAAAGGAGTTCCCGGCGAATTACATCTCTATGAAAAAGGGCGACACGGCGTCGGCTTGGCAAAAAGTATCGCCGGCACACAAAACTGGCCCAAGCAAGCACAGGACTGGCTACTCGTTCGCGGTTATCTCGGGAAGTAAACTTTCTGTTGCTAAACACTTTCATTTCGACTCACTTCATCTCCCATCAGACAGGCCATTGATTGATGCCCACGGATATTTACGCAGCACGACGCAAAAAACTTCTCCGCAAACTGAAATCCGAAAAACTGAGTGGCATGCTTGTCACCAACGAGACGAATGTCACTTGGCTGACCGGGTTTCGAGGCGACTCAACCTGGCTGCTGATCTCGGCGAAAGAGTGCATTCTGATTAGCGACTCGCGATACACCACGCAGATCGAAAATGAATGTCCGGGTCTCGAAATGCACATCCGTAAAAATACGGTGAAAATTTCGGTTGCGTCGGCAGAGGTTCTGAAGAAGACGAAAATTCACACACTGGCCTATGAAAGTGATTCTCTCACCGTCAGCACGTTCCACGATCTCTCCTCGACATTAAAACTCATCGAACTCGTTCCGTTACCGGGAGTTCTGGTCGACTTGCGAGCCGTCAAAGATGCGACCGAGATTCAGGAAATTCGAGACGCCGTCGATCAAGCACAGCGCGGACATGCCGTCATTCGAGCATCCTTACTTCCCGAACAAACCGAAATGGAGATTGCTCACAATCTCGAACATGCGATGCGGAGTTTCGGTGCGGTGGGAGTCGGATTTGATCCGATTATCGCGGTCGGTCTACAGGCCGCATTGCCTCACGCGCGACCGGGACAATTAAAGGTGTCTGACAACGACCTTTTGCTGACCGACTGGGGAGCCGAAAGTGCGGGGGGCTACCGCAGCGATCTCACGCGAACTTATGTCACCGGGAAGAAGATTTCCAAAAAGTTTGAAAAGATTTATTCCGTGGTTTTGAAGGCTCAATTAGCCGCCATCAAGAAAATTCGGCCCGGTGCCAACTGTGCTGATGTCGATAAAGCCGCTCGCAAGGTGATCGATCAGGCAGGATATGGAGACTTTTTCGGACACGGGCTGGGACACGGAATTGGCCTGAATATCCACGAAAACCCGCGTTTTTCACCACTTTCCGACGATATTTTGGAGCCCGGCATGGTGGTGACCGTTGAACCGGGGATTTACCTCCCCGACTGGGGCGGAATACGCATCGAAGATGACATATTAGTCACAAAAGAGGGGCACGAAGTTCTTACCTCGGTTCCGAAGTCCCTCGAAGACATGCTGATCGGTTGAAATCCTGAGCATAACCCCTCATTCTAACGAAGAATTACAGAGGTCGGCGGTCCTACGGATCGCGGTACAGAGAGATCTCTCACACGGTTCGCGGAATGAGGCCAACATCAATGTCGAAAAGCAGTTCGGGCAACCAGTCCTTCGATCTTGAGAAGCTCAAAGAGCTCATCGAGATGATGGAAGATCATGATGTGACAGAAGTCAATCTGCGGAATGGCGACGAGCAGTGGCGACTGCGACGCGGTCCTGCCGAAGTCGTGCAAATGGTACCGCAGCAAGTCTCCTCACCTCCACCCGCTCCGGCAGCACCCGCTCCGGCAGCTCCCGCAGGTGGAGAGCCGGCAGCCGCAGCAGCTCCTGAAGGTCCGGTCATCAAGGCACCGACAGTGGGGACCTTCTACTCTTCACCGACTCCCGATGATCCCGCCTTCGTGAAACAAGGTGCGAAAGTCAGCCCCGATACTACGGTCTGCCTGATTGAAGCGATGAAAGTCTTCAATCCGATTGAAGCAGAAGTTTCAGGGACCATCGTTGAAGTGCTGGTGAAAGATGGTGATGCGGTCGAATTTGGACAACCGCTATTTCGCTATCAACCCTGATTAAGACGCGATTTTGAGATAACATCACCGCGCACAAACGGGACTCTTTATTGAGTCAACCGTTCGTCGCAAACTGACCACAAACACGGAATCAGACACGATATGTTCGAGCGGATTTTGGTCGCCAATCGCGGAGAGATTGCTTTACGCATCATTCGCGCCTGCCGGGAACTCGGCATCGAAACCGTCGCTGTTTACAGCGAAGCCGATAAAGATGCAATTTACGTTCAACAGGCCGACGAAGCTTACTGCATCGGCAAGGCCCCTTCTAACGAGAGCTATCTGATGATCAACCGGATCATCAGCGCGGCCGAGATTGGGAACGTACAGGCCATCCATCCCGGATACGGTTTTCTGGCAGAGAATGCTCATTTTGCAGAAGTCTGTCGCGATTGCAAAATCGAGTTTATTGGCCCTCCTCATCAGGCAATGGCACAATTGGGCGACAAAGTTTCTGCTCGCGAAATTGCCCGTAACGCAAATGTCAGTTGCGTCCCGGGAACAGCCGGCCTCATTGAAAATGAAAATGAAGCGGTCAAAGTGGCCAACGAAATTGGTTACCCGGTCATCATCAAGGCAACCGCCGGTGGTGGTGGTAAAGGGATGCGGGTCGCCCGTAACGACATCAGTTTGAAGACCGGCCTCAAGGCGGCAGCCAACGAAGCCGAAAAAGCCTTCAATAATGCCGGCGTCTACCTCGAAAAATTCATCGAAAAACCAAGACATGTCGAAGTCCAGGTGTTGGCCGATAATCACGGCAAAGTTCTCCACTTGTGGGAACGCGATTGCTCCACACAACGTAAACACCAGAAACTGATCGAAGAAAGCCCGGCCCCCAACTTGCCAGAGGCCGTTCGTGAAGACATTTGTAAAGCAGCCGTCCGTCTGATCAAAGAAGCAGGATACACTAACGCCGGTACGGTCGAGTTCATCGTCGATCCAGACGACAATTTTTACTTCATCGAAGTGAATGCTCGGATTCAGGTCGAGCATCCTGTGAGCGAACTGGTCACGGGCATTGATTTGATCCAAGCACAAATTCGCGTCGCAGCCGGCGAAAAACTGAGCATGACCCAGAAGTCCATCAAGTCGAGTGGATCGGCGATTGAAGTTCGTATTAACGCGGAAGACCCAGAGAACAACTTCCGCGGTTGTCCCGGTAAAATCACGAAACTGCGAGTCCCGGGTGGCTTCGGTGTCCGCTGGGATTCACACGTCCACGAAGGTTACACCATTAGCCCGTATTACGATTCGATGATCGGCAAACTGATCATCCATCGGAACACGCGAGAAGAGTCCATCGCAACACTCAAACGTGCCTTGCGGGAATTCACCATTGAAGGTGTGAAAACCACAATTCCGCTGCTGCAAGAAATTCTGAGACACTCCGCATTTCTGGATGGCAAAATGGACACCACGCTGGTGGAACGAACCTTCACGGATACGGAATCGTAAGCTGAGCAATTTCAGCCTTACCTGATATCAAACGCACAAGATGCAATCATTTCTTCGAGAAAGGTATTAACAGTGGATATTAAACGTGTCGGCATGCTGACCGGAGGCGGCGACTGCCCAGGGTTGAACCCCGTCATTCGCGGTGCCGTACAGACTCTTCATAATCAAGGCGTCGAAGTCTATGGTTTGATGGAAGGTTGGCGTGGAGCGTTGGAAGGTGATTACACCGTACTCACACCAGAAAATACCAGCCACATCGTCTCGCTCGGTGGAACGATACTGGGGTCATCACGAACCAACCCCTTTAAGCACGAAGAGGATGAAGGCCCCGTTGATCAGGTCATCGAAACCATGAGTAACCTGGGGCTGGATGCTCTCATCGCCATCGGTGGTGACGACACCTTGGGTGTCGCCAACAAATTGCATCAACGTCGCGGCTTCAAAACGGTCGGTGTTCCTAAAACCATCGATAACGATCTCAGTTGTACCGACGTGACCTTCGGGTTTGATACCTCCGTGAACACGGTCGTCGAATCTGTCGAAAAACTGCGAACGACGGCAGAATCTCATCGCCGCGTGATGGTCGTTGAAACGATGGGCCGCCACGCTGGCTGGATTGCCTACTACTCGGGTGTCGCCGTCGGTGCTGATTACATTCTCATCCCTGAAAGAGAAGCCGATTTCGATCACCTCTGCAAGACCTTGCAGGAAAAACGTGATAACGGCCAAAAATATGCCATCGTCGTGGTCAGCGAAGGTGCCAAACTTTCCAGCACCGAATCAGCCTATATCACCAAACACCACGAAGTGGACGACTTCGGTCATATCGCGCTGGGAGGTTTGGGAGATATCGTTGCCGAGATCATTGAAAAACGACTCGATTGGGAAACTCGTTCCGTCATCCTCGGCCACTTGCAACGTGGTGGATCACCCTCCGCATTCGACCGCATTTTGGGAACCCGCATGGGAATCCACGCCGCCCGGTTGGTCTTGGATGGACAGTGGGGCAAGATGGTCGCCGCCAAAGGGAATGAGATTGTCGGCGTCTCGATGGCCGAAGCGGTCGGTACGATGAGAACCGTCAGCGACAACATCATCAACGAGATTGGCGAATTCTATCAGTGATAAAATTCGATCAGTGATAAAAATGGTGTGTAGATAGAATATTGATAGCGCATGAAAAAACCCGGCGAGAGAGATCGATCTCGCCGGGTTTACTTTTTGCTGTCACAAGACTTTGAGATCATTGATTGATCTCAAGTTTTCGTAGCCTTGAAACAGTGGTCTGCCTCAAATACTTCATTCAGGACGGCGGGGGCGTTCAGGACGACCTTCGCCTTCACCCGGACGACCCGGTGCACGACGGCCACCTTCTCCCGGACGACCACCTTGGCCTCGTCGACCTTCAGGTCCACCTTGGCCATCACCACCGCGACGTCCACCGAATTCTTCACGAAGAGCGGCACGTTCTTCTTCATTCAACTCACCATCGCCATCCTTGTCGAAACGTTTCATCATTTCGGCACGACGTTCTTCATCGCCAGGTCCACCTGGGCCACCGGGACCACGTCGACCTTGAGGACCGCCGGGGCCACCTGGGAAGGCCATCCCTTCAAACGCACCCGCTTCGCGAGCGGCTTCCATTTCCTCACGTTCGAGACGACCGTTGCCGTCTTTGTCGTATTTCTTGGTGATTTCCTGAAATTTCTTCTGCATATCTTCACGAGCAGCAGTACGTTCTTCTTCGCTCATTTCTCCGTCGCCGTCTTTGTCGTACTTCTTGAGCATTGCAGCGCGACCATCTTCACGTCGTTTGTCAAACTCTGCCCGCATGGCGTCACGTTCTTCTTCGCTAAGCTCTCCGTCGCCATCTTTATCATATTTCTTCATAAACTCGGCACGACGGGCTTCGCGTTCTTCTTCGCTCGGTCCACGACGACCTTGAGGGTTATCCCCACCCTCAATCGGCTTCCGAGTGCGAGAAGGAGCATCTTGCGGCTTGGTGGCCGGTGCCTGCTTGGTGAATTCGGCACGAGCCGCTTCCCGCTCGGCTTCGTTCAGTTTTCCGTCACCATCTTTGTCGTACTTTTCGAGCAATTTGTTACGGAAATCGTTTTTCTTTTCTTCGTCCTGAGCCATCAGGGATGAAGCGCCTACGCAGAGAACGAGTCCCAGCATGGCAATGGTCAATTTTTGCATCGTGTCTCTCCTGAAAATGTGTGGCCGCCTCGAACGAGTCGGAGTGATTTGCTGAGATTGTTTCAGACGGGAAGCATCCCCGTATAAGAGGATCAAACACGGCTGAACGGCCCGAGTTTCGGTCAGATTACGGGATTTCCCAAAAAAACAGGAAGAATAAGGCATCTAAGAGCATTTGCTTGACAGGCTGCCGCCTCTCGGGAGACAATTACAGCAGATTTCCCCTGAGTCATACCACCCTGAATTTACCGAATACGAGGCTTCTCATGCGTTTCCATCAATCAATACGGCCATTGTGCCTGCTGTTACCGGCTCTCTGTCTGCTCTCGGGAGCGGCTCCTGAAGAGAAAATGACTCTGAAGAAGACAGCAACTTCTGAGCAATTGGTGGCTGCCATCAAGCGGCATGCTGAGACTCTGGCCGAAGATTTCCTCAACGACCCCAAACGCTTTGAAGACAATTTGACTCGTGACAAGATCACCTCCAAAGGAGGAGCCATCGCAGTCCTCGCACATGCATTGACTCAATACAAAGATGTTCCGGCTGAAGTGCATGTTCTCGCCATTCGTGCAGCCGGTCAGAAAATTGCCGGGGCCGAGTCCTTCGCTGATGCCGAAGCGGGGTTACAGAATGTTCGAGCCAATCTCACGGCGATGAAGATCACTGGGTCATTTCAAGAAATCGGTTGGAATGAAGTCACCGATCTTCCCAACATGATGGAAGAGGTCAACTATCTGTATCAAGGTTTGAAACGAACGGTTCGTCGTTCGCGCGATCCTGAATCCGACGCGCTGGATGCCGTTACGGTCGCGATCTTAGCCTACCCCACACACGCCAATGAAGATTATGCATTCGATGATGCCGACATGGCCGAATGGCAGAAAGCTTCGAAGATGATGCACGATGACTTCCTGGCGATTGCCAACGCCATTCGGGAGAAGGATACCGACAAGGCTCGCGATCTGTATAGCAATGCGACTCGTTCGTGTGCAGCCTGTCATAAGAAGTTTCGCGAAGAATAACCACTCATACCACTTCGTGATTTTGTCTCCCGCGTTTTCGGTCGTCCATCATCGTTTCACAACAATCTGTTCAGTCAGGAATCTCGAAATGCGTGAACTGTTCGAGTTATTCTTTGAATATTTGAACGAGCACTGGATCAAGTTCGTGATGGCAGGCTTGTTTATGGGAGCCGGTTGGTTCTTCGGGAAACGTCGTGCTCGTAGAGAATGGCGCACGCGTGAGTTTCTCGGTCGTCTCAATTTTTCCTTGAATACACTCGATGAAGGTGTGCTCAAAATTCGGACCTTGTCCGAAAAAAGTTGCGAAGACGTATTTCTCAATCAGGTGGCGGCCGAAAGCGTCACCGCCAGCGCGAAATTGACCACACCTGAGAATCCGACACTTCCTTTGGAAAAAGACGAATACTGGTTCTATCTCAACTCCGTCTTGAATGAGCTTTCAGAACAGTTTGCAGAAGGACTCTTAAGACGAGATATGAGTTTGCCGGTGAAGTCAGAAGAGTATGTCATTTGCCTGACTTCGGAATCAGCGGGAGAAATGCGGACTCGCAAGGTGCGAGCGATGGTTGTCCGCAAATCACTGCTCGCCAATCTGCCGCACGAGAAACCGAAGTTTGAAGCCGAATCCCATTCCACCCGCTGGACGACACTCACTCTGCTCTCGGAACTCTATCAGAAAGAGCCTTGGAAGTTTCTGACCGTCGAGCTTTGTATGCCGTCTTGATGGGAGACTCCCGTTCGGTTTGCATGTCGAGTCTGATCGGGTAAAGTACCATCAAATCGTACACTCGATTCCCAACTTAACACATCCTGCAGGCTCGCGTCTGTGGACGATCACTCATAGTCATCATTGCCTTCACATTAGAATAAAGGCCCCAATCATGCCGAAGTTAGTTCTCCTCCGTCACGGTCAATCCCAATGGAACCTCGAAAACCGATTTACCGGTTGGACCGATGTTGATTTGACCGATCAAGGTCGCGAAGAGGCGAAAGTCGCCGGCGAACTGATCAAAGCGGAAGGGATCGAACTTGATCGTGCCTTCACGTCGGTTCTCAAGCGTGCGATTCGTACGTTGTGGATTGCACTCGACGAGATGGATCTGCTCTGGTTGCCAGTCGTTAGATCATGGGAATTAAACGAAAAACATTACGGCAATCTTCAAGGACTCAACAAATCAGAGACCTTAGAAAAGTTCGGCGAAGAGCAAGTTCTGAAATGGCGTCGGTCTTACGACATTCAGCCCGAACCGATTCCCGCGGAAGACGAACGACACCCCAAACATGATCGCCGCTACGCGAATCTCTCGACCGAAGAGTTACCGGCGACCGAATCGCTCAAGGATACTCTGGACCGCTTCCTGCCTTACTGGGAATCCAACATCAAACCGTGTTTGGACCGTGGTGAAAACGTCATCATTGCCGCCCATGGCAATAGCTTGCGAGCCTTGGTCAAACATCTCGATGACATTTCGGAAGAAGAAATTACCGGCCTCAACATTCCGACCGGCATTCCACTCCTGTACGACTTTGACGACGACTTGAACGTCGTAAGCAAAGGTTATCTCGGTGACCCAGAAGCCGCCAAGAAAGCCGCCGAAGCGGTCGCCAATCAGGCGAAGCAATAATCACAACTATTGCGTGACTCGGGCGGCATCAGCCTTTCCGCTTTCTTTTCACATCGACAGGAATTGGGCTAGCTTTCGGGGCTCTTCGCGAGAGCAGGGCTTGAACGCAAGCTCATGCGCATGTAGGTTGCTTGTGGACAAAAGAATACACAGCAGTGGTTTTTTTGCTCAAATTCCACTCACATTTATGATCGGATCGTCGATATGAGGCTTTGACTATTGCTCATCTGTACTGCAATTTACACGGGCTGCGAACAAGCGACTGAAACGGCGCCTCAAGATCTTCAAACTGAAACGCAATCAGCGACTGAGTCGCCCGTTGTGGAAACAGCAAAAGAGGCTCCTCTCACCGAGCTTGCAGGGGAATGGAAATTTTTCCCGGAAAAAACGATGAGCACGAACATTCAGTCACTCTCGAAAAAGTGGATGAGACTCACTATCGACTGAGTCCCAAGTCGCTCGCTTTTGGAGGGCTCTATGAATACGACGGGACATTGCTGAAAATGGTTGATGAGAATGGCGGGCATTCCGATCTCATCTGGCAAATGACAGAAAGCAATGCACTCGTGATGGTTCAGGGAGCTTACAACGGAGCGGTGATGGGGCAGAATCAATGTTGAGTGAATCAAGTTATAGTGAGGGCTGCGAAAGGTCTTCACCTGCTGCGGTCACTTCCGCGAGATGGTTTGCGCGAGCGGTTTGAGCACTTGTTCGACGACGTGTGCTTCCAGCAGTTCTTCGCTCTTGATACGCAGGTGATGAAGTTCTTCCTCGAAAGACGCCTCGGAAAGTAAACTGCCGTACTGTCGGACCGTAAAGAAGACGCTGAGTTGTTCTTCCGGGAAGTCTCCACGTTTGACCTGGTACGCGTTGGTGCGAGTTTCGATCATTAAGCGAGCTTGCAGTCGGCAATCTTCCGTCAGACTGAGAGTGACTTGCGGTTCATAGTTCAGTGGTTGTGCATTGGGGATATCAATCAGACTGTCCATGGATGGGGCGACGCCCAGCGCTTCGGCCACCAATGCATCGTGATTCCCACGATAAGTGAAGTCGAAACCGATCATGTAATCGAGTGCTTCGCAATCGAGCGGTGAGACCGACAGCATGTAAGGCACAAGTTGCAGAATCAGGGAGTGCTGCTCGAAGGCTTCATCGGGAGTGGGAGGATTGACTTGCGAACTGCAAATGCGCCGAGGTTCGAGAGACAGCCAACGGTGAGATTCTCGGTCTTTATCTTCTTCGAGGACAAAATCCCCATTCTCACGAGTGTAGAAATTCCGCATACTGGGGTAGGTTTTTTGAGTCCGACCAAAAAAATCAAGAACCGTTTCGCGAGCCGTCGGAAGTGGCATCTCGGTATTAAGATGCATATTGGTATAATATTCGTCGGCTAACGTGGAGTAGAAATGCATATAAGGTTTCTTTCGACGGATCAGTCGGGGATACTCAATCAATTCGCCATGTCGTATTGTACCGACAGACCAACCCACGGGGAACACACCTCTCGCAAGGATTTCATGAAATGCCAGTCTCAACCGAGTGCTTGACGGAGATTATAGAAGTCGCTTTTGTTCCGACCGAGCTGGGATGGTTCGGGTCCGCCATGTCGAACGAGACCGTTCTCGCCCTCACCATCGGTGACACCTCGGAACAAGCGTCTCGACGCAGACTGCGTCAGAAACTCAGCGAGATGGAGAATCCCTCAGAAACGGAAACGGCTTTTTCGAAAGAGGCGTCTCGCCTAAAAAAAGACCTGGAACGCTTTGCCTCTGGAGAGGTCGTTGATTTTAGACGATACAAAGTGTCCAGCGGGCACATGACTGAGTTCCAGAAAAAAGTTCAGCAGGCGGTTCGGAAAATCCCGATAGGCAAAACACTCAGCTACGCCGAGGTTGCGGAACAGGCCGGATCACCGCGAGCTGCGCGTGCCGTAGGGAATGTCATGGCCCAAAACCGCACTCCGATTGTGGTTCCGTGTCACCGGGTGTTGGCTTCAGGCGGACAATGGGGCGGGTTTACGGCTCCGGGCGGAGTCGATTTTAAGCGGCGAATACTGGATCTCGAAGCAAATTGCTAAGAGAATTCCCCACCCCATGAACAGGTCTACAGAAGACGCGGAAAAAAACCGCAAAATCGAAAAACAACACTGTCCAACGGTTCCTACCACCTCCTAGAATAGTTTCTTATTATTTGATATTCGACCGAGCGATTCATGAGCCTTGTATTCACTCGACCTGATGTGGGCGACCTGATTTTTCACGTCTACAACCGGCCAATCCATCCCGAACTGATACAGCGACACGATGAAATGGTCGTCGCGGAAGATGACTACTCCTGTGTCGTGCGTCTCCACGATGCCGGGCATCTCATTGAGTTTCGGCACGGAGATATTCTCATCTCCGAAGTGATGAGTTCTCGAAGTCATCCGTTACCCAAACATGGGCTCGAATTGCAACACACCGTTTGCGGCAGCCGCGACTCAGAATTGGTGTTCGATGATTTGATTGGTTATCAGTCATCTTTTCAATTAGAGCGTCTCGATTCCGAAATTTTCCTGAACTTTCACCAGGAGTTACAGTCTGATTTTCGTCGAGCTTGTCTGGCGCGAGAATATCCGGGGCAAGGACGATTTGCCCCCGGACCAATCAGCCTCGTGCGGACAGAAATCACAATCGACAGTTTTCTGATTCACACCTATCACACTTATCCCGAAAATTGTGCCGTCGTCAAAACGCAAACGTTGATCGAATTCTGCGATCACTAACTTTATGGTTTGAAACCCTCTGCTGACTGTGGTTTCGAGACCCGCGAGAGAGATTCCCCGATGAGGGTTTTCCCTTCAAAGCCAGAGGGGACGCTGTTTGAATACCTCTTGTTCCCCCTCGGGTAACAACCTAGGATTCGCCCCTGATCGGGTTCTCTCGTCACACAAAACCATCACTGCACTTAACTTTTCCAATTCAATTATGACTGAACATAAACTCCTCGCCTCTGTTATTATTCCACTGATCGACCATCGCGATCAGTACATGAAAAGCATTAAATCGTTTCGTGATCAAACACTTGAGAATGAGTCGTATGAGATCATTGTTGCGTGTTTGGAAACGGCTCCAGAACTTGATGAGATCACAACAGCCTATCCTGATGTGCGCATCGTGTTTTGTGATAATTACCAAGATCATGAAATGTATAATGCGGCTATCGCCAACTCGCATGGGCAATACCCCTATCTCACAGAATGTCACTGCTTCGCCGAACCGGAGTGCGTGGAGGCGGCAATTCAGGCGACCAAAACTCAAGGCGTCCAGTGCATCAACAGCAACAGTAACAATGGTAATGCAAACCGGTTTGGCGAGATGGAGCAGCGGCTGTTTGATATCGATGTTGTACGATGGAAAGAAAGCGCACGATCAAAAATCTCTGTACGCGAGTTTTTGATTGATCGTACCACTTGGGATTAGGTTGGCGGGTTTCCGACCATGTATGGGCATTTCAGTGAATTAATGATGGGACAAAGATTACAAAGTGAGGGAAAAGCATTTGGATATGCCGACGAATCGTTCGTCGCCCATTATAATCAAACATGCCTCAAAACACTGATCTCTGAACTGACAGTTTATGGCTTCCATGAGTGTCACAGTAACCATCATTTCCCGCCTGACGACCCGGATTTTCTTTGTGAAGAGTGGCAATGGTATCGAGACAAACCAGAAGAGATCTCCCGCACCATTCAAAGACATCAACGCCGACTTCGCTGGTTGTATGCGGTGCTGATGATCAGCCCGCGTTCGACACCCTGGTTCTTTTCTTATTATAGTGAAACATGGGAAACTTCGATTCGAGCGGGCCGACTGAAATATCTTCGCGAGATGGCCAAGTCAACTTCCACCCCCATCTCGATGCCCAAGCATCCTGCTGCAGCTTGAGCGACATTCACTGACGGTTAAACCGCCTGAAGCATGAGGTCTCTGCTGACGGGAAACCCCTTAACACTTATCTTCAGAGCCTCCGATTTCTCAAATTTTTCTGCTAGAGATCTGCCAATTCTGACATATACTGGTTGAGTGTCTTATCATTAAATGCATTCGCCATGCTTGTCACTCATCGTGATCAATTTCTAACACTGCTGGCTAAAAGCAATTTGCTTTCCGCTCCCGCATTGCGCAGTGCCGTCGAAGAATATAAATTGACGGCAATCGAAAACCCAACTGAGATTGCACGCTGTCTGATCAAACAGGGTCTACTGACCCGCTATCAGGCAGAACAATTACTCGGCGGCCGCGCGCGTGGGTTATTGATCGATCATTACCGAGTTCTCGAACTACTCGGTTTTGGCGGAATGGGTCGATTGTATCTTGCAGAAGAGATCGAATCTCAAAAGCTCGTCGCATTGAAGGTCTTAAATGAGAAGTATCGTCATGAAACTGGCATACTGCTGCGTTTGAAACTCGAAGCCGACGCGGGACGTCAATTACAGCATCCGCATATTGTGCGAACCATTGAGTTTCATGATACGGGTGCGATTTGCTATCTGGCGATGGAGTTTATCAGTGGGATTAACCTGCTGGAGTTATTGGCATTGAAAGGCCCGCTTCCCTGGCCGCAAGTTTGTGATTATATGCGGCAAGCGGCAATTGCCCTTCAGCACGCACACGATCTGGGGATCATTCATCGCGATGTCAAAGCCGAAAACCTCCTCGTCACCAAACAGGGAGATGTCAAACTGCTCGACTTTGGTTTGGCACTTCTCCCCGATCAGGCGGATTCTGAATTTTCGTTGTCCATGATTTTTGGGCACGATTGCATTGGCACTCCTGACTACATTCCTCCCGAGCAGTCGGTTGATGCTCAAACAGTCACACCACTCGCCGACCAATATAGTCTCGGCTGCACGATGTTCTATCTTCTCGCCGGTCGCCTTCCCTTTGTGAAACCGACCGGTGTCGAGAAAATTCGAGCACATCGACAAGAGAAAGCGCCTTCCGTGAAATCGGTGGTCCCCGATATTCCTGATCGAATTGCGGCGATCGTTGAAAAACTGCTGATGAAGAATCCCGACAATCGATTCCAATCGATGAATGAATTGGTCAGGGTGCTGACGCCTTTATCTGAATCTCAACCTCTCGACTTCAGTGTGAACGGAACAATCCGCCGACGTGTCAAACAGGCACACGAAAAGTCATTGGTCGAAAATCCCAGTCGGCCCCGTCCACAGCTTTCCTCGAAAGCTGCCACCGTCAGCGAAATCGCGGAAGTGGCTCATCAAAGAGTCGAAAGTCTGGAGACAAAAATTGAATCCGAAACAGGCCCCTTATACACGATGCAGCAAAATCTTGTTCTTCCAGATGCCTCCGCCGATGCCGGAAAGCTGGCAGAGAACTTTTTGCCGAAGAACGATGCGACTGCCATTTTAGTGGATCTCGAAAACAATCATCGGTTGAGTCTCACAAAGGACCGATTCGTGATCGGTCGCGATGCGTCGTGTGATTTCACAATTTCCGCAGGTGACGTATCATCACAACACTGCGAACTGCGTCGTGAAGGGCAGTGGTGGACGATAACCGACCTCAACAGCACCAATGGTATTCGTGTCAACAAGAAGAAGGTCTCTCAGCAAATGCTTTGGCACGGCGATGAAATTGTCATCTCCTTCGACAATCGCTTCAGAATTCTTGATCCTACACAACCCGACCCGACCACAAAAAAATCATTCACGCGATTGGCTTTGGCTTGCTCTATTGCGTTTGTCGCGGCGGTCGTGGGGACTGCCTGGTTCTTAATGCGATAAATCTGGCTGACTGACCCAACTCTTTGATCGCTAACTTTTATTCATGGTTGATGTTCTTTCGGACTGAGAACACTGCGGAGCGACCAAAGCAACAAGCAAAATGCGAGCAGCAAAAACACGAGGGAAAACGGTCGAGTGATCAGAGGAAGATAGCTTCCCCCCGATTCCATCAACCCGGCAGAGAGATGCTCTTCGGCAATCGGTCCCAGCACAAACCCAATCACAAAGGGTGCGGCGGGAATTTTCCAGCGATCCATTAAGACACCCACCAGCCCAAACCCCAACATCACCCAAACATCGAACATGCGATTCGCCAAGGCATAGGATCCGACCACACAAAACGTGAGAATAA
This sequence comes from Planctomycetaceae bacterium, assembly GCA_029243145.1. Taxonomy (GTDB): domain Bacteria; phylum Planctomycetota; class Planctomycetia; order Planctomycetales; family Planctomycetaceae; genus JABURQ01. The sequence continues at coordinate 15,764 of JAQWSQ010000105.1, read as the reverse complement.
TGGGCAGCAAAATGTAACGTGGCAACGACGCCAACCCCGCGAGTCTTTTGGCGAACAACCACAAGAATCCGAACATAAACAAATTGGCGAACAGCATCGTCGCCATGATCACACCCACCGTCTGCGGATTATTTTCAAACAGAAATGGTCCCGGTTGCAAGCCGTGAATGACCAGTGCCCCAAGTAGAATCGCATCAATCACACTGCCCGGTATTCCCAATGCAATTAGCGGAATGAGAGCCCCTCCCACGGTCGCGTTATTGGCGGCTTCAGACGCAATGATACCTTCTTCGCTCCCCTTGCCGAACTGTTCGGGAGTTTTCGACGAGTTTTTGGCGGCTGAATAGGCGACGACCGAGCCGATATTCGCACCAATACCGGGCAAAATCCCAATAAATGTGCCCAACAGAGAAGAACGCAACAAGTTGATTTTATAGCGTGTCCAGTCGGACCAGCGCCAATCGAGTGATGATTGAGCCGCATCCACGCGCGTTGCCGGTTGATGAAGCGTCAGTAATTCATGCACAATCTGGCTGACTGCGAACAGACCAATCAAGACAGGCAACAACTTGAAACCGTCATCGAGAGTGTGAAAACCGAGCGTCCAACGAATCTCTCCCGTCGCCGGTGAAGCTCCCGGCATGGCGACAAGAATGCCCAACATGCCCGACAACAAACCGCGCGAGAGGGATGTTCCTCCCACCGAAGCAATCAAAACTAATGCCATCATAACGAGCGAAAAGAAATCGAACGCTCCGAGTTTCGTCGACCAAACCGCCATCGGTTGAGACAATAAGACGAGAATCACCCACGAAACGAGCCCTCCGCAAAGTGACGCTCCGATACCCAGCCCCAACGCTCGCCCTGGTTGGCCTCCCTTGGCGAGTGGGTAACCGTCGAGAGTGGTCATCATCGAGGCTGGAGTTCCAGGCATCCTTAAGAGTGTCGCCGTGATCAGTCCACCACTCACCGATCCCACGTACATGGAAATCAGTAACACCAACGCGGGATCGCCTCCCATCGCGAAGGTCAACGGTAGCGAAAGGGCAATCAACATCGCCCCCGTTAATCCCGGGATCGCCCCAACGAGAATCCCCAAGGAGGTCCCCACCGCCATCAGCACAAGTGCTGTGGGAGTCAACATGAAGGAAATGAGTTCGGGGAGTCCAGACATAGAAGACGTTCAACTTCAGGGAAGATCAATGACAAAGACTTTGGTAAAGACAGCATGTAAGCCCACACTCATCACGAGCGATGTTGCCAGGATTGACCACAAGTGACGTTTTGGTTGTTCAGAAATTATGAGCGCCGTCACCAATACGAACAGAAAGGTTAATACGCGAAAATCGAACCATTCCGATTGCAAAAGTAACACATAACCAGTGGTGGCCAAAATTGTCAATAAAGTTGAGCGAATGACATGCGGGGGCCGTTCGATTGACTCACTAACAGTCTGAATCGCTTCTTTCTTCCAGGATTGCCCCGCGACCACTATCCCCAACAAACACACGATCGCGAGGGTCATCATGGGCAGATTGGGCAGTGGAATCGTTGGTCTTTGCGAGACAGCAGCAATACGTGCAGACCGATCCGCAAGCTCAGTTTGTAATTCTGAACCTGAGAGAACTTCTGGATCAATCTGCAGTTCGGCAAGTTGCTTCTGGACCGACTCCGACTCCATGGCCTTGTTCAAGACACCCACGACAAACTCAATGCGTGAGGACGACGTTCCCTTGGGTGCCCACCAAAACTGCATATTGCGACTGACGACATCGAAGCCCTGCGAGTCGGCTGTTGCCGCATCGACGGCAGGATGTGGTTCGATGCCGCAATAGGCCAATGCCCTTAACCCACTTTCGCGAAACTGTTGATACTCGGCAACTGAAAACGCCGAGACCTCGGCATGCCCGCCAATCAAGGCGCCGTACCGTTTTGCTCCACCGCCATGTTGGACGTAACGAAATCTTGCCTCCCCCTGCCCCGTCGCAGCCGATTCGAGCATCAATCCGGCGAAATGAACGGGAGCACCCAGGTTCGCCGAAAACAGAATCGTATCGGGTTCATCAATCACGACTTCCATCAAATCCTCCAGCGATAGATAGGGCGAATCGTCAGCCACCGCGATCACCAAACCCACATCACCGGTCCCCGCAACCGGTTCAAACGCTTCCGGTCCGTAAGCAGCTTGGCCCGAATGTTGAGCGGTCATGATGCCATCATGTAGTAATAATAGTGTGTAGCCGTCTGGTCGAGCATCCTTCACACGGCGTGAGCCGATGGTTCCTCCCGCACCGGGAACATTGACGATGACGAGAGGTTCCGGTAGCAGTTCCTGATCTTCGATGGCACGCTGTATAATTCGGGCGAATGTGTCGCTTCCGCCCCCGGCAGAAAAAGGAACAATGACTTTAATGGAACGCTGAGGATACGTTGCGTCCATCGAGTCTTCCGTCTGCGCGCAGCCGTATAGCAGACCTATGAAGAGGCAGAGAGTAGTCAATCGAACTTTGCGAGCGGCTTTCATGACGATTGAGTGTAGCGAGTCTTCCGCATCCGATTCCAGAAGAAGACCAGAAAATCCGTTTCCAGCTGAGTAGGAGATCCAGAATCGGGCTTCTTAACAGCTTCCAGAGTTGAGAAACGGTCACCTCTCCGCGATAATAAAAATATGAATAAACGTCCCAACATCCTCTGGTATTGTACCGATCAGCAGCGCTTCGACACCATCGGTGCTCTCGGTAATCCTCACGTTCGCACTCCGACCATCGACCGATTGGTCCACGAGGGGACTGCATTTACACATACCTACTGCCAAAGCCCGATCTGTACTCCAAGTCGATCAAGCTTTATGACTGGTATGTATCCTTCGCGACTGCACAATACACGTAATGGCAACGATACGTTCCCTCTTTTTCCTCCCGTGATTACCAACCTGATCGCCGAGAACGGCTACACGTGTGGGATGATTGGCAAGTTTCACTTGCAAAGCTCGGGACATCGAACGGAACCGAGACTCTCCAATGGTGATGGCTTCAGTTATTGGAAATTCTCACACGCGCCGCGCGACGATTGGGAATCGGGACACGACTACGCCGACTGGGTTCGAGAACAGGGTGGCGAACTCGATACGCTCCGCAGCAGCGAAGAACGAGTTCCCACAGAACTCCATCAGACCACTTGGGGAACCGAACGCTCATTGGAGTTTCTCAAACAGCAGGAAGGCCAGAACGAACCTTGGCTATTGAACGTCAACATTTATGATCCGCATCCCCCTTTTATTCCTCCCAAATCCTATGCCGATCAGTTTGACCCGCAGCAAATGCCCGGTCCTTACTTTCGTGATTCTGATCTCAAGCAACAGCAAAAACTGGCCTCCCTCGACTTTCAAGATGATCTGAAAACACCTGAGGAACACAATGCGTTTCGTAAGCAGGCTGATTACTACGCCATGATCAAACAAATCGACGATCAGTTCGCCCGCATCCTCGATTATCTCGATGAAACTGGACAGCGCGAAAACACTGTGATCATTTTCACCAGCGATCACGGTGAGTCTCTCGGCGATCACGGTTTGATGTACAAGGGGTGTCGTTTTTATGAAGGCCTGGTTCGCATTCCGTTGATTTTCTCTTGGCCGGGGCAATTCCAAGCTGACCTAAAAGCTGACGGTCTGGTCGAAATGCTCGACCTGACCTCAACGATTGTCGAATTGGCGGGCCTCGAACAACCCGACTATATGCAGGGACGTTCGTTGATCCCGGTGCTCACGGGTGAAGCCGATCCGGAACATTTTCGTAAATTTGTGCGGAGTGAATACTTTGATGCGCTCGACCCATTCTTCACCGGCGGTACGGGAACATTCGGCACGATGTATCGAACCGAACGCTACAAACTCTGCATGTATCACAACAAAAACCTGGGGGAACTCTACGATTTACAGGTCGACCCTTGGGAGTTCGACGACTTGTGGGATTCTGTAGAACACCAAAAAGTCAAACATCAGCTCATTGAAGAGAGTTTTAACGCGCATGTCTGCTTGACGACCGATATGGGCTCCCCACGCATTGCCCCGATGTGAACGTACGAATTTTGTAAACGCACCAATTTTAGATCAATCCTACTGAAGGCATTCTTATGACGGACAGTTCATTGGCGACATTCGGTGGTGGTTGTTTTTGGTGTACCGAAGCCATTTACGCGGAAGTTCTCGGAGTCAAATCAGTCACATCAGGTTATGCAGGCGGGAAAACGGAAAATCCTACCTACAAAGATATCTGCTCGGGAACAACCGGACATGCGGAAGTGATTCAGGTGGAGTTTGATTCTGATCAGATCACTTATCGTGAATTACTAACCATCTTCTTTGCGACTCACGATCCGACAACACTCAATCAACAAGGTGCCGATATGGGCACACAATATCGCTCCATCATTTTCACTCACGATGACCAGCAAAACGATGTGGCTCAACAACTCATGAGCGAACTCGACGCCAGCGATGAGTTCGCCAGTCCAATTGTGACACTCATCGAACCGCTGCCAACATTCTACCCCGCAGAAGAATACCATCAGGACTACTATCAGCAAAACGGCGGACAGCCCTATTGCAATGCGGTCATCAAACCCAAGCTGGACAAATTTCGGACACGCTTTGCCGACAAACGCGCCAAGTAGAAGCAGTTAGCGTTTCTCGACTTCCATCCGCACATCATCCAGAATCAACTTTCCCGTGCCACCGTTGATTCCGACTTGGACAATCATTTCTCGTGCATCGCGAGGAATGGAAAACGTTTTCTTGTAGGTACGCCAGGGGGAGTTCCCAGTCCAAGGCCCAACCAATTCACCGGTGATGTATTTCCGACGATAATCGTAGAAGAAAACTTGCAAACCCGGTTTTTCAAAGTCGTTGGTCCCGGGTCGAAGATTTTCAAAGGTTGCCGAGACCTGCAATCGGATCGTCCCCAGTTCTCGCCCATCGATTCCCATTCCTTGCAAGGCTTGTGCCGGTTGGCCGGGTGTCAGGTTGAAAAAACGGACACAACGATCGCCGTGCAATCCGCCCGAAAGCAGATACTTCATCTGCCGTTGATAGTGCCAACTGTCGAGCTTGCCGTCTTTATTGTCATCAAGTTCGAACGACCCATTTACGATCTTGGGAGCGAGCGGATTCGGCCTGACTTCTCGATTCTTTTCCGACTTACCCGTCATGGGAACGAACAGCGTGGGAATCAGTTCGGTCTCGACCAGTTTCCCGTCTCGCTTTTCCAGCAAATAAAAGACTTGCTGATAACGCTCACCGACCGGCACCACCATTTTTCCTCCCTCTGCCAATTGGTCGGCAAGAGGCTTGGGGATTTTCTCCGGGGAACAAGTCACGATAATTTTGTCGAACGGTGCATGTTCGGGCCAGCCGAGATAACCGTCTCCCACTTTGGTATGAATGTTGTCGTAGCCGAGCTCTTTTAATTTGTTGCCAGCCTTCACTCCCAACTGCTCGACAATCTCGATGGAATAAACCTCATCACAGATTTCGCCCAGTACGGCAGCCTGATAACCCGAACCGGTGCCGATTTCGAGCACTTTGTCGTCAGGTTGTGGATCGAGAACCTGCGTCATATAGGCGACGATGTAGGGAGGCGAAATCGTCTGCCCGTATCCAATTTCGATGGCCACGTCATGATAGGCATACTTTTGTCGAAACTGGCTGACAAACTCATGCCGGTGGACCGTCTTGAGAGCATGAACGACCCGCTTGTTTGTGATCCCTTCAGGAATCAAAAACGTGTGAACCATCTCCAAGCGTTGATCATAAAACTGATCACGCTCTTGAGCAGGCAGAGGCCCCACCTTGGTTCCGATTACCAAGCAGGCGAGAAAGAGTGTCATTGCGCGCATATCGCGATTCTTCCATCCATGAGAGCAAGCCAGTGTTTGACTTTAATTATAGAGGGCTTGCCTCAATGCGCGAATGGCGATATTCCGGAAGAAATCACACGAATTGGGCTAATTAAACGTCATCCAGCTCGGATTGCAACTCCATCCACTGCTCTTCGAGTTGTCCGATCTCGTCATTAAGAGCATCGAGTTCTGTTTGCAACTCGGCTGCTTTTTCGTGATCCGTCATTGCGAGAAAATCTTTGTTGATTTTCTGCCGTTGCTGATCGAGTTTCTCAATTTTTCGTTCGACTTTTTTTTGCTCTTTCGAGGTCTCATAGATCACTTTGCCCGCCTGCTTTACGATGGTCGCGGGGCCTTGTGATCTTGGTGACGAGGAGGCGTCTCGCTGACCATCTTCGACTTCTCTAGTGACTCGATAGAGGTAATCTTCGTAACTGCCGGGATAATTCACCACGGTCCCATCGCGAACCTCGACAACCGTCGTTGCCACTTTTTGCATGAAGTGTCGATCGTGGCTCGTAAAAATCACGGTTCCTTTGTAAGTCTTGAGCGCGTCGGCGAGTGCTTCAACGGTTTCCACATCGAGGTGGTTTCCCGGTTCGTCGAGAATGAGGACCGACGATTTCCCCAGCATAATCCCTGAGAGGCAAAGTCGTGCCCGTTCTCCCCCACTTAACACCGAAACCGGTTTCTTCAAATGTTCATCCCGAAACAGAAAACTTCCCGCCGCTTCCAACACTTGTTGAGTGGTTGTTTGGGGGAGCGCTTCAGCCTGCAAATATTCAAGAACTCGCATGTCTTTCGGCAATGAAGTGTAGACATGTTGAGCGTACGTCCCGATGTCGACGCCGTACCCCCATTTGATATTGCCGCCAAGTTCAGGCAACGATCCCACGATTGTTCGCAGGAAGGTTGTTTTTCCTTGTCCGTTGTCTCCCACGATGGCAATCCGTTCGCCATACTCGAGATCGAGATGAATTTTTTCAGCAACCGGCTCCCCTTTTTCGTAGCCGATGGAAAGGTCGGTACATCGTAACACCGAACCTTTTCTGGCTTCGACTCTGGGAACATGAATCGAAACGGTTGCTTCCGATTGTTCGATATCGACCGTCTCTAAACGCGCGAGTTGTTTGGCTTTACTGCGCGCTTGAGAAGCCGTGTTGGCACCCGCTTTATTTTTATCGATGAATGTTTTGAGCTGTCTTTGTTTAGACCGAATGTTGGCGTTGTAACGCATGTCTCGTTCGCGTTGTTCATCCTTCATCTCCAAATACGCTTCGATGTCGCCCGAGTACATCGTGAGCTTCCCTTTCGCCAGTTCGAGTGTCTGTTTACAGGTGGCTTTGAGAAATGAACGATCATGGGAAACAATCACACACGCCAAGGGCAAATCGCGCAGAAAATTTTCCAACAGAATCTGCGTTCGCAAATCCAGAAAGTTGGTCGGTTCGTCGAGCAGTAACAAATTTGGGTCGTGTAATAACAACGCCGCCAATTTGACACGAGTCTGCCAACCACCCGAAAGTTCTTTCAACGGACATTCCAAGCGTTCGTTCTTCAGCTCAAATTGAGCCGCCACTTGGCCGCATCGATAATCGGGCTGCCCCGAGTCACGCATCAGAAATTCCATCGCCGATTCACCCGGATCGAACGGATCGTGCTGATGCAAATAACCGAGCCGTAAATGCGGATGCCGGATGCATTCACCCGAGTCGAGTTGCTCGTTACCCAGCAAAATTTTGCAGAGAGTCGATTTACCGGCACCGTTTCGGCCAATAAAACCGACCTTATATTCATCAGTCAGGGTCAATTCGGCTTCATCAAGAAGAGTTTGGCCGCCGTATGATTTCAAGGCGTCGCGGAGTTCAAGCAGCGTGGTCATCGGTATTCAGAAGCTATAAAGTACGAAGGGGTTTGAATTGTCGCTCTATTGTGACTGTTGACGCCAGAAGTGCAAAGCCCGTTCGGGGTGAGAAATTCGAGGGATCTCACAAAATGCAGCCATTCAACCGATAAATTCTGTTCTTGTGTTCTAGAAAGAGTTCGGCGAGGATTTGAAAAAGGGTTCACCGGTTATCGTTATCTCTGAGATCGAAGATATGTTCCACAAATACATCGTTATCATCATTTTTCTGGCGTATCTGACCTCAACAGGACAATTGTCGGCGCAAGATCAAGCTCTCTCAAAAGACCGTTTGAAACTGCAAACTTGGTCCCAACTTTACATCGCAGATATCGATGGCAAAAATCCGAAGCGATTATTCCCAGAATCGACCTCCCGAGCGGAAGGCTCTCCCTCGTTCTCTGAAAATGGCCAGTTGATGATTTTCAGTGGTTTTAATGCCGAGCAAAAAGAGCGTGCCACATCTTCAAATGTCTATCTCGTGGACTTAGAATCCGGTGAAGAAACAGAATTGTGCAAAGGGTTGAACCCGTCTCTTTCCCCGCGCGGTAAACGATTCTTTTATTCCCGTTACGATGATCGCGGCGTGTGGGTCGCCAACGTCGATAATCCCGAAGAAACCGCCACAAAACTCGACCCCAAAGGTTGGGGGACGGCTTGGTCTCCTGACGGAAAAAAACTCGCCTGGGCAACTTATTCCAACAGTTACAATCTGAAAATCTTAGACATTATCGAGGGAGATGAATGGATTGTCTTCGAGGGAGAGAAGTCCCCGTTTCGCATTATCTATTTTAACTTTGCCTGGTCGCCCGATAGCCGCAATATTGTATTCAAGGGGATTACTCACGAACGAACGACTGGAATTTACGCAGTCGAGGTGATTGACGAACGAGAACCCGTTTTACTGCAAGAAACAACCGGAGTGCATGAGTCTCTTGATTGGCATCCTGATGGATCGAAAATCCTGTTTTCACAACTCGATCCCGAATTAAAAATCCACCGTCTCTACACGATCGAGCCTCTCAAACCCGCTGCCAAGCCGGTACCTGTCCCCAATCTTCCCCCTCATATGATTGCCACGAATCCTCGTTACACCCGCAACGGAAAACAGATCGTCTTTGCAGCCGCCATCAAACCGCCTGTGAAGGAAGAAGAAAAAAAGGCCGCCGAAAAAGCGAAGCCCGCTGCCAAAGACGAGGTAAAACTGAAAGCCGTTCAAGACGAGGCGAAAGCCATCATAGAGAAAAAAGCGGAGTGAATATCATCACCCCGGTTGTCCAATAGGAGATTTCAGCACGTCCTGAAATGCTTTGATGCGAGACGCAGAGACCGTCCCGACTCGGTTGTTTTCTTCACAGATCGCGCCGCGCACCGCGATAATATCGGCTCCGATCGGTCTTACGGTTGGCAAATGAGTCTCGCGGAGGCTGCCCGCAAATGCCGTCAATAAGCCCGCTGCCTGAATCACTTTTCGATATTTTTCTAACTGTTCGACTGATACCAGATCAAGCAAACTCCCCGACTGTTTCGACCAGGTATCGAACAACACTCCCGCGCAACCCGTCTCGATAGCCGCCTCAATGATTACGTCGGGAGTGGGACTCTTCGCAAGCTCATAGTCGGCATAAACCACGGCAATCCAGCGGAATGATTTCTCAGCCTCTGCGTCGATTTTGTTCCTGAATGATTGCCACTCTTCCCGCCAATAGCTGTTTGAGACTTCTCCGGTCAAACCGATTTTCAGATATCGAAAAGTCGTTGGAATTCGTGAGACGGATGTTTTTTGCCTCCATTCGGCCAGTTCGCCAAGAGCCAGGCTCAGCGTGGCTTGGGGCAGTTCTTCGGCGATCTGTTGAGCGGTCGAGAGTTCAACCATGCCGAGCGAACCCTTGTGAGGCTCTTTCAAATCGATCAAATCGACGTTTGCATGATGGGCGATCCGTGCTTCTTCCAGATCGCGCACGCTAACGAGGAGACGAGGAGCCACCGGGGGCAAATTGATGATTAGACTTGATTCCACAGGTTCATTCATTTCAGCAACATAGCTATCAAGACTGGCCTTGTCGAGTCGTTTGCGCAACCACCTTCTTTTCGCTGCCCGACGTCTTGGTTATAATCATTCAAACATTCCGTGGAATTCTGAAAAGAGACTTCATGCCATTATTTTTCTTCCCCATCGGTGACGACAATCGAGGTCGAACGATCAAGCCGGTCGTCAATTACGCTTTACTTGCCATCAACATTGCAGTTTTCTTCTTGCTGCAATCGGGCTCCCATGGCGAGAAGTTCACGATGGCATTTTCCACCGTGCCCAAAGAGATCGTCACCGGGCAGGACATTGTCACCGATCCCGAAGAGATTGAGGATCCGGCCACCGGCCAAGTATATCTCATGCCGGGCCTCGAACCGACGCCCATTCCCGTTTGGGGAACCTTGCTGACAGCCATGTTCATGCATGGCGGCATCATGCACTTATTGGGGAATATGTTGTATCTGTGGATTTTTGGGGACAATATCGAAGATGAAATGGGACATGGTCGATATCTTGCCTTCTATCTACTCTGCGGAATTCTTGCCGGTTTATCGCATGTGTTACTGAACGCGGGTGGCCCCAGCGCATTAGTCCCTTGTCTGGGAGCCTCCGGGGCAATTGCCGGCGTGCTGGGTGGCTATCTGATGAGACATCCCACACGAGGTGTCCATGTCATCGCCATTCGCGTCGTCATTACATTACCTGCTTGGGTCGTTGTGGGAATGTGGTTTGTCATGCAGGTCATCGGCGGCTTGGGAACAAGCGGTCAAGAGGGAGGAGGCGTCGCTTATGCCGCCCATATCGGTGGGTTCATCGCGGGGCTGGCTTTAGTCACACTCTTCGTCAAATCCAACCCGCAAGCAGGATCGGCAACACCAGATCAGAGAGATCGTTGGCGACAGAATTAACATTTCAACGACGCTTAGCAGGACTCTCGTCGTCTTCGCTGAACTCAACCTCGTTCTTCGCTGACTTGGGCACAAACTTGTAAATCTCTGCGTAATCGACCGCTCGCGCATCATCACGATCTGCATGTGACTGATATTTGGCGAAACGAGGAAATGGATATTTCTCGGTCGAAACGAGTTCCCAGCGGGAGGTCATTTCTGACATCCAATCTTCGAATGCGGATTGATCGAATTTGAATTTGGGGTCGCGATAGATCACACATCGTAACGGCCTTTTGTGTGTGACTTTCAAATCGTCGAGATGATTCACCGTTTGAGAAGAATAGATCGCTTTGTTCGCCCAATACATGGCCGTCCAACTCAACTCGGTTTGTGCCTTGGGAGTCAAAATGATGCCGAGATCGTTTTCGACACACAGAGACTCTCCCTGGAATGAGGTACTAAACCAGAACCATTGTGCAAACGCTCGGGCACGCATGTCGGATTCCGTTTTGTAGGGAGACCTGATATCCCGGATCACAGTTCCGCTACCAACCAACAAAAGGTAAGCAGTGGCCACCGCGAGAGTGTATCGTTGAGTGCGAGTGAGCTTCCCAATCGCGTCTAGCAGTAACACCGCTCCAAAACCCGCTAACAGGCAGATAACCCCCGCCATATGCATCGAAAATTTGAAGTGGCCTCCGTAAGGATAACGCTGCAAAGCGGCGGCAATCAGATGCAATGTGGCCGGCATTAACAACAACACGGCCAATATCCGATTTCGACGAGCGAGAGCAATTACGCCAATCAAAACACAAATCGTCGTGAACGTACTGGCGAAATTGTGACCACCCAAAGGAAACGCTAATAACGGTCCGCAATGAGTCTCCAATAACCATAGCGGAAGTTCCGCAGGCGTACCCAACGGAGGAAATGCGTTGCTCCAGTAGCGGCCCATCCAATCAAGCTCGGCAGAAGCCTGTCCTTGAGCGGCAATCAGTAACACTACGGCAAAGCTACCCAACAAAGCGATATTGTAAACTGTCCAAAGACGTAGTTGTCGATGACTAAACAGAGAACTGAGCAGACTGACAGCAGGATCGCGGTTCGTAGACACTCGACTAATAATTGTCATCAGCACAAACAAGCTAACCGCTCCGGCGGAAAACACAGCCGAATAGGAAAGCCCAACGGCAACAGGTGTGAAGACGACCAGCGCCCACAGCCAACGACTTGCACAATGTGTCTTAGCTGTGTCAGTCGAGGAAAATGCACGCCACCATTCGACACACATCGTTAAGTAGATCAGGCCCGCTAACATGTCCGAGGCGTATTGCTTGGCTTCCGCCGCATACCGCATATTGGGATAAGAAACGGCAAAAATACCGACAGCAAGCACCAATGCAGAACCAGAGAGCAACCGTTTGGCAAGATGGAGAAACAGAAACAAGCCAACAATGCTACAGAGGAACGGGAACGCTCTCAGGGCAAATTCATGGAACCCAAACAGTTTGACGGTTGTCAGTTCGATCCAGAGAAAAAGAACCGGTGCGACCTGGTGATAGCGTAAAGGCTCAAGTAATTCGAGATAGCCGCGGTCGATGAAATTGACGGCTAAAAAACATTCATCTTCCCACAAGGGGAAGTTCATCAAATAGCGACTACAACGCATCAATAATCCGACCACGAGAAAAACTCCAACGAGCTTTTGCTGGATTACCGTGGTGGGTTGATTGTTGGTGAGTGTCGCGGAACTCATGCGGGGTCGGTTCGTCGGGGTGGATGCATTTCTGTGTAGGACAAGTTGTAGATCAAGCCCGGACATCGATCAACGCAAGTCTTTTGCTGACAAGACTCATACAACACCGCGCATAAAAAACTCCCCCGGCCAAGTGAATGATCGAGGGAGTTGTGAAGTTTTCATCATGAACAAGTCATACTCCGATAATTATCGGATAATGAATGGGCCATTGTCAAAGTTAAGTGTCTCGAAGCCTGCCCGAATGAGTGCTCCCGTTGTGTTGTCAGTATCGGGTAAAGCAAGGATACCAGTGAACGCCCCCGAGAAACCGAAGGACTGGGTAAAGGTATTGGCACCTCCAACATTACCGAGTGGTAAGTTACTACCATTACCCACGGAATCGTAGAAGGTGAAGACCCCGATGGCCTGACGGTTTGCAGGTTTCACAACATCGCTGTTCGTGAACACTCCCAGTTCGGTGCGTCCGAAGAGAGCCGTCGTTTCACCATCGATATTAAAGAAGGCCGATTCGCCAAAGTTACCCACATTCAGGCCATTCGGGTTGATTAAGGTGCTTGGCCCCATAGGTGCATTGAACGCAGTATCGATGGTCGGTGGAACACCTAGACCAGTCGTGTAGTTTTGCCCCATTGAAATATCCAGGAAGGCGACCGGATCGTACTCGAATCGCGTTCGGTTTGGAGTTCCAAGAGTTCCCGAAGCTTGTGGGTTGGCAGAGACAACCACTTGGGTTCTCAAGTCGTCTAGTTCGTTACCACCGAACAGGTTACCATCAAGCCAGGCAATTTGTTGAGTGTTGGTACCAATTTGGAGCACCATACCGTCAACCGCGTTCCCAGCACGCGAACCGTTATCGGTGACCTGGTTATTCACAAAGTTCAGCACTGTTGCCGTACTAACACTGGTTGTGGCAGCATTAGCAAGCATGAATGCTTCGTTCTCACCGTCAAATTGAACCGTTGGGAAGATGTCGCCTGCGTTTTGGTTAGATCCCTGTACGTTACGAGGATCAGTTGGAGCGACACCATCCAATAAGGTAATGGCACCCGCTAACGATCCACCGATTCCTTCTGCCAATGTCTGGAAGAAGAAGCCTTGTTCGTTGTTATTGCTGAATGTGTTACCGGCAACGCCGGGTGTCGTTCCACCAGTGAGTGTCACATCTTCTCCGACATCGAGGATGCCGTTTCCGTTAGTGTCTTCTCCGCCATCAAGGATTCCGTTGTTGTTGCTATCTTCATCGGTAAAGGAGAAGGTGGCGACATTAATCGTTCCCTTCACGCCGTCATTATCCTCGTTTGTTCCAGAGCCATTGCTCGTGGTATCTTCGGTGCCGATGTTGTAGACCGCAGTGAAGACATTATCAATAGATGTCGAGATAGAACGAATGTCGGCTTGAAGACCGTTCCCTTCGTTCTCATTAAAGACAGAGTTCGTAATGTTCACGGCGACAGCGGCTACGCTATCTTGGAAGAAGACGGCACCGTCGTCACCGTTCATGGTGGTCATGAAGCTATTGATAAAGAAGTTATCTGAGGTGCTGCCATCGGAAAGGACATCGAGACCATCATCGCCCGAGTTCCAAACTCGCACGTATTGGCCACCGAAGGGATTCCCGGTAATTTCCGGCGAACCAATGAAGAAGGTGTTCTGGCCAGATGTCGTATTGATGTTAATACCGTCGGTCCCGACATCCAAGATATCGACACCCCGAATTGTCCAGAGGTTTGTTCCGGGAGCGCCCTGCACAACATGGTTACCGGACGATGAGATTTCAAGACCATTATCGCCGGCTCCCTGTCCATCGATGATGGTGCGGATTTGATTACCGAACGTGTCCAGTTGACGACCCGAGATGCGGACATCCTGGAAGGCTTGGAAGGTGTTGCTGAGATCAATCCCGTCATCACCAAAGCCTTGAATGAAGTTTGAATCAAAGACTGATGACAGGACGGTCGGTCCTGCTCCTTGTAGCGTCATATCAAAGTTGACGTCTTCCCAAGGTTGAAGCACGCTATCGAAGTTGAGGTCTTCACCGTTCACGGCTTGGACGGGCATCCCCAAGGAGGAGTTGTTACCCGAGTTCACTTGAATGGCATCATTGATCGTATTCGTCAGACTGTTGGTTACAACAAATGTCTGCATGACGGTGTCCGCGGTCAGATCGTACTGAATGCCGTTTCCGTTGGCGTCAAACATGTTGTCGTCGATGTAAACCATCGAAGCGGCGAAATCGTTCAAAGCCGATTGTTCTGAACCAGCACCCACCACCTGCACACCGACATCGTTACCAGTAAACATGTTGCCGTTCATTTGATTATTGGCCATGCCGTCACCGATGACGGCGGTTAACAACGAAGCTCCCGAGCGTCGCACAAAGACACCAGCACCATCGGGTGAGACATTGGTCGCGGCTCCATTATCGAAGGTTCCTTCAAAGAGGTTGTTCTGAACCGAGAGAAAACTCCGATCTTGCTGGCGTGTGGGAGAACCGACGAACCCTTCTGTGGTGAAGATCACACCCGCGTCACCGTTGTTAGTAAAGACGTTGCCTTGCCCGGGAATTGTTCCACCGACAGACATGACCAGTTGAGAGTTTTGATAGAGGTTTGGAGCGGTCCCACCGACGAGGCTGGCATTGATACCGGCTCCCACAGCGGCGTTGCTTCCTTCATCGGCGATGAAAGTATTCCCGATGAAGTCAATATCGGCTGCTGAGTTGGTGACGATGATTTCTGCACCGTCGTTACCACTTGCCTGGCGATCAAACAGGTTGCCGCGAATCACACCGGAGTAATTTTGCAAACCAGCAAACCCAAAGACACCCGTTCCCGCGTTGCGTGTTGTGAGGTCGATTGTATTTTCAATGATTCCATCTAAATCGACATCGGCTACACCTTCAATTTGAGCCGTGTTACCGAAGTCAATGAAGGAAGGTGTTGAGACTCCTGGAAGTCCTTGGCCGTTCGCCACGATTCCTAACCCGTTTCCTCCGGCTGCGGGATTCGAGAAGTTGTTCGCGAGAATCGTACCACCGATGAAGCTGGAACGACCACCGTTGGAGTTATTGGAGTTGGCTTCAATGTGGAGTCCATTCCCGCCATCACCACTGAAGGTGTTAAAGAAGACAGGACTCAGAGGGTCGGCTTGTACGAAGTCTGACAAGGCACCCGCTTGTAGGTAAACTTGACCACCGTTGTTGGCATAAAACGCCATGCCGTGATTGGTGTTACCACCTGTCACATTCCCGGCAACAACCGGATCGGGAATTCCGTCACCATC
>JAQWSQ010000103.1 GCA_029243145.1 Planctomycetaceae bacterium | reverse complement strand
AAAATCTTCCGGCCCCTTCAGGTTCCAGCAATCTTGCTGAGGCCACATCTCGAGCGGTCCAGATTCTCAGTCAAACTTCAAATCTCGACCGTGAAATTCTTGTCCTGACCGATGGGCAGGCCCGTTCCTGGTCCGTCGATGACCCCAATCGTTGGTTACGATTTGATGACCTGTTACAGCAACCTGTCGTACGTCCGCGCGTCTGGTGCGTTGATGTGACCGAAGAAGAGACCAAAGACCGTGTGAATCTTACTGTCGGTGCGGTCCAACTCTCGCGAGAATTAACCGTGACAGATTTTCCGGTTCGCATCTCAACAACCATCGGTTATTCGGGAGGATCTGAGCCGATGATGAAACGAGTCGATTTGCAGGTGAATGGCGAAACCGTTCCTGATCGCTCGATCTCTGTCCAATTACAACCGAATGGCGAAACGACGGTGGAATTCGAACATCGGTTTGCGTCGATCGGCTCCTATGTGCTTGGCGTCAAAGTCGAAGGGGATGCCCTACCGGGAGACAATATCTCACTGGCTGCGATTGAAGTCAAGAATGCATTACCGGTGTTGCTGGTCGATGGTGATCGCAAATTTGACCCAACCCAAAGTGAAACATTTTTTGCTCAGACAGCCTTCAGTCCTTCCCTAAAATCTCGTGATTGGGTACGTGCCGAAACAGTCGGAGCAGTAGATTGGAAGGCCAAGCGAATCGATCAATATCGCGTGATCGTACTGGCAAACGTAGACTCTCTTTCGACCGAAGCCATTCAGTCTCTGAAAGCTTATGTTTCCAATGGTGGCGGCTTGTTTATTGCGTTGGGTTCTCAATGTGATGAGAGATTTTATAACGAGGCTTTGTTCGACGCGGGACTATTACCCGTTCTGTTAAGGACTCAAGGAGAGCCAGCACCGGAAATCAAGGAACAAGGCGTCAACATTAACGCAGAATCACTCGAACTTCCTTGGCTCAAACGATTTCAAAATACTGAATCTTCCTTCCCGGATGCGCGATTCGATCGTTGGTGGATCGTTGATCCGATTTCCCCGGTCACCGACAAAAAAAAATCCATCACGTTAAGTACACCCGTCACGGCGGCTCGACTCTCATCGGGAGACCCTCTTTTGGTCACGGCAGAATTTGGACGAGGTCGCGTACTGGTGATGTCGGCTTCTCTCGACGCAGACTGGAGCACCTTACCCGCCAAACCCGATTACGTCGCCTTCCTGCATGAAGCGATTTTCTACCTCGCCGCAGCCGGTGTCGAACGGAATTTGCTGCCCGGCGTCCCCTTTGTCTTGCCGGTTGATTCGGAGTTCCTGTCCGAAGAATTTGCTTTTTTCGACCCTGCTGAAATATCGTACGATGTCAAAGTCGAAGGGGCATCAAACCGTTCTTACCTTCGTTTCGGCGAGACACAATTGCCGGGCCAATATTCTCTGGAGAAAACACCACAAAATTCTGCCCCGACCTCTCGGCAATTTTTTGTCGTCGATTATGACCGAGGGGAATCAGACCTCACCGAGCTGACCGAATCCGATCAATCCTTTCTGATTGATAACAATCGAATGCAGTTTGTCGCCACCCACGGTGAGTTGAGGGAACAACTACTCACAGATAATTCCCGAGCCGAACTATGGAGATGGATGATCTTTTTGTTCCTGGGATTCCTGGTGTTTGAAGTCTGGATGACACGACGACTTGTCCAGGGAGGACATGCCACCGACGACATCATCGACCGGCAACTTGAAGCAGAGGGAGGTGAGTTTGTGGAAACCTCTCAGCGACAACAACCGCTTCCCAAAAATCAAATTCCTGAAGGCAGATTTCCCGAAGAAAAACCAGAGGATTATGTCACCCGTTGATGTGGGGTTGCCCGCGCATGCGAGTCGATTGAGAAACAACATGGAACAGCACTTTTCCTTACAGGGCTTGCATCAGACCGGCTGGTTAGTCGCGTCAATGATTGCGATTGCGCTGTCAGGAATTTGCATTTGGACCTTGTACCGATATGAACGGCAACTCGTCGACAAGTCGGTCGGCTGGTGGTTATTGACGATGCGGGCCGTCGTATTGGTGCTCATTTTCTTTGTGTTATTACAACCCGTCATGAGTTGGAGCATCACCAAGGAACAACAAGGACGCATCGCGGTCGCGATTGACCTGTCCGAAAGTATGCAAACTCAGGACGAACACGCCTCCTTGGCGGAACAACTTCGCTGGGCTCGCGCGCTGGGCATGATTGGCGGCGTCGGGACTGAAGCACAGGTTTTGCGTTGGATTGAGGAAGCAGAATCAGGGCAAGAACCGGTCTGGGTCACTCCCGAAGAAGAACCGAATATCGAACGACGAAATCAGTTGGCCATCTCCCGAAGAGAAAACATCGAGCAGATTCGTGAATCATTACATGGGTTCACCAGAGCCGAACTCGCAGGACGATTATTAACCTCGGCTTCGAGTCCCCTCATGAAAGAACTTGCCGACATTACGAACGTCGATTTACAGTTGTTCGCCGGCAAAGCCGAGGGAGTCGCGCCGGACTTGTTAAATCAATCGCTGGAGAAGCCTCCCTATCTGATCGATCCTCAATCCTCAAACCTGAGTGCCGCTCTGGAACATGCTTCGGCTGATCTGGAAAGCTCCACCCTCTCGGGGATCATCTTGTTGACAGACGGTCGCGACAACTCCAAAACAGATCCCCTCAATCAATCAATTCGCCTTGGATTGACGGGGATCCCCATCTATCCGATCATGATCGGCTCTGAAAATCAGCCCAAAGATCTTTCCATTGCTTCCCTCGAATATCCTCAAACGGCGTTTAAGGATGATCAAGTGATGCTCTCGGCAGCCATCAACACTTCCGGGTTTGAAGGAACTGATGTCAATGTGGAGTTACGGTCGGAAGGAAATGAGCCGGTCATCAAAACGATCCACGCCGATGGAGCCACGACTAACGTCGATTTCGAACTCGATTCGTCTGCAATCGGCCGCACGGAATACAGTTTACTGGTGCCATTGGAAGCCGGCGAAACTCGCGACGACAATAACGAACGATCGTTCGCGATGGCTGTCGTCGATGATCGAGTTCATGTGTTGCTCGTCGAAGGTGAAGCACGCTGGGAGTTTCGTTTCATCGACAATGCCTTTACCCGTGACGAACGAATCGAGATCGATAAGGTGGTCTTTGAACAACCTTATCTGGGGGTTCTCGAAGAAACCTTCTTTGCCAAGAAACTGGATTTGCCCGCCGATGTCGAAAACCTGGCAGAATCTCCGTTTGCCGACAAAGACATCGTCATTCTGGGAGACATTGGTCCCGAATATCTACAGCCCAAATTCTTCCCGCTGCTTGAACAGTTTGTCGCGGAAGCAGGTGGCACATTGGTGATCACGGCAGGAAAAAATTCCATGCCACGCGCTTTTGATGACAAGCGACTGAATCAACTGTTACCGATCCTCAATCCTCGCCCCGTCAATGTCACAGGGGCACGAGGTTTAGGATCACCTTCGGAGCGTGGCATTCATCTCAAGTTGACTCCCGAGGGAGAATCAGAACCGTTCCTGCAGTTTGATGCGGACCGTGTCAGAAACCGTGACATCTGGAAAAACTTACCCGGCTTCAACTGGGCCATGTTCGGAGAAGCCCGTCCCGGTTCGACAGTTCTTGCGGTCGCGCGAACCGATGAACAGGGAAAAACACTCAACGATCCCCAGGACTCTGCCGTGATTGTTCATCAATATTACGGCTTCGGTCAGGTGATGTGGATTGGAGTTGACTCGACGTGGCGCTGGCGACATCGCACGGGTGATAAATATCACCACCGTTTCTGGGGACAGCTCGGGCGTTGGGCGGCCCGTAATCGATCATCTGCCGGAAACGACTTTGTCCGATTCGGTCCGGCTCGAACCGATATCTCTCAAGGAGAAGATGCTGTCATCAAAGCTCGCTTTGTTCAACAATACATCAAACAACACCCCGATCTCAAAGCCTCCGCCGAAGTCTATCGACTGGATGAAGAGGATGTTCGAACCTTGTTTACCACAGTCGATCTGATGGTGAACCCGTCGCGTCCACTTTCGTATGAAGGTCGCGCGGTCGGACTCCCCTCCGGCCGTTATCGACTTAAATTGCTGGTCGAAGGAGCCGACGCACAAGCCGGCGAACTCGAAGCTCCGCTGTATGTGCAGGAACAGGCAACCCCCGAACTCAGCAACCTGAGTTCCAACCGCGAACTCCTCGTGCAAATGGCCAACTTGAGCGATGGCCAATTCTTCATGCCTGATCAAATCCCGGAACTGCTCAAGAAAATTCGTGATCCGCTCGCTGAAAGGGTCATTCGCCAAGAAGTGGAACTTTGGGATCAATGGTGGCTGATGGTCTTGGTCTTTGGCTTGATGACGACCGAATGGGTCACGCGAAAACTCAACGGTTTGCCTTAGTAGCAGCCTAGGATGTGGCTACCAACCACGAAAATGTCTCCTGCTTTCCTAATTCAAAAAACATGAATAAATGGGAATATTAGGAAGACAGGAATTCAAGAAGCGAGTCTAACTGCGAGCAAATTGGAAAACTGCAAAAGCTCGAAACCTTTCTTTTTTCAAATTCAGCCAATGAATCAGAAAGAAGGCTCGTAATAAAGCCTACGCATTCTTGAATGACCGCCATTTCATGACCCCTGCGGGAATTGCTGCTATGAACCACTCTCCATCGCTAGTCGGAAAAATTGCGATTTGCACAAGTCTGCTTGTTGTTTCAGCCTGTTTGGCGACCCTGACGGACACCGCTGCCAAACCCGAATCAGCGACCGAACAACCATTGATTCCCGAACCAGCAGAACTGCCGGAGCAAACCGTCACCGAGGAACTCTTTGCTCCGGTTGCTACGACCATCGCTAAAAGGACCATTACATTACTGGCAGTAAAAACGATCCGGTTCTCTCCTGATGGCGAACAAATTGCAGTGGGGGGAGGAGAGGGGATTGTTCGTTTGTGGGATTTTGAGAAACAGCTTTTGAATCACTCCGAACAGGTACATGCCGGATGGTTGTTCGATATTGACTTTCATCCGAAACAGAAACTACTTGCAACGGGAGGTGGTGACGGGCTGATCAAGATCTGGGACATGACCGAAAAGAAATGGAAAGCCCGTCTGCTGGAGAAACATACCGATGATATTCATGGCGTGGCGTTCACCAATGATGGCAAACAACTTATTTCCGGTTCCGACGACACTTCCGTTCTCCTTTGGGATCTCGATACCGGAAATAATCAACTTCTCGGACACCACGATAAACAAGTGACCGATGTTGCCGTTCACCCCAACGATCAGATGGCGGCTTCGGCGAGTCGCGATCAAACCATTCGTCTATGGGATCTCAAAAAACATCAATCTCGGGGAACTCTCAAAGGGCATACCGCAGATGTGTTGGCAATTACCTTCAGTCCAGATGGTCGCTGGCTGGCTTCCGCCAGTTACGATCAAACAGTAATCATCTGGGATGTTGCCAAGCGAGAGGCTGTTCATACTCTCCGCAAACACACCGACTGGGCCTTCTGTGTGGCCTTTTCTCCCAATAGTCAACAAGTTGTTACCGGTGGAGGCGACCGCATTTTGCATCTCTGGAATCTGGCAGATGGAAAACTGCTTCAGTCCCTCCATCTGCCAACAGATGTTGCTGCGGTTGAGTTTTCACCCAATGGTAAATTGTTGGTGGCTGGCTGCATTGATGGTTACTTGCAACTCTACAAAACGGGAAAAACACTAAAACATTACCGCTCAATCCCTCCTAGTGAGTGGCTTCCAGCACTCCCCAACCAAACGATCGGGACAATCACTGAAGAAGATTACCTACAACTCCATACCAACCTTCTCACTCCTCAAGGAAAGTTATGGGAGAAATCGCTCGGGAGACTCTCCGTCTCTGGAGACGGCTTCACGCTGAAGTTGCTGGAAAGAATCGATCCCAAGACACTACCTCCTCCCAAGCAGGAACTTTGGACGCGAGCGCGAGAATCGCTCATTTTACGTGTGCAACGAGAGTCTTTGCAAACCACGGTTCAACAACTCAAAACCAGATTGAATCGAGCCGCAGTCGTCGATCTTCAATGCCATCCACTGGAAGGGCTGCTGAAAACATGGACTCTTGAAACGATTGGTTCTCAAGTTGAAAAACCGGGTATTCGCGATCAACTCAAACGAATCCGAAACGCAGATCCCCAGAAATCGATTGAGTTCGAATACGGTTCGTTACATGATCGAACGATTCTGTATATCGACAAGTTGCTTGAAAAATATCCCGAGCCAAATCAGAAAGCGGAACTGATCCCGAAAAAGTGAGGAGAGAATTAAATCGAAACGTACCGCAAATACACAATGTTCTGTGCCGTTCCAAGTCCACAAAAAAACGGGTTCTCGCGATGTGCGAAAACCCGTATGAGTGAATAAAAAAATGTGCAACAAGTCGATCAAACTTTACCGCAAACCGTTTTGCCCACAGAGAGCAGATCGTTGCATGCTTGTGACATACGAGCCGCCATTGCTTCTTCAGCTTTCTTGAGGTAGCTACGTGGGTCGTAAACTTTCTTGTTACCAACTTCACCATCGATTTTCAGAACGCCATCATAGTTCTTGAACATGTGCTCGACGATGGGACGAGTGAAAGCGAACTGTGTGTCGGTGTCGATGTTCATTTTCACGACGCCGTAATCGAGGGTTTCTCGCAGTTCGTGTTCGGGAGTTCCCGATCCACCGTGGAAGACGAGATCGAACTCGGCCTCTTGACCGAACTTGGCCATCACAGCATCCTGGCCTTGCTTGAGGATTTCAGGACGCAGTTTGACGGAACCCGGTTTGTAGTGACCATGAACGTTTCCGAAGGTCGCTGCGAACATGTATCGTCCGATGCCGTTGAGGGCTTCGTACACAGCCACCATATCTTCCGGAGTGGTATACAGTTTGTCCTGTGGAGTATCGTGTGAGCCGGCGGCTCCATCTTCTTCACCACCGACAACACCCGCTTCAACTTCAAGGATAATGTCCTGCTCGGCACACAACTTCAACAAGTCGACCGAAAGTGCCATATTTTCTGACAGCGGCAAGTTCGAAGCATCGAGCATATGCGACTGGAAGAGGTTTCCATTTCCTGCTGCTCGACGATCAGCAGTCGCTTGGATCAGCGGCTTGAGGAAACTGTCGACAGCATCAGGAGGACAGTGATCGGTATGAATTCCGACAAGGACATCATATTGTGCAGCGAGACGATGAGTGGCTTCCGCGAGCACGATTGCTCCCAAGACCTTGTCACCGCTATTCAAGCCGGATGCAAACTGCCCGCCGCCGGTTGACATCTGAATGATACCGTCAGACTTGTTATCGGCAAATGCTTTGAGAGCCGCATTAATGGTCACGATTGAGGTGACGTTCACGGCAGGAAAGGCATATCCACCTTCCTGAGCGGCATCAAGCATGGCGGCGTATTGTTCGGGAGTTGCTACTGGCATGGGAAATCTCTTCCAACTGTTAATTTGTACTAAAACCAATCGAACTGGAACAAGTTGAATCTATTCCGATTCGATGAGTGACTAATCAAAGAGTCTACGAAACAGGAGTCATACGGTTCAAGCGTAGCGGCCCTCCGATTGGAACAACTCCAGAAGTTCCAGAGAATTCATCGCTCAGGACGTGAAGCAATTCGAGGAGTTCTGGACCATATTGACGTAATTTCACACTCCTGATACTTTTCTCGACATTAAGAGGGCCAATTCATTCTCGTATCTTGCACTTAGAGGGCTCGTTCTTGGGAGATTTTGCATGCTGGCATTCATACACATTCAGAAAACTGCTGGCCAGACAATGCGAGCCATCCTCAGAAAAAACTTCGGCTCCCAACATTGCGACACACTGGTGAATGATAATATTCACCCTCGGGACTGGCGGTGGGTCAAACTCTGCTACCCAAATTTACAAAGTTTGGCCGGACATGGCGTCAAAATCACGCCCCAATTCGAAGCTCAATTTCCACAAGCTCGGTACTTCACCACTGTCCGTGACCCATTCTCTCGTTGCCTTTCCAGATACCAATATCATTGTGAACGCGCAAACCAAGTCAAAGAGTTTAGAGAGTGGTTGGCCCTTAACAGTAACCGCATGTGCTCGATCATTTGTGGTGAAGAAAATGCCGAACACGCCATCGAGTTGATGGAGACCAAGATAGATTTCGTCGGAATGATGGAGCGATTTGACGAATCGCTCATTCTTTGGAAAAAATGGACCGGGATTGCCGATCTTGATTTGAGCTATCAATCAACAAACAAAGCGAAATCGAATCAAATCAAAAATCAGATTCTGGAAACTCCCGGATACCGCGAGTTGATACAGGAATGTCACACAGAAGATCAAAAGTTGTACGACTACATCCAGAATGAAATTTATCCTCGTCAAATGACGAGCTATGGTGATTCGCTCGAGAATGATTTGAGAGAGTTCAACGTCCAGCAGAAAACTGCAACAAATTCTTCATGGGCAGCAGTCGTTGGAAAACTCAAACGAAACCTGATTTTCAGACCCGGAACACAACTCTCAAAGGCCGCTTAAAAACGAACTTGAGTCCATTCGTCGCCGTATAAAATTAAAGGTCAAACATGCTGGCATTTATCCATATCAACAAAACAGCAGGCCTCACGATTCGAAATATTTTACGAAATAATTTTGGTGTGAATAACTGCGATTGCCCGATTCATCAAGGGATCCGAAAAAGTGATTGGGAATGGGTCAAGGAATGCTACCCCATTCTGCAATCACTGCATGGCCATTCGGTGATGCCCACACAGGAAATGGAAGAAGTATTTGAGGGGATTCGTTACTTTACGTTTATTCGAGATCCATTCAAGCGATGTCTGTCCCATTATCAACATAAAAATAGCTCGGGGAAAAATGTGCTCCCGATCAAAACCTGGCTTCCAATGTTTTCGAACCACATGTGCAAGAAAATTTGTGGTGAAGAGAATGGTGATCACGCCATCGAAAACCTTGAAAATAATCGAGCTTTTGTGGGGATCACAGACTATTTCGATGAATCATTACTCTTATGGCGACAATGGACTGAACTCCAGAATCTCAATCTGAATTACATTTACAAAAATAAGGCCAGATCAAGCATCCTCAAGAATGCCGTCTTAGAACTTCCGCATGCAATTGAGCTTATACACGAGCACAATCGAGAGGATCAAAAACTCTTTGACTACGTCTGCAATGTGATCTATCCCCGACAGAAGTCGAACTACGGCTCTGGATTGGAATTCGATCTCAAGAAGTATCAAAGCTCGAAATCTTCTCTCCCGATCATATCGCTTCAATCAATCGCCGGTTGCGCAAAAAGACGCATGGTTTACAAACCGGGCATCCGCGAGTGGAGAAAAGATTGGATGCAGGAAGTGAATCGAGCCGCTTGATCGCTTTCTGAAGCATCTCTCCGAAAGCTCTAGAGGAGATGCCCTACGGCTTCGAGGGTTTCTGATCGAAACCAGGTATCGTCGGGATACTAGGCAGACGGTTGAACAAGCCCCTGGCACGATCACCAAATGATGGCTCGACGGGGTTTCCTTGATTGGTGATCCCCGGATCGGGAATCGAACGAGATTGCAGAGTCACGACTTGCACATCGTCGATTTGCATTTCCCCCAACCCTTCAAGGGCAAAGAACACCTGAAAGGGTCCGCTTTGATGCACCTCACGCAAAAGTTCGAACCGTTGCCAGTCCTGATTGAAATCAAAGCGAATCTGACCAACCGGACGACGGATGCTATCAAAAATTAACGCATGATCGAGCCTGTCATTTGCAGGAAACCGAACGCGTACCCACCCCGAGACATACACAATGTCCCCTCCCCTTACATTAACGGGAGGAGTCGCAACTTGAACCGTCTTGGAGACCAAAACAGGCGGAGCCTCCACATCTTCAGGAACCGTTGCTAACCTCAAACTGTATTGGCCATCTGAACCTGGATGCGAAGTGGGGAAAAGCTCTGCTGCTGAACGAACACCCTTCACTTCGATCTGCTGATGCTGCCATCCATCCTGAATCATCTGCTTGGCATCCTCAAAGTTCCCAGATGTGAGCTGCGAGAGGACTTCATACTCCGACCGCTGCCCGACTCTCTTAACGAGTTTCCAATGCGCGGGCAGAGACTGAAAACTCACCGCATAAGGACTGGTTGCAGGATGGGGAAGCACAGATGCTGCTTCCTCCCAATGTTGTCGCTGCAAAATTCTTAATAACTGCATAGATAAACTCGCCAGATATCGCGCAAAGCTATATTGCCCGCGCTCAATTTCTTTTTCGCCCTGTTGAATCAACTGCTGACTCCGCTCAAGAATTTGCGTTGCCGATTCCTGAGGGTGGCTGAGAGCCACCAATTCCGCATCCACTCGACTCACTCGCTCCCACTTTGACTTCGCCATCAGCACCAAGTCCATGGCAGAGCCTCGGGCCATTTCGCGTGTCTTTGCTTGCAGCCGCCTTACTAATTCAATATCTGAGGTGACGAGGATGGCCGAAGTTTCCCGAAAGGCCATTCCATTCTCTGAGGAAAGTTCGATTTTCATTCCCCCCGTGTCACGTTGGCGATCCAGATTGTTAATTCCGGTGGGTGTGATTTGGAATGCTGCGGCTGACTCTGAGACACCGGGCACAATGATTGTCGCTTTGTTCGCTGCCATTTGTCCTGGAACCGTCCCCGCCTGTGTGTCATACCACACCGGCAAAAGTAACAAACCGGCATCACTGCGAATGACGGCCGCCTCGACTTGATGACCTTGAGACCGATCGTGCAAATCTGACTGACTTTGCGTGAAAGGTTCGGGCATCAATCGCTGCCGACTCACTTGAGATTGTTTTCGTGAAGAATTCGTCGTCTCACTATCAACACCAATCTGAACAGGGATTGTTCTCACGAGTGTTCCGGTGGAGAGCAGCGGTTCTAACAGTTGAATTTCCCGATTCAACTCTGCCATCATTAACCGAAGTTCCGTATTTCCTTTATCGTCGTCATCGAGTGCCTGGCGAGTGTAATATCCAAGCCCTCGACAGCCGGCTGATAAAGCGGCATAAACCTGCAATCTTAGTTGCTCTGGTTCGAGGTAATCCTGACTTCCAAGACCGGCATCGAGATCAATCCAAGTCCAGAAAAACGAACCCGGCGATCTCCGATGCTTGGCAATCAACCAATCTCTATAATCACGATAGGAGAGACCCGTAAAGGGCAGCGGGCGACTTGTTCCTGCCATGTCCAAATAGTGAGAAAAGTAATCTTCTCGATCGGAGACATCAGCCATAATGGGCCGGTGATATTGACGATCAGCCTCTGAGACCTGAGATTGCCAGGAAACAATTTCTGCCGAGGCAGCCTGCGGGATATTCGTCCCGAGATACCAAAACATGATCGATTCGGAACTCTGCCCGAACGGTGCCAGAGACCCCTCTCGTGCTCCCAACGATTCACCTCGCTCATTGGTCGGTCGCGGTGGAGTCGCCATCGTCAACATCCCCGCAGACAAGAGAGAATCTGCCAATCGCTGATCGGAACTATCGGGTATCCAAACCGTATTCACCCCCAATTGGGACAACACGCCAATCGACTCTCCATGATGTGGAACGATCACAGGAAAACGGGGACGATCATTGACATACAACCGGTCCAATTCCATCCGTACCGGGAACGCCTTGTGTGGTTGTTGCTTCATTTGTACCAGACCGGGTTGCACAACATCCTCTGCCCGAATATGCCCACTCACTTTGAGTTCGTCCAACCAGACTGATGATTGACCAACAGGCAGAACCAATTGGCAAACAACCGCATCAACGTACATATCTTTTGTGTTTAACTCGGGAAGGCGAAGCCGACCACGGGCCAACTGCAGTGCATGTTCGGTCGGGTTGCGCAATAGTTGACAATGCAGCACCTCCCAACGATCAACCGTCTGACTGGTCTCTCCAGGAACGAGAAAGGTAAGCGATCCCTCCGATTGAGGATCCTTCTGGTGAGGCAATCTGACTCGAAAAGAAATCGTCGCAGTGGCCCGAAGACTTCGAAATGCCAACTGCGCAGAAAGATCTTCAATCAGTCTCGACGAAGAAATGGGATGAATCAGAGTCACCTGAGTCTGATTGTTTGCAGCCTGCAAGCTGACCTGCTCCGCAGCCAGCCCATCATTGACCTCAGCCTTTTGACGAAGATGCTGCAACACCCTGGTTTGCTGATCGTCAAATTGAACTTGCCACGCAGGCTCACGATCCTCGTGTGGATACGAAAGCTCCTCAGCGGCAATTATGGCTGCACACAGCAACATAAAGCTGAAAACAATGGTTTTTGACATCCGTGCCAGACCATCTTGGTGTTTCGAGGAACTTGCTTAAAACGAAAACTGAATGTTGTTTTTTTGAAACATTCCTAAATAGCGTTTACTATTCGCATCATTCGAGATGTAAGTGCTGAAATATAGAGGATTTTAGATCATTGAACAAGATCAGTATGTGGGATTGAGTCAACATATGAAGGCTGCTCCCAAAATTCACAAAACCCATATCTCATTACAAGTATGAGGTTTACGGCGACTCAAGAACATTTTTTAAATCATGGCATGATATATGTCAGATAGGTACTTCAAGCCCAAGAGAAGCCATTCTAGCAAAGTTCAGGAAACGACCATGAGTTCCTCACAACGAGACGATGAACTGAGCAGCATTCCCCAAGAGCTGATTGACTTGGGAAAAGCGATTGCTTCCCTACCCACCGATCTCACGCCGGAAGTGAGCGAGTCTTATGCAAGAGTGGTCCAAGCAGTCCAAAGACGAAAAAGTATTCTGAAGCAGATCCAGGACTCACTCTCACAAGTTCGGCTCGATGTCAAATATCTGATGTTTGACCTCGAAACAACCCGTTCCGAACGAGACGAGCTTCGATCAGAAATACACGAACTACGAGAGAGTTAATCTCGGGGATCCCCTCACCGAGATTTTGAACGAATGTGAACTTCGTTCCAAAAAACGTCCTGCTACCCCTGCAGGGCGTTTTTTTACGCGCTATGAGAAGAAGCCTTCCTACGTGTTGCCCTCTGATGAGACGGGCCGAGCACTCCAAAGTCGAGCCAGCACAGCACCTGTCAGCATACAGCCAAACATATACAAGACTGTCGGGACTGCGGCACCTAGATGATCGGGGAAAATCTTCACCGCCAGCAACGAACCCAACCCTGCGTTCTGCATCCCCACTTCAAGAACGAGAGCCCGTCTCATTGGCTCGTCCAACCCGGCAACTTTACCCACACCATAGCCCGAGAGATAACCGAGAAGATTCAACAAAATCAGACCAACCACAATCATTGCCGATAACTGAAAGTGGTCACGTGTCTTGGCAACAATCACGGCAATAATCCACAGGATGACAAGATTCGCCACCGGCTCGCTGATCTTCCGGGAAACGTCCGCCACGCTCTTCGAAAAGCGAGTCAAAACATGTCCCAGAACAACCGGTAATGCGACGCTCCAACTCAATTTAAGGCCGATTTTGAAAGGATCGAAATATTTCTTCAGATCGACATCTTCGAGAGAAATCACCGAAGACAAAGAGAGCATTAGCACCGTGGGAACGACTAACGGAGAAAGCAATGTCGAGACCGTCGTCAGGCTGACAGAATAGCTGACATTGCCCCTCGCTTGTAACGTCAGAATGTTTGACGCCATCGCTCCCGGAACAGTACCCACGAGAATGAATCCAATTTTCGTCGCTGCCGAGACATCCAGCATGACGGCCAATCCCCAGCCCAATAGTGGCATGATCAGGAATTGAGCCAGAGTCCCGAGAAAGACTCTGGGCCATTTCGTCAGAACCTGCCGAACCTCTTCCGCAGGAAGTAGCGTTCCGATAGCAAACATCGCCACCGCAAAAATCACGGTCAAACTCTCAGCATGCAAAGCATCAAATGCGAGAAAGGGATCGAATTGAGAACTCACTTTTGGCCACCAGAGCGCGCAACCACTCAAAATCAGCAGCCAAAGTGGTAAAAATTTCTGCAACATCTCTGATTCTCCCCAGAAGTGACTGAGCAAAATCATAGAGGGGTTTCTGGCCAGAAACAATTCGCTTTCGGACAGGAGATCAACCGAATCTCCTGTTACACTGGGTACTCATCATCCCAACAAACACGCCCTGACGACCGAGGCAAACACCGAGATGGCGTATGATACGTTGACCGATTTCCTGAGCGAACTGGAATCGCGAGGAGAATTGCTGCGAGTTTCCAGCCCCGTCAGTTCGCGATTCGAAATAGCCGCGATCACTCGCGAAATGTCCCTCCAGTCGGATAGCGCCCCGGCACTGCTGTTCGATAATGTGGATGGCCAAAACATTCCCGTCGTCACTAATTTATTGGGGACGAAATCTCGCATGCTGCTCGCATTGCGAGTCAACCAGTTTTCCGAACTGGCCGACCAATTGATCAACCTCCTCTCTCCCGAGATCCCCGAGAGTTGGAGGAACGCTCTTCAATTGATTCCCCGTTTGACTCAGCTCATGAAACTCCCCCCGCTTGAAAGTCAAACGGGACGCTCGCAACAAGTCGTACGCATCGGTAAAGATGTCAACCTCGGCCTGCTGCCAACGCCCTATTCCTGGCAGGGAGAATCAGCTCCCGTACTGACTGCGGGAGTGGTCCACGCGGTTGATCCTAAATCAGGCGTTCGCATCCTTGCTCGCACGCCGATTGAACTCACAGGCCCCAACACGCTGGCTCTCCATATTCACCCCGGAAACGACTTATACCGAGCAGCCCAACACTCAAGAGCTGAGGGCCAACAATTTCCTCTCGCGATTTCAATCGGCCTCGATCCCGCCATCTGGTTCGCCTCTCAACTCCCTCTCCCTCGACAAACCGACCCGGCCATGATTGCTGGGTTTCTCAGAAATAAGCCACTCGAACTGGTTCAGGGACGCAGCCAAAATGTCCAGGTTCCCGCGAATGCGCAACTCATCATTGAAGGCTATCTGGACGCAACCGAGCCGTGGAACCCTGCGGGGCCAATCGCCTCCCCCACCGGATTCTACGGTCCGCAAGAATCAGCCCCGACGATTCATGTGACCGCCATCACACATTGCAGTAACCCGGTCTTTCACAGTGCCATTGTCGGCCCTCCCCCCAACGAAGACGAATGGATCGGTCGGGCGACCGAACAATTATTACTACCACTCGCCAAGCTCTACATTCGTGACCTCGTCAACCTGCACTGGCCGCGTGCGGGCCTCTTTCGGAATTGGTTATTTGTCAGTATCCGAAAGACCCACCCCCACCACGCCAAACAGGTCATGCATGCCATCTGGGGGCTTCACGGTTTGTCACAGGCCAAAATGATCGTTGTCGTAGATGAAGAAATCGACGTCACCAACGAAGAACTTGTCTGGCATGTCTTGGGCACAAACATTAATCCAAAATCGGACTGCCTATTCGCCGATTCAGCCGCTGATGCCTATGATCACTCATGCCCCGAGAGATACGCGGGACAAAAGATGGGCTTCGACGCGACACGAAAACTTCCCGAAGAAGGTTACTCGCGCGACTGGCCCAATCGTGTAGAAATCCCCGAAAAAACCCGCGAACGAGTCCTCAACCGCTGGGAAGAATTTGGACTTCCCGGATCACCACGCAACGGAGACTCACCATGAATGTCGACAAATCGGAACAACGCATCCGGCAGATGTTCGGTGAAATTTCTGGGCGTTACGACTTCCTCAATCATTTCCTCTCCATGGGTGTCGATTACTCATGGAGGAAAGCAACAATCAAAGCCGTCCCCAAAGATGTTGCCGGACCGATTCTTGATGTTTGCACCGGAACAGGTGACCTGGCGATTGCATTTTGGAAAAAATTTAAGGGGCGGGTTCAGGTCGTGGGTAGCGATTTCACACACCAAATGCTGACGATTGCCAACGGGAAACGAGACGCCCGAAAAATCCCGGTCGTTAACGACTCCAAAAAAAGTCTGACCTTTGTCGAAGCCGATACACAACATCTCCCCTTTCACAACGATCAATTTTCAGCCGTCTCCGTCGCCTTCGGACTGCGCAACGTCACCGACACTCGACGCGGAATCGACGAAATGATTCGCGTCTGCAAACCCGGTGGTCAGGTTCTGATTCTGGAATTCGGAATGCCCTCCAATCGGCTGTTTGGAGCTTTCTATCGTTGGTACTTCAAACATGTCTTACCTCGAATTGGCCAACTGTTGGCACGAAACAAACAGTCCGCATACAACTACCTGCCAGCGTCGGTCTCCGAGTTTCCACATGGAAATGAGCTTGTCAGAATTCTGGAAGAGCAAGGATTATCGAACGTCCACTTCAAGCCGCTGACCTTCGGAGTTGCCGGCCTCTACACGGGACAGAAGCCGAAAGACTTTGCGCGGCCTGAAGAATCTCGCGCACAAACATTCCAGCCCGCCGAAGAGGCAACCATCTCATGAAACCGATTGTGCTCGCGATCACTGGAGCGAGCGGCTCCCTCTACGCCATCCGACTGTTGGAAACCCTGTTAACCACCAAGCGAGACATCCATCTAGTGATCAGTCACGCTGCGGGCGAAGTTTTTCGCCATGAATTGGGGCTGATAATTGACCTCAATAATTTCTCTCTCGACCAATTACTACTCAGCCGAGATGCCCAATCGGCTCTCGATGACGGTCCTGACCAGAATGCTTTGAGTTCCATTATTTCAGGAACAACGAGTGGACAGATCCACTATCACAACATCCAGGATTATGCAGCGGGCATAGCGAGCGGATCATTCCTCACAGATGGGATGGTGATTTGCCCATGCTCCATGGGAACACTCTCTTCACTTGCGAACGGGCTCTCATCGAACCTGATCCATCGTGCGGCTCATGTTCATCTGAAAGAACGTCGTAAGCTGATTGTTGTTCCGCGAGAAACTCCGCTTTCGGGAATCCACCTCGGCAACATGAAGACACTCTCTGATGAAGGAGCGGTGATCCTGCCAGCCATGCCAGGTTTTTATCACAACCCGGTGACCATTCATGACTTGGTCGATTTCGTGGTGGCTCGAATCTGCGATCAATTAGGTGTCGAACAAAGTTTGACATCACGTTGGAGTGAACAGTAAGATCTTTGGACTCTCTCATCCGATCTTCCTACTTCCATTGAGTACCTTCAAATGACATTCCCTGCCACTCGACGGATTTTTGGAGCGATCTTCTTCCTTACCCTCTGGCCGTGCCTCGATGCTGGGGTGAGAGCGGAAGAACCGCTTAAATTTCACCCCAGCAGTTTGGCAGAGATCGTTCTGTTTGTCGAATCCATCAACGGTATGGAAGTCACCACAAGCGATTCACCCGACATCTATAATCTGAATACAGAACTGGTCCCGCTCGAAAAATGTTGGTCGGATCAAAAGCGATTCCCGCAGGGAACAATTCGGTGGTGGTTCGATCAATCTGGCTATCAGCGGCCAGGGCAGCAACTCAAACGAAAGCCGTATAACCCACACAAAACCGGGCGAGACTTCGGTCAGGATGATCATGATCGTCCGGGCTTCATCCCGGATGGATGCAATGGCAAGCCATGCGCGCGGGGAGGGTTCATTCCAACAGGCACCAACAACGACCCTTCCGCCAAGCACGGCACTCAGCCCTGCTATTTCGAAATTCAATACGGGCAAGGCTATAAGAAAGACACACCTTTCAGCATCTTTCTATTGGCGAAACCAATCCATCAGAAAAATAACTTTGTGTACTTTGGAGTCGCCCATTGGGCGAATTTAATACAGAGCGTAAGTGACCGTTCACTGATTTTCAAAAGCGGACCGAAATCAATCAGTCAAGTTTCAACTACCAATGCCATCACCTACAACCAATGGCAATTGATTGAGGTTCATCGTGACGCCACAGATAAAGTCACGGCTGTCGTAAATGGCAAGGATGTCACAAAAGGCAACCCGATTCTCGCTGGTGAGTTATATGTTGGCTATCTGATGAACAACAACAAAGGACAATCGATTCCCGAACCGATGGCCGGGGATGTCGCCGCATTTCTTGTCACCGCTCAGATGCTTGACGAAAGCCAACGAAACGCCGTGCGAAACTACTTCGACAGTGTTTACAAATATATGCCAGAAAACTGACATCGCTCACTCGTCACCATCTGACTTCTCACCATCCGTCTTTTTCGTAGACGTTTTCTTCTTGGCAGACTTCTTTTTCTTCGCAGATTTCTTCTTGGTCGCTTTCTTCTTTTTCTTGGCGGCTTTCTTCTTCTTGGTTTTCACACCTTTTTTCTCGGCTTTTTCGGCAATCCAGACGAGAGCCTCCTCCAAAGTGACCTGATCGACTTCCTTGTCCTTGGGAATTGTGGCGTTGATTTTCCCATGCTTCACATAGGCGCCGTATCGACCTTCATAGATGCCGATCGTTTCTTCATCATCGGGGTGTTTGCCGAGTTCTCTAATCGGTTCGGCAGCTCCTCGCTGCTTGGCTTGTGCCAGCAATTCAACCGCACGATCCAGCTCGATGGTCAGGATGTTATCTTCTTTGGCGAGTGACTTATATTTTTTATTGGACAACACATACGGACCGAATCTTCCGATCCCGGCATTCACCACCAAATTTGTTTCAGGATGATGGCCCAATCGACGTGGCAGATTCAAGAATTGAACGGCCGTATCAAACTCCAACTCGCTCGGATCATAATTTTTGGGAATGCTGACCCGCTTCGGCTTGGGATGTTCTTCGGTCACTTCTCCCAATTGAAGGTACGGTCCGAAGGGTCCGTGTTGAACAAAGATCGGCAATCCTTCTTCGGGATGAACGCCCAAAGATTTTGGACCTTCCTTCTTCAACGCGATCAACTTGAGAGCCACTTCATTATTCACATCGGCCGGTGCAATATCTGCCGGCAATGACGCAGTAATCGGCTCGTCGTTTTCGAAGATCTCCAGATAAGGACCATACTTTCCGACGCGAACATCGGGACCAACGCCTTCAAACCGAAGAGTGCAGGCTTTGCGAGGGTCGATATCTTCCTCGCGTGTTTTGACTTGGTTCTCGAGCCCTTTGTCACCGCTATAGAAAGCTTTCAGATACGGCAAGCGATCCGCTTGCCCCATCGAAATATCGTCCAGAGTTTGCTCCATCTGAGCCGTAAACTGCAAGTTCACCAAATTCGGGAAGTAATCTTCCAAGAGCCGAGTGACGGCCAGTGCGGTGAATGTGGGAACGAGTTGAGAACCCGATTTGCGAACGTATCCGCGATCCTGAACCGTACCGATAATACTCGCATATGTACTCGGTCTCCCCACCCCTTCCGCTTCCAGCGTCTTCACAAGAGTCGCTTCGGTGTAGCGAGCGGGAGGTTTTGTTTCGTGAGGGACTGCATCGACTTCTTTGCAGTTCAGTTTGTCGTTTTCAGACATCTTGGGAAGTGCTGATTCCGTATCATCCAAAGCCGCTTCGGGATCGTCAGAACCTTCCACATAAGCCCGAAAAAATCCCGGAAAATCGACGTGTCGACCGGAAGCACGGAACTCAGAATCACCGGCTTTAATGATCACCGACTGGAAAGTCAGCTTGGCCTCGGCCATTTGAGTCGCCACTGTTCGTTTCCAGATCAACTCGTACAATTTCGCCTGTGGCCCCGACAGGTTCAGTTCTTCTGCCGTCTTCATTTCGGTTCCGGCAGGACGGATCGCTTCGTGTGCCTCTTGAGCATTCTTGGACTTGCCCGTGAACTGTCGCACTGTGTCGTGGACGTAGTTATCGCCATAGCGTTTCTGGACGGTGTTTCGTGCGGCATCAATCGCTTCTTTCGAGAGACTGACACTATCAGTACGCATGTAAGTGATATGCCCGTCTTCGTATAAACGCTGTGCCGTCTGCATGGTTTGTCGGGCGGTCATATTCAGTTTACGGTTCGACTCCTGCTGCATGGTACTCGTCGTAAATGGAGGAGACGGCTTGCGAGTCTGCTGCCGATCCTCAATCGAATTAATCGTCCAGTCACCATTGCGAATCTGATCGAGCAATTGCTTTGCAGCGTTTTCATCCAATAGTCGAACGTCAACCGTTTCACCATTTTTATCGACTTTGAGCTGACCAGTGTTCTCATCGAAGTCTTTACCACTGGCAACCCGTTTGCCCTCGACGGTAACAAGCTGCGCTTCAAAACTCCCCTGGTCGGGGACTACCAACTCAGCTTTCAAGTCCCAATAAGTTCCTTTACGAAAGGCAAGACGCTCCAGTTCTCGTTGCACCAAAACTCGCACGGCAACCGACTGAACGCGACCGGCAGAGAGACCACGGGCGATCTTTTTCCACAAGAGCGGACTCAGGGTATATCCGTACAATCTGTCTAAGACCCGCCGAGTTTCTTGGGCCGAAACCAGATTTTCATCGAGATCGCGCGTATTTTCGATTGCTTCGAGAATCGCCGACTTGGTGATCTCGGAAAAAACCATCCGTTTGATGGGCACTGTCGGTTTCAGCAACTTGATCAAATGCCAGCCAATCGATTCTCCCTCGCGGTCTTCGTCCGTCGCGATGATGAGTTCATCGGACACCTTCAAATTGTCTTTGAGTTCCTTGACGATTTTCTTCTTGTCACTGGGGATGACGTACAGGGGTTCAAAATCGTCATTGACGCGGACCCCGAGAGTCGCCCAAGACTCTTTTTTAAGCTCTTTGGGGACTTCCGCAGCCTTGGCAGGAAGGTCACGCACATGGCCAAAGCTGGCCAGAACCTTGAATTTAGAACCGAGGTATTGTCCGATTTTTTTGGCCTTCGCGGGAGATTCGACGATGACCAATGCTTGATACTTATTTGCAGCCAAGAACCTAGTTCCTTACCTTAAGGTGGCGGTTGGACTTGTGTCGAAATCGACTCAAGTTACAATGCGTCTCTGCCAGCTTCGTTGTGAAAATGTTGTCTGGCAGAATTGAATGGCATAAAGCACGATAGGGCGACTGTCAAGGGCGGTGCAAAAATCCGACAGCCGCTTTCATGACACGGATGCACCCGCTTTAAAAGGATTGACCACGATGGCTTCTCCGTTTGCAGTCTTTCGCAGAAACCAACAAAAATTGCTCGTAGTGCTGATTATCTTCTCGATTTTCGCATTCACCCTCTCGGGACTTTTTCAGTCCGAAGGCATCAATTTACCCTTCTTGGGCCTTATTTTGGGCACTTGCCTCATGACGGCCATTGGGGTCATCATCAATAAACCCGCCCGCTTAGCGGGAGCCGGCGCCGTCGGAGGATTGGTGGCGGGAGTCATCGCAGGAGTGGTCTTTCAACCCTCAATTCAGGGAGCCGTGGCTCAAACATCACTCGGGGCAGTCACCCCTCAAGAACAAGTCGCAATCAGAAATGACCGCAATATTTCCGGACAATTTATGGCCATGGCGATTCAGGAAGCACTCGGACCTCAAGCCGTCCGTCAAAGATTGCCGCAATTCGGCTTTGGCTTGGGTGGTCGCACTGAAGAAGAAGAAGACATTCTCACAATCATCATGAAAAAAGAGGCTCAGGAACTGGGGATTTCCGTCGATCCAGAAGCTGTCTCCAATTACATCGATCAAGCCACTGATGAAAAACTGAGTAAAAAAGCTTACGAAGAAATCCTCGACTATCTTCGACTGACAGACAGTGAAGTGTACCGCATTCTTGGTGAGCAACTGGCCATCAAGACGGCACGTCTGCAGACTGGTCCACAAGCGGTGATGACACCACAAAAATACTGGGACTATTACGGCAAAATGCAGTTCTCCCAGACCATTCAATCGGTTTCCATTCCGGTGGACACCTTCATTGATCAGGTCGCCAAACCCAAGACAGAGGAATTGAAAGCTTTCTTTGAAGCTCATAAAACAAATTTCCCCAGTTTTCCAAGTCCAGAATCTGTGGGCTTCCGTCAACCACGAAAAATTCA
>JAQWSQ010000092.1 GCA_029243145.1 Planctomycetaceae bacterium | reverse complement strand
CGAGCCTTATTGTGATATCGGGATCACTTCCTGCTGGTGCCCCGGCAACTCTGTTTTCTGATTTACTGAAACAACACCAACAACCTTCAGTACTAGATATTCGTCGTGAAGAATTAGTATCTGCCCTGCTCCATCATCCGCTCGTCATCAAACCGAATCGCGAAGAAGTCGAGCAGACCGTCGGTCGATCACTTTCTAATCACGATGATCTGGTGGCCGCTGCGGAAGAGTTGCGTTCGGCTGGTGCAGAGTGGGTGGTCGTCACTGATGGACCGAATCCCGTCACGATTGTCGGGCCTGAAGAACGCTGTCTGATTCCAGTGCCGACGGCAAAAACTGTCGTTAATCCCATTGGGTGTGGCGACAGCCTGACGGCCGGAATTGCCGCAGCAATGAATGAGGGTCGTTCGATTCTGGAAGCCGTCAAATGGGGCATCGCCTGTTCCTCGCAAAATCTGGAGTCGTTGTTGCCTGCTCGTCTTAACCGCCAACAGATGATTGAATTAGCCAGCCAACTGACTGTGGAAAGGCTCGTTTGACTGATGCCCTCCAAAGCCCCGCTACTCGAATCGCGTCATGTTTGCCGTCGCGGTCGAAATGAAGAGATACTACTCAACTCTGTCAATTTGACGGTTCGGGCAGGAGAACGCTGGGCAATTAGTGGAGTTTCGGGAGCGGGGAAAACATTGCTGCTGCGTTCACTCGCTCTTCTCGACCCCATTGATGGTGAGATCCTCTGGAACGGACAAACGGTTGATACTCGCAATATTCTCGATTACCGATCTCGCGTCATATATCTGGCACAAAATGCGGCAATGATTGACGGTGATGTGTTCGATAATCTGAAATTTGCGTTCTCACTGACTCATAATAATGAGAGCAAATGGAACGAACGGCAAGTTAATAAGTGGTGTTCTCTGTTTCAGAAGGACGAACAGTTTTTGAAACGAGACGTTCATGATCTCTCTGGGGGAGAGCGACAAATTGTTGCTTTAATCCGAGCACTTGTTATCTCTCCTCAGATACTCTTGCTCGATGAGGCAACCAGTGCGCTCGATTCACAATCGGTCAATATTTATGAGCGAATAATTGGCGAATGGTTAGACGAAGACTTGAACAACCGGGCCATCATCTGGGTGACTCACTCCCCAGAGCAGCGTCAACGAGTCACTGAGCGGGAAATCCGTCTGTCAGCAGGCATAATGCAAGGAGACGCTGACTGATGTTCCATGCTCTCTCAAATATCGATGTGGCTATCGCGGCATGCCTTATTCTCATCAATGGTGCAATCTCGATTGCTCTGAAACTAGGATTGGAAAAGAAACTGGCTTGGGCCTCGTTCCGAACAATCGTGCAATTGACACTCATTGGCTTTGTGCTGGAATGGATATTCGCTTTGCAGAGTTGGCCCATCATACTGGGGATTGGAGTCATGATGACGACAATTGCCGCATTTTCTGCCGTGGGGCGTGTGGAACATCAACTCCCTCTGATGAAAATGAATAGTTTGATTTCTGTCTTTTCCAGTTCGTGGTTGGTAACGGCGATTACACTGTTCGCGGTGATTGGGTATGAGGGCTGGAAAGATTATCCCGCACAATACGTGATTCCATTCCTCGGCTTAGTTTTGGGGAATACACTCAACGGTATCTCACTCGGCATGGACAAACTTGGTGATCAATTGAAACGCCGTCGTGGTGAAATCGAACTCATTCTTTCTTTGGGCGGATCTCGCTGGGAAGCGGGACAGTCTTCAGTGAGAAGTGCCATCCGTACAGGAATGATTCCGATACTCAATTCGATGATGGTGGTGGGATTAGTTTCTCTCCCCGGCGTCATGACAGGACAATTACTCGCAGGCGCAAGTCCTGTCGATGCAGTCAAATATCAGATTGTGATCATGTTCATCATCGCTGCCGGAACCGCGATGGGGACGATCAGCGTGGTGCTTCTCAGCTACCACCGTGTCTTCAATAACATGCATCAGTTTCTGTTCGACGAAATCCAGTCGAACTAGAGAAGCAATCAATCAAATCTTGGTCGCGTCCAGTACCACATGTTTTACCCGGCGACGTTTCCAAGTGTAAGTGATATGGATTTTGCCATCGGCAGTCTGGATCACTGCCGGATAGGAATATTCACCCGGTTGATCTTCAAGGATGAGAACGTCCTTCCAGGAGTTGCCGTCGGTCGAGATGGCAACATTCAAAGGCGAGCGGCCTCTGGGCGTGTTGTTGTAAATGAGAATTCCCCGACCATCTTTGAGCGAGACGGCATCGATTCCCGAGTTAGGGTTCGGTAAATCTTTGAGCAGCGTCATCTCTGACCATGTTTTGCCAAGGTCATCCGACCACGTGGAGGAGATTTGTTTTTGGCGTGTCCGACAGACAATTTGCAGGCGGTCGCCCCATTTCAAGATCGCAGGCTGAATGGCTGCCAATTTCTCGCCGTCATTTAGCGGAGCTGTCTTGTCCCATTTTCCAATTCCATCGAGCCATTCCATGTGAACTCTCCAGCCGTTGTCTTCGGTCGATGTGGGACATAGTAACCGTCCATCACCGAGTAATTCTGGCTTATTCTTGATTGGTCCGACAATTCCTTCGGGGAGTTTGACAGGATTCGTCCAAGTTTTACCGTTATCAACAGAGGTGATCAATTCACCCCACCAGGTACGAGGATCAGCACCTACCTTGTAAAACAGCAGAATTTCTCCATCGGGTTGAGTGAAGAGAACCGGATTCCAACAAGGATAGCGAAAGTCTTTACTCTGGATTCCATTGGCAACACTGCGAACTGGGGACCAACTCTTTCCATCAAAGTGAGAGGTCCAGATTTCGACATCATCGTTCTTCTCGTGCGTCCCACCGAACCACGCCGCCAGCAAACCCGTTTTGGTCGATGTAATAGTCGAGGCGTGGCACTGTGGAAAGGGAGCGTCTGTGTAGACGAATTCTTGGGTGATCAGTGCGGGATGATCGGGCGTAGTGAGCGGAGAAAAATTCTTTTCTTGCGCAGATAACGGAGAAAACAGCGTAAAAGCTAAGGTGAATGTCAAAAAGGGTCGCATCTTTACTCCTCTTGGGTATGAGATGTCTCGATTGTTATTGCAGGAGATTGCTCAAGCAAGAATAATCTGTTGCATGTCAATTGTTCGATGCATCTTTATTGGTCTGCTCAGTGGCTTCTGTATGAGTGCCACAGGAACTGAGCGTATTCCGTTAGCTGGTGAGGTGGGAAGCACCGTTCCCTCGTTTCAGATGCGGACTGTTTCTGGATCGTTGATGAATCGCTCGGTTTGCCATGTTTGTCGGAAC
Organism: Planctomycetaceae bacterium; assembly: GCA_029243145.1. GTDB lineage: Bacteria > Planctomycetota > Planctomycetia > Planctomycetales > Planctomycetaceae > JABURQ01. The sequence continues at coordinate 36,493 of JAQWSQ010000092.1, read as the reverse complement.
GGTGATCGCCCAGTTGTTATGGTGGTTTTGAGAGAACTTAATCCTCAGCAGCGAGTTTTGTTACGAAACATTGACCGAGTGGTCGAAAAATATCGAGAACAGGGGTTACGAGCTTTCGCCGTGTATTTGTCTGACGTGCCACGAAGAGATGTCCCTCGCGTCCAGACTTTTCAGTATAACGGTCGCATCGTCATGCCGGTCGGGATCTCACTGGCTGTCATCGGCGAAGACCAACTGGGTGTCGAAGAATCAATACCCGTAAGCGTGATTCTCTACGATGAACAAACTGTCTGGAAACGCTTTGACTTCGAAAAGGACGGCCCCAGTCACGAACAGATACGCAAGATTCTGGACAGTGCAGACACGATGCTGGCTGAGTCGGAGGTCTCCGACAATTAGCTAAACCGATTCCGACTGTGGTCCCGTGGAATCATTTCCTGATTTGCTCGATTCGCCAGGCTGAAAGCCCGCATTCTTCAGCATGAGAACTGCGATCAATCCGAGTGCCATCAACCCTGCACCAAACCAATACGGGTTCGCGGGTGTTTTACCTTCATTGAATAGGACGACTCCCGCAATTGGGCCGAGAATACGAGCTAAGGCTGACATACTTTGACCGAGTCCGAGAATACCGCCCTGCTCTGATTCCAGACTGGATAGAGACAGCATTGATTGCAGTGAAGGTGTCGTTGCGGCATAACCGATGACGGCAAGCGGGACGAGTGCATAGAGCATGTTTGCACTACCTGTCACGGCGACCCAGCCGAGAGCCAGAAGCCCGGCAGTCATCGTGACCACCCCCAATAAGCTCATGCGGTAATCGCCGATTTTAGGTGCTAAGCGACGCACAAGAAAACCCTGGCTAATGGTGAGGATCAAACCTATGTATGCGTAGGCAAAAAAGTTGTCTTGCTGAGACATGCCAAGATGTTTGGTGAGCAACGAGAGAGTCGTTTCAAATTGTCCGAATGCAAATGTGGTGATGAAGATTGTCCCAAGGATCATACCAACGTGCGGGTGACCCATCGCTGTTTTGAGATTTCCCAGATCGAGCCAATGCCGTTTGGATGACTTAGAATCTGGGTTGAGCGACTCGGGAAGTTTGAAAATGGCGAACAGTAATGCTAACCCCGACAATCCTGCCGCCACATATCCGGGCGCTGGGCTGGGGGCCGCTCCTTGAATATCACTGACAAAGAATGCCCCCAGAAGAGGGCCAAAAGTAAACCCGATCCCAAAAGCCGCTCCGATGAGAGCCATACCTTTGGCTCGTTCTGAAGGTCCGGTGACATCGGCAATGTAGGCTTGAGCGGTCGGGATGGTGGCCCCGGCAATTCCCGCACCGATGCGAGTGATAAATAGCCATGATAATGCGGAAAGACCGACAAGCATTCCGTCGGCACCGAGTGACGTGGCGTATCCAAAGAGTGCGTAAGAAACCGTTGAACCTGCAAGCCCAAGAATCAGAATGGGTCGGCGTCCGATTCGGTCGGAAACTCTTCCCCAGATGGGGGCGAACAAAAATTGCATGGCGGAAAAAGATGCCATAAGGAAACCCAATTCCCACTTGCTGGCATGAAACGACTCTCCGTAGCGTGGAAGCAAAGGCAGGACAATTCCAAACCCCAGCAGATCGATAAAGACTGTCACAAAGATGAGGAACAAACCGGCTTTACCAGACGAGGCCACAATGAAATCTTTCAGTTGGAGTTGATAACCAGAGCAAAGAGGCTCATCCGTCGATAAACCACCAAGCGAAGTAACATAAGACAGGGGTCAGCACAAAGATCAGCACTAATGTGGTCATGTTTGACCGTTGATCTTCGGGCCAGCGTCCCATGCGTTTCTCGCACAATCCGTTTGGGTGGTACTTTTAGAAGAAAACTGTGTGTACCGCTTCGCAATACACACAGTTGGAATTATGAGGTTTATCCTAAATCGTCCCAAGAACCTTGTGGGAACTTTTCCACCAACTTGACGACATCTTCTTCAGGGACCGCATCATTGTAGGGGTCGAACCATTCATCTCTGAATTCGATCCGACGATTGTGTTTCATCGCCAGATTTGCAGTCAGAGCCATAATCGCGTCTGCCATCGCGACGACTCCATTACATCTCAAGTCGGTCATCGGACTCTCATTGCGAATGCAGTAACAGAAGTGTTCCATCTCTTCGCGATACCCACGACTGATCTTTTCGCCCATGCTGGCAGATGCCGTCGTCGCTGCCGCTGAGGGGGCCGTGGTTTCATAGGCATCAAGAACGGGTGCTCCCGATGCGCCTTCCGTGTTGACGACCCACAAACGCTGATCGGGGCCTCCTCCTGTCGAACCTCGACCTTCCTCTTTATAGAGGATGGCTTCTTTCTCAGTTTTCATCCACAAAGTGCCTCGCGTACCGTAAACCAATTCTCCGTAAGGTTCCGATTTGTTGGTATTGATCGAGGAGTAGGTGACAATGCATTTGTCGCGAGATTTCTCGGGGTTACCTTTTTCGTAGGTTTTTCCGGGGAACTCGAATGTGACATAAATCTGGTCGTCAATTTCGCGATCATCGGTCCATTTGTCTTGCGGGCCGATTCCTTTGATGCCGTAAAAGTTCTTGCCTCCGAAACCTGAGACTGCGACCGGATGAACTTTACCGAGAAAAATACTGGCGGCATCCATTTGATGTGAACCAAGTTCGGCCATCAGACCGCCACCCGTTTCATTGAATAGACGCCAGTTGATGAGTTGATCGACATCTTGGTAACCATACTCATCGACTTTGCCCTTGAGCGCTTTCATGTCTTCTTCGGGTACGCTTTTTCGCCAACTGTCAGACAGTGGGAAACTATTGTTGCGGTGCCATTGGGCACGAATGTATTTGATGTCACCAAGAGCTCCGGTTTTTACCAGTTCGTTGGCATTATCATAAAGGACGCTGTAGTGGCGTTGGTGACCGACGGCGAGAAGACGATTTTTCTCGGCTGCCTTACGAATCATCTTTTTACATTCGGTGATGCTGTGGGCCATCAGCTTTTCTGTCAAAACATGCAAGCCCGCTTCCATCGCTTCCATCGCAATCGGTGCGTGTTGACTGAGAGGAACAGCAATCACGACTGCTTCCAAACCAAGTTCGTCCTTGGCTGCAATCAAATCTTTATGATTCGAGAACTGCTTAATTGATTTCGCTTTTTCTTCACCCAGTTTCTCGAACAGTCCCATACGGACATCGTTTCCGTCTCCCTGGAACGCTCGTTCCAAATTGGTGGGACGTAAATCGGCGACAGCGACAATGTTCATGTATTCGGGAGGGTGTTCGTTGAGCAGAATATTGCCCTCGTCACCGGTGCCAATAAAGCCAACCCGGACCGGTTCGCCTTCGAGTTTTTCATACCCAAAGTACATCGCTCCCAAACCGGTTGTGGCGGCAGCGGCTCCTTTGATGAAGTCACGGCGTGTGTAGCCGACCGCTTCGTGGAAGTTATCTTTACCGATCTGAATTTGTTCGGGTGTGAGTTTCATGGAACTTATCTCCTGATCTGTTGTAGTGAGATCAATTTCAAATATGAGTGGTTTATGTTGCGTGTGTCATGATGACTTACGAATTTATCGCATATCTGTTGAATCGATTACTTCTTTTTTCTCCAAAGCAATGCCCCAAAAATCGTATCGACACCAAACCATCGTCCTGTTGGTAACATCGCGATGGCCAACAACGCGACTGCTTCGATGGAGTTTTTATTGACATACAAAGAATGCTCTGGTCCCGGTGCTTTGGGGACATTCGGCCAAGGTGGCCAGACCAGATAGAATGAGATCAACATTCCGGCACCCGCGATGGCGGCCAAGCGTGTGGCAAATCCCGTCATCAAGCATCCCCCAAGCATCAACAATGCCCATATTGTAAGTTGATTGACTTCGACAATCTTGGTTCGTTCTACGGGTACAGGTCCGCGAGAAATTTGTGCATAAGTAAGAAGTTTGCGAGCGTCTGTCTTTAAGTCCGTTTCTAATTCTTTGACAGGCCCCACTAATGCGGCTTTTTGTGATTGGATCTTTTTCCATAACGACTGCAAGTGATCGAATTCAAAATCCTGATCAGCCGTTGTGAGCTTCTTGTTGTAATCGGCCAGCATGTCCAGATAGACCTGTTTGTCGCCGACTTTCACAATGTGATCTTCATTTTCGACGTGCGGCCGCATCTCAAACATCCCTTTGTTACTTTCCTCTTCGATAATGAACACAACGCCCGTGACACCTGGGTCGCCTTTCAATCGACCAGCCAATTGTTGACCGTAACTTAAGCGAATTGAAAGATCCCGAAGCCGTTCGAGTTGCTTGTGAAATTCTTGCTGCACCGGAGTCATCTTCGTAGGGTCGCTGGGCAATTGTGCAAAGATTCGGGCGAAGTCTGTCGGCGTGGGTGGTTCCCAAGTTGGGAAACTGAGAATTTGCGTTTTTTTGTCGTAGGAAAAAGTGGTCTTTGCGAACGAAATACCGGGTGGCAATACAAAACGGTTTGAGGTCCGTTTTTCCGGGCCCGCGATCAGACTGTCCAGTTTTTTGCTTTGAGCATCACTAACCTTGTAGTGTGATTTGAAACGTGCGGACCAGCGATCCCATTTTTTATTCATGAATTCGTAGTTGAGCCAATTGAGTTCATCGGGGTCACCCGTCATGTCGCGATATTGATCGCGAAACGGGCCTTGGGCGTTGCTCAAATAGCCCGATGCCGTCCACGGAGTGGTCGTGGACTGCGATTCGAGCTTCCAGAGTCCTTCGTAGAGAAATTGCCATCCGATTGAGAGTCTCAACAGAACGATCAAGAGAACTGCCAGAAAAGGAATGCGGTATGGATCTCGCACAGGTCTACCTCGTATGTATGCTCGTTGTCTCAGGTGTGTGGAAAGTGAATCAAATTCTCATTATCAAACTGATTCATCAATCTGATTGTCGTCTTCGCTCAGGAAGAGCGTCTGCTGGGGAAGATTGAAGGTGTGGACTTTCAGTCGCCGGCCAGCTTGTGGCGGAGGGACTAACATCACTCCAATCTCAGGATGAGTATCGCAATATTCACCGGTTTTTTCGAGTCCCATCACAAAAAACGCTGTGGAAAGTGCATCAGCTTCGGCAGCCGTAGGTGCGAGAACCGTTACAGACAGTACATTTTCAGCCGGCAGACCGGTTCTGGGATCGAGAAGATGGCCGTATCGCTTGCCTTGGTGACGGAAAAATTGAATCCCGGCTCCCGATGTCGACATGCCCTGATTTCTCAGCATCAAAGTCGCCAAGCGTTCATTTGGGAACAGCGGATTTCGGACTCCCACCGGCCATCCACCTGATTGATGATGCTGGCCCGCTGCAAACAGACTGCTTTTTCCACCATGCATCAGCCAGTTTGTCTGCGATCTGGTTTTGAGTTGATGACCGAGACAATCGATCGCATATCCCTTGCCGATTCCTCCCAGGTTTAACTCCAAACCATCAACGCCGTAACTCAATGTCTTCGTTGATTGGTCCAGCAAAAGATGTTGATACCCACATTTTCGTAGAGTGGACTCAATCTGTTCGACGGTTGGAATTTCTCCCTCCTGACGGGCAGACTTCCACAAGTCAATCAACGGCCCGGAGGTTGGGTCATACGCCCCGTGTGTCTGTTCTGCAATTTGTATGGAGAGTTGAATCACTTCATGAAGTCGCGGTGAAACTGCCTGACTTGCTCCCGACTTGGCAAGCTGATTGAGCAGATAAAGTTCACCATCTGACTTGTAGACCGTCATCTCCTGTTCGAGTTGATGGATCTCTTGCAGCACATCTGACGCCACGAGCACTTGGTCGGCAGGACCGGGATTCATCATGATGACGAAATCGGCAGCCATTGCCGTGGTCCCAAGTCTCACACTGGGTCCAGCCGACGGGGGCAGATCACAAACAGCATCGGCAATGGTGTCGGCGATTTGATCACCGACCCATTCGACTTCTTTGCGAACAGCACGCCCCGTGAGAAACTCTCTACGGCTTCCGGTGGGTCGGCTGTCGTCTGTCATGTGAATTCTCGCGACATAAAGGACGCGATGATGTTAGCTGGCGAAATTATTGAGATAAGGAATTTTACCAGCGGTCTGCTTGATATCATCCTGCTTTTCGAGCAGAAGTCCCAGAAAGTCCCAACGGCCACTGGTCAGAGAGTTTCTGGCAGACTCGGCAATTTGACAATCGTATTGTTTGTCCCCCACGGTGACTTTCAGCGTTTCAATATCAACAGAAACTGCGACTTTGGGGTCTGCCTGCACGGATGCAGACATTTCTTTCAAGTCATCGCGTGTGCATGTCACGGCGGGGATTCCTAATGACGTGCAGTTGCCGAAGAAGATCTCGGCAAACGACTCCGCAACGACGGCTTGAATTCCCCAACGCATCAAAGCCTGCGGGGCATGTTCGCGAGACGAGCCACAACCAAAATTACGTCCAGAAATCAGAACCTGACTGTCCTGGAACTGTTCCTGATCGAACGGATGGCTGGGATCCTGCTTACGATCATCCTCGAAGGCATGTTCGCCGAGCCCGTCAAATGTGACGCAGCGAAGGTATCGTGCCGGGATGATTCGATCCGTATCGATATCATCGAGAAACAGGGGAATAGCCGTGCCGGAGATTTGTTTGATTTCGTTCATGGTTGATAGTTTTTATGGTGTTTGATTGGTCGTTTTGTAGAGGTTTTTGATCTTTTAGACGCCCGCAGGTTCCAACATCTCACGAACGTCGGTCACACATCCGTGAATCGCTGCGGCGGTGACCATTGCGGGAGACATCAACAAGGTTCGACCTGTCGGGCTTCCCTGTCTTCCTTTGAAATTGCGGTTACTCGACGAGGCACAGATTTCACGTCCTTGCAACTTATCGGGGTTCATCGCCAAACACATGGAGCAGCCCGCTTCTCGCCATTCGAACCCGGCTTCTTCGAAGATTTTGTCGAGTCCTTCTTCCATCGCTTGTTTGCGGACAAGTTGTGAACCGGGGACGACAATCGCTTTGACATTGTCGGCGACGTGACGACCTTTAGCGATCTCGGCCGCTTGACGAAGGTCGGAAATACGACCATTCGTGCAGGAACCGATGAAGGCAACGTCGATTTTCTGGCCTTTGATCCCTGTACCCGATGTGAGATCCATAAACGCCAACGCTTCTGCGATGCCGACTTGTTCTGTCTCGTCGAATTGTTCGGGAGACGGGATATTTTCGCTGATTCCGACGGACTGAGCCGGGTTGATTCCCCAAGTGACGGTGGGTTCGATATCTGCCGCAGCGAACTCGACCACATCATCGAATTTAGAATCTGGTGTTGAAGCGAGGCTCAGCCACCACTCGGCAGCCTTATCAAACTCGTCTGCTTTGGGAGCGAAGGGCCGCCCTTGCAGATAGTCGACGGTTTTCTGGTCAGGATTGATGTAACCGCAGCGAGCTCCACCCTCGATGGACATGTTGCAAACGGTCATCCGTTCTTCCATCGTCATGCGATCAAAGACTTCACCCGCGTATTCGTAGGCATAGCCGACGCCTCCTTGCACTCCGAGTTTACGAATGATGTGAAGAATGACATCTTTGGCGAAGACGCCCGGTTTTAATTCACCGTTGACGACCACTCGCCGCACCTTGGGACGATTCAGATACATGGTTTGAGTGGCCAGCACTTGTGCCACGTTACTTGTGCCAATTCCAATCGCGATACTTCCGAAGGCACCATGAGTTGACGTATGGCTGTCACCACAGACGATCGTCATACCGGGTTGTGTGAGTCCCTGTTCAGGACCAACCACATGGACAATCCCTTGACGTTCATCGTCGATATCCAGCAGAGTGACACCAAACTCGTCACAATTCTTTTCGATAGCCGACATCATGCCTTCGGCTAATGTGTCGACAAAAGGTCTCGACTGACTCGTCGTGGGTACAATGTGATCGACCGTCGCAATGGTTCGATCCGGGTACATGACGGGAAGATTACGTCCTCGCAGTATTTCAAAGGCCTGCGGGCTCGTCACTTCGTGGATCATATGCAAGCCGATGAACAACTGTGTCTGCCCGTTTGGCAGTTCACTGACGGTATGCAAGTCCCAGACTTTGTTGAAAAGATTCCGTGTATCGCTCATGATCGTCGTCAAAACTTCCAAAAACAGATAAAATGGTCATCGGAAAAGTCAGACAGCAGGCGCTCAAATAAGGCTCACTGAATATTTTCCGGGGAGTCCCTCAGTGTATACCAATCTTCGGGAAAAATGCGAGTCATCTGCTGACCAGAGAACATTGAAGTTGTCACGGGCGCGCGAATCCTGTTGAATCTGGCCATTTATCTGTAAAGATGTTCGCTGATTTCTGGTAGGGCCTGTCGGTTGTCAATACGTTTACGGTTTTCTATACTCGACGATTCGACCCAAGACTACTGATTCCATTGCTTTGGGGCGTCTTTGATCAAATCGCTTAAAACAGGTCCGCGCGAACTATAAATACCTCGGCTATCAATGTTTGAAGGCATTACCGAAAATCTAGGCACTGCACTGTCCGCCTTTCGTCGTCAGGGAAAACTGACCGAGGGCAATATCCGGGACGGCATGCGCGAAGTTCGCCAAGCGTTGCTGGAAGCCGATGTCAATTATGAGGTCGTTCAGGACTTCATGAAACGTGTTACCGAAGAAGCCGTTGGCGAACGGGTTCTGAAGTCATTACGACCGGAAGAGCAGATTGTCGGCGTTGTTAATGAAGCCCTCGTCGATTTCATGGGGCCGGTTGACCACTCTTTGAACATCCGACGCGATGGCGTCTCAGTGATAATGATGTGTGGTCTACAAGGATCAGGGAAGACGACCACGTGCGGCAAATTGGCCCGCATGTTGAAAGAACAGGGACACCATCCTCTGTTGGTTGCTGCCGACCTTCAACGTCCTGCCGCGGTTGATCAATTGAAAGTGATCGGCGAGCAGATTGGCGTGGATGTTTACAGCGAACCCATCGAAAGCTCGACTCCTATCAAAGTCTGTTACAACGCAGTGAAGCAGGCGCGTAAAAAGAATGATCACGATGTTGTCATTCTCGATACCGCCGGTCGACTACACGTTGATGACGAGTTGATGGCAGAGCTTAAGCAAATCGACAACAAATGCACGCCCGATCAAGCACTCCTCGTTTGCGACTCGATGACGGGGCAAGATGCTGTCAATTCCGCGAAGTCGTTTAATGACGAGCTCGAACTCGATGGCGTCATTTTAACCAAGCTGGATGGAGATACACGCGGTGGTGCCGCAATTTCTGTCAAAGCAGTTACCGGCGTGCCGATCAAGTTTATCGGTGTTGGCGAACAGCTCGACAAGCTGGAACCGTTTCATCCCGACCGGATGGCCGGACGAATTCTGGGCATGGGTGACGTTCTGTCACTCGTCGAAAAAGCCCATGAACAGTTCGACGCCGATGAGATGGAGAAACAGCAGGAAAAAATGCGGAAGGGGAAATTTACCCTCGAAGACTTCCGTGATCAGATGAAACAGATTAAAAAGCTGGGCTCCATGAAGGATATCATGAAAATGATTCCCGGCATGGGAGGGATGCTGGACCAAAACCCGGACATCGATGCCGAGGGAGACATGTCTCGGATCGAAGGCATCATTAACGGAATGACGCCGGATGAACGGAATAATCCCGAACTGATCGACCGTTCGCGACGCAACCGCATCGCTCAGGGGTCGGGAGTTGACCCTTCTGATGTCAATAAGTTATTAAAAGACTTCGGCAGCATGGCCGGTGTGATGAAAAACATGGCCGGCATGGGAATGCGAGGCCGAATGCAGATGATGAAACAGATGACGGATGGAGGCCTTTTTAACGAAGGCGCGTCCATCGCCGAACAGAAGCAGCGATCCAAACGTGGACCGCAAGACAAGCTGAAAATGCGGGAAGACAAGAAGAAGAAACGAAAAGACGCCCGCAAACAACGTAAGAAAAACAGACGCTGAGTTCGGCACACCGGGTCGAGTCGGCATTTTGATCAACGGCTTTCGCAACAGAAAAGCCAAATTTACTGAAGAGGAGATAACGTGGCAGTTCGGATTCGTATGAAGAGAATGGGACGAAAGCATCGCCCCTTTTACCGTATTTGTGTGATGGATTCTCGCAAGCCACGTGATGGCAAAGCGATTGAGGAAGTCGGAACTTATGATACGTCTGTAGTCGAGAAGTCGCAGCGCGTGACTTTGAACCTAGAACGGATCGACTATTGGATGTCGGTCGGAGCTCAACCGAGCGAAAACGTCAAGACCCTCATCAAGAAGGTCAAGACCAACAAGTTCGGTGAGACCAAGCAACCACCAAAAATGCAGGCTCCCAAACAACCGGAACCTGAAGCTCCTCCCGAAGAAGAGTCAGCCGAAGCCCCCGCCGATGTGGAACCCAGCGCTGACGCTCCTGCGGAAGAAGCCCCCAAAGCCGAAGAATCGGCTGAGTAATCAGTTGGGAACTTCCGATCATCATTTGATGTCGGAACGGACGGAGATCACGCCATGCGTTTTGATGTCCTGACACTTTTTCCTCGGTTGTTTGATAGTTACCTTGACCAAAGTCTGCTCAAAAAGGCAATTGATGCGGATTTGGTTGATGTGAACTTGTGGGACTTTCGTGAGTGGACGAGCGACAAACACCGATCGGTCGATGACAAACCGTTTGGTGGTGGTCCGGGAATGCTCATCGCCTGCGATCCGGTGTATCAATGCGTTGAGCATGTTCAGGCACAGTCCAAAGAGCCAGCACAATTAATCATGCTGACTCCACAGGGACGTCCGCTCGATCAGAATCTGGTGGAAGAATTGGCGGAAAAGCCTCGTTTGATCATGCTGTGTGGTCGATATGAGGGGTTTGATGATCGAATTCGCCAGGGATTAAAGCCCTTGGAAATTTCAGCGGGCGACTTCATCTGTAACGGAGGTGAAGTACCAGCCATGATGTTGATTGACACTGTGATCCGACTGATTCCGGGAGTTCTCGGAGACGAAACGAGTCATAAATATGACTCATTTTCTCAGTCAGGACTACTGGAGTATCCTCAATTCACACGTCCACGTGAATTTCGGGGGATGGAAGTTCCTGAGGTGTTACTTTCCGGTGATCACGGAAAAATCGAAGACTGGCGGAAGGAACAATCCCTCAAGCGAACTCGAGAACTTCGAGCAGACTTACTGGAAGAAGAGAAAACCGCCGAAAAATCGTAACTTCCGACCGTTTTTCATACATGTGAAGAGTTGACGTTCTCTCCAAATCTGCCATACTTGCAATCTTGACGCAAACTTTGAGACCCCAGAGGCTTACCATGAATCAAACAGAAATTCTCGATCTTGTCGCACAATCCAGTTTGCGCGAAACCAAACATGAATTTGAAGTGGGTGATACAGTTGATGTTCACACACTGATTCAGGAAGGCAATAAAGAACGCCTCCAGGTGTTCTCGGGTGTCATCATCGCCATGCGTGGTGAAGGAATCAATGAGAACTTCACGGTACGTCGAATTGTTGCCGGTGAAGGTGTGGAAAAAGTATTTCCGATTCACTCTCCCAAAGTGTCTACCATCGATATTAAGCGTCACGGACGTGTCCGTCGTGCAAAACTCTATTATCTTCGAGATCGTGTTGGTAAAGCGACCCGCCTCACAGAGCGTCGCGCAAAGATCAAAGACAACTAATTTCCAAACGAGTGGATTTTGTCTCCACTTCATCTTCTCCCCATCAATACGGGAGAGACGCAAATGTCTGGCTGGCTGAATCGTCTTTTCGGCTCTGCTGGAGAGAAAGCTGCTATTCGCTATTTAAAGCAGCAAGGATTTCGTATCGTCTCCCGGAATTATGAGAACCGAGCCGGAGAAATTGATGTCATTGCTCTCGACGGTCAAACGATTGTTTTTGTCGAAGTAAAGACTCGTCGAAACGATTCCAAAGGCCATCCACTGGATGCCGTCGATCACACGAAGCAACAACAAATCCTCCGTGCGGCTCAAGTGTATCTCAAAGAACGAGATCTCTTTCAGCAGTCTGTCAGGTATGACGTGATTGGTCTTCTCTGGCCAGAGAATGACAAAACGCCTCAGATCGAGCATATCAGGTCGGCGTTTCCCGACTGAGTTGATCGAGATATTTGTGGCGATGCGGCGGGAAATCGTTCCGATCTGCGCGTCCGCAAATTAGCTTGGAAGAGCTATTCTCATTTCTCAAGGATCAGTTTCAATGATTGTCGGCATCGATCTGGGAACGACACATTCATTGGTCGCCTGTTTGAATGAAGACGGACCAAAGCTGATCCCCAACGCGCTGGGTGAGACTCTCACTCCCTCCGTGATCGGATTGGACGAACAGGGGGAATTATTGGTCGGTCGTATCGCCCAGGAATACATGGTCACTACACCACATCGCTGCGTTGCGATGTTCAAACGACAGATGGGAACCGAATGGAAATGGAGCGTTGATCAAACCGTTTTCACGGCTGTTGAACTTTCAGCGATCATCTTGAAAACCCTGAAGGCAGAAGCCGAAATTTACTTGGGCGAAACGGTCACCGACGCCGTCATCACAGTGCCCGCATATTTCAACGAGCATCAACGAACTGATACCATTCGCGCGGGAGAAATTGCCGGGCTTAAAGTCACCCGTATCGTGAACGAGCCAACGGCCGCCGCTCTTGCCTATGGTCTGCAAGAACAGGATCAAGAACGAATTCTATTGGTCTACGATCTTGGAGGAGGCACATTTGATGTTTCGATTGTCGATCAATTGGATGACGCTCTTGAAATTCGATCTTCTGCCGGCGAAACGTTTCTTGGAGGCGAAGACTTCACCTCGACTCTTGCATCGAGAGTTTTGGAATCCCAGGGAATGATCTATGAACATGTGGAAATGAAAGAGCCAAAACGTCTTTCGCGTTTGCGAAGAGAGTGTGAGATCGCGAAAAGACAACTCAGTTCCAACTGTTCATTCACGGTGCGTATTCCCAACGAAGAGGGCGAGATTACTGAGAAAACTCCAAAAGTTGAGATCACTCAGGAGCAATTCGCAAAGTGGACATCTCATCTACTCGGAAGAGCCGAACTTCCTTTGCGGAAAGCACTGGGAGACGCGGGTCTGAAGCGTGGTGATATCGACGAAGTGATTCTCGTGGGTGGAGCAACGAAGATGCCCACGGTGGTCTCACGAATCGTGGAGATATTCGGAAAAGAGCCGCTACGTCGGATCAATCCCGACTAAGTGGTCGCATTAGGAGCAGCCGTACAAGCGGGCCTGATTGATCGACACGTATCGGTGGATGATATGGTCGTCACAGATGTCGCACCGTTTACGCTGAGAGTCGAGAAGACTCGTGAACTGGCGGGAGATTATCATGCTGGCTATTTCATGCCGATCATCAATCGCAACACAACGATTCCCGTCAGCCGTGCTCAGTCGGTCGAGACATTGCACCCGAATCAAACAGAAGTGAAAGTGGCTATCTATCAGGGGGAGAATCGTAAGACAGATCAGAATCTGTTTCTGGGAGAATTCAAAGTTAAAAACATCCCCCGTGGACCGGTTGGCCAAGAGGTCGAAATCAGATTCACGTACGATCTGAATGGAGTCCTTGAAGTCGAAGCAATGGTGCTGGAAACCAAACAGAAGTTTCAACATGTCGTCACACGCTATGCACGGGGAATGAATTAACAACAGGTCAACCAAGCGATTCAGGCCATGGCCGAACTCAAAACTCACCCGCGTGAAGAAAGTCTGAATCGATTTCTCTTGAAACGCTCCGAACGACTCTACAGTGAGTTACCGCTCATCGAGAGAGAGCATCTCGACATCATCCTGAGAGGGTTTGAAGAGGCACTCGAAATCCAAAACGACGAACTCATTGCACGCCACAGATCAGTTTTACAAGAATACGTGGATCGTTTTGATTTTCAGGACGGGGAAGACGACTCCCAGCCGGAGCAGTCCGATGAGTGGTGAGACATCAACACATGCTCCGCTACTGGATGCCTGGGTGGAGCGGACTCTCAATCTTGAAATTGGCGCTTCCCCAAAAGACAAACAGCGAGAGATTCTCAAACGACTGGAAGATGTTCAGTTTCACCCAGGGTTTTACGAAGCCTCCGCAATTCAGGCCTATTTCGATCAAAAGCTCTCTTCCATTGCGAAGTGGCAATGTTGCGCACGCCTGTTAAGAGACGATATTACCGAGTTTCGCCGAGAATTCTTTCAACGGGATGTTTCAGCCCGAATTTCCCGATTTGAAAAACTCCATTCTGACGCCGAATATTTTCCCGTCCTGAAACTTCAACTGGCCCATTTGAAATGCGGATTAGAACTAGATTCGCAAGATGTCTCAGTACTCGGAGAACATGCGAGTCGGCTGGCTCAATTCCTGATCGAAAATCACGTTGCAGAACCAAGTCAGAAAGCCGCGAAACAACGAGAGTTCCTGAATTCGCAAACCATTGAAAGATCGGATTGGAAAAAATATGTAGCCGAACTGAACTCGAAAGCTCCGGCTGTTGCGGCACTCAATCAACGATGGCTTCAAGCGTTGTCACGCCCCGCCAAAACAAGAAACAAACTCACAAAGACGAAGCCTGTGGAAACTGCCACGGCATCGTCATTATCGCGAGGTGGTTGGGCCTATGCCCTGATTGGGATCTTCATATTTCGGGCACTCATCACATTTGTTAGATACAACAGAGACGACACTCCAAGTCGTCCTTCATACACTCCTCCAGTCGTCAATTACACCCCTCCTGAGTTTTCCCCCGAAAACATTGAGGAAATTCTCAACTCGATTGATGACGAGACTCCCCCCCCCCCGACCTTTTCCAAAATCTTGTCATCTCCCGCCGGAGAGACTGAGGAAGATCTGATCGCAAGACTGTCTGCGTTGAAAGAGTATGAATATTTACGCTTCAAGTCCTATCTGTTCTTGGTTGTGAAAGAACGAGGAGAGCTATTTATCGTCTTCGACGAACGTCGATATTTCACAGAAATAGAAATTGCTGCAAAGTTATCACTTCCGACCAAATCGCTCCTCTATAAATCGCGCAAAGCAGATCTTGAAGAATTTCAAAGAGTTGCTGGATTGATTCGCGAAATCCAGAACACGGTTTATGTCACCTATCCGGGAGCGAATATCAATCGGTACCACCCTGTACCGGCGGGTGTTGTGTTAAAGCCCATGATGGGTGACCAAACCGTTCTTTTTCCATATTCAGAGTCCGACTCCAACCTCGGCAGTGATTGGCAACCAGCTTACCGATATCACTTCTCACCGAAAGGAGAGACGGACGATGAGTGACCCGGATCTTTCACATAATCTCGAAGACTGGCCTATCAACTTGCATGAACTTTTCAGGATCGAGACGAGTGCGACAGAACGCGATTTGCGACGGGCTTATCATCGATTGATTAAGATTTACCGTGCTGAAGTGCACCCCGTTCATTTTCGCAAGCTGACAGAGTCGTATGAAACGCTCCGCGCACAAATCCCGTATCAACAGTCGCTAAATCAAAGATCTGAACAAGACGTCGATGACGATTCAGATTGGTTTCCGAACCCGCCCCTTGATTGGAAACCATCCGAATCTCAGTCATCTTCTGCAGAGACACTTCCACATAATCACAAGATCTGGGAGAGTATTGGTGAAGAAAAACTGGGTACGGTCATTACTCAGCTTGAAGAATACTACCGAAAGTCACCCTGCGAGGAGGAGGCAACACTTCAGCTATTTTGGCTCCAGAAAATTCACGACGGTAAGCCTCCCTTTTCGGTTCTTGAAGTCTATTTAGCAAAAGTGGGGCTCGCGGGGCGTGTCTTTCAGATTTATCTCAACGAGTTGGATCGTATCCCTGAAGCGGCCACGCGAGCATCTTGTAAGAGTTTGTTGAAACAATCGGCGAATGATCCACGACTGTCGGAACTCACTCGACTGGTTTGGTTTTTACAATATCATCAAAAAAAACTCGGCTTGATTGAGAAAGACCTGGATTCATTACGAGATGACCTCATTTACGATCATCCCGACATGTGGAAAGAATTGATTCATCAAGCCACTGAACTTGTCGCACTCGCGAATTTGCCGAAATCAAATCGTCTTTTCCAAAAGCTCACAGAAGAAGTGCAACAGTGCGAGTCCATCCCAGCGGATGATTGGGTCGAAACCAGGTGGGAGATGATTCGTGCGATTTCGTGTGATGCTCCCGTACCGGGAACTCTACCAGAGGATCTGGTGAGTCTCATTAGAGACAGCATGATTGAGGAGGAATGGGAGTTGAGGCATCGACTGGAACTCATCGTTGTGCCTTGGTTCGCAACACAGTCTATTGGATTGGCCACCCTCGACAAAATTAAGAATTGGTCTTCTATGGGGGTGTTCCTGTTTCATCGCTTGGCAACTCGATCACGTGGTGATGATTATATGCACTATGTTGAAGGATTTAACGACCATTTGCGTCCAGCAGTGATCGAGTTTGTGCGAGCTGTGAATTTCAAGCGATATTTAGAACTCCGACTCGAAGTTGTCCGCTTTTGCCGTCAAGAAGATATTTCGTTGGAACTATTCTTGAATGCACTTCTCGAAGCTCAACGTGACAGCTATCCACAATTATTGGTGAGTGATGAAATTGTGAGGCAATTGAGTGATGATCTGCCATTGAAAGCACTCATCGCCGCCCTTCAAATCTTCAACGAATGATGGATGAGTCAGTCAACCTTCTTCAGATGCTCCTGGAAGAACGAGTCCATGTCTTTGGCCATATCGTGGAGCCAGGGAAGTTGATTCCAACAGCCATGTTTCCCATCTTTGTAAACTTTGACATCCGTCCAAACACCAGATGCTTGAAGTTTCTCTCGGGAAGGCTGATTCCTTTCCGGCTTATCGTGTTCGCCGACCATAAACAGGATGGGGGAATCATCGGAGGTGATGTGTCGGTGGGCATCTGCGAGTTGATAATGATCCCACTCGCTCTCGATGGAACCAATCCATTGGGTCGCGTAAGCTTTATCAGCATTATTCCGAGCTTGCTCGGCGACATTACCGGTTGAAATTTCCATCGGACCCGCCATCACAATGGCGGCTTGCAATTTCGACGACATCTTCGGGTTGCCACCCTCCCCTTGAAGTTCTTGAAGGTCGTGTCCAGTGGTCATCAATCCGACAAGATGCCCTCCCGCAGATCCTCCGACGGCTCCAATCCGATTGGGGTCGATGCCGAGTGAGTTGGCGTTGGCTCGGAGATATCTCACTGCGGCGTTACAGTCATGGATGGCAGCAGGAAACTGTGCCTCTCCACCAAGTCGATATTCGATGGCCATCGTGAAGTATCCGCGTTTTGCTAATTCAATTGCCAAAGCACGAAACTTGGTTTTATCCCCCTTCATCCAACCGCCGCCGTGCACAACAATCACAGCGGGAACATTCGCCTGTGGTTTCATCGATGGAAAGAGATCGGCCAATAGTTTACGATGGCCGTCTTCAGCGTAAACAACATCATACTTCGACTGGAGGGATTCAGGGATGATGGTAGAGGGATGACTCTGATTGAGTGGAGTGGTCAAATCACCCGATGAGGAAACTGGCTGTGACGGCTTTCCAGAAACCTTCATTCCTTGACGATATAAGCCACCAAAACACGTTATATAGAGCGACTGCATGTCGGAGTCACCAAACGCACAATTGATCGGACGGGTTGGGGGCGTGATTTTATCGAGTAATTCTCCTGTCGAGGACCAGATCCAGATATCGGTCGCACCGGCACAGTAGACATTTCCTGCACGGTCAATACACATTCCGTCGGCACCTTTGGCGTCGCCATCATCCATGGTCGCAAAGAGTTTTCCCGGAGTGGTCTTTCCGGCCTGCGTAATTTGATAAGAGTAAACTTTTTTGGGAACGTAAGCGGAGACGTAAAGCGTTTTTTCATCAGGTGACATCGTGATGCCGTTTGGTGTCTTGATGTCGGCAACCGCAACCGATTGCTCTCCAGACGGCGAAACGTACATCACCTGGTTCGTGGAAGTGAGAGTGTAGTAAATCCCTCCGTGATGATCGACAACGAGATCATTAGGGCGTTGTGCCGGTTTTGCTTGTGGATCATTACTGGCTATGACCTTCATTTCTTGACCCTTCAACCAAGCAATGGAGCTATTTCCATTGTCGGAGAGGTACAGCTTGCCATGGTTGAAGAATGTGGCACTGATTCGACCCGCATCCGGGAGAACCACTTGCATCTTGTCCTGTTTTGGCCAGTATCGATAGACCTTCTGGCCTTTGACATCGGGGATGTAGAGACTTCCGTTTCCATCCCAGCTTGGTCCGTCACACAAGCCAAATTCTGTCGAAATCTCTTCGAGCTTCTGAGACGAATCGACGGGGGATGCTGCGCAGATCGGTAACGTTGGTAACGCGATCAATACTGCGACAACAAGTAACCGAATGGACATGAGCAAGGCTTTCTCTAACGGTAGTTTCAGTCAATTATGATCCAAGAGGGAGATCTGATCGTAGTCATTTTGACGTGAAATAATCCGCGAGGAAAGGATAAACTCTGAATCTGTGGTGTTTCCAGGAACAATTTGACCTGAATGGCTCGGTAGCCGATAATGTCGCAGGACTATCAACTCAATATCTCCTCCTTAAAAGCTGCCAACTATGCCCTTGAGGCGAAAAACTATCAAACGACAGACAGACTCAGGGCCTTCTCCTCATGAAGAGTATTCCCTGGTTTGCTATTGCGCAAAAGTCATTTCAGGCCGTCGTCGTGAAGAATCGCAAATCGTAAAATGCCCAGACTGTTCGGAGACTCTTTATGTTTTGCCGAGAGATATCTATCCACGCCCGCACATTTTGGCGTTAGAGACACGGGACAAGACCTCAGAGGAAAAAGTTTCAATTGAGGCACCACATTCATTGAGCGTTAAAGATTTGAACGATGAGGGGCGTCTGGCCGAACCGGAAGACAATACTCCTCCACGAGTCTGGATTGATGAAGGCCAAGGAGCCCTCAATCGCAAACGTCTCGCATCAGTCGTAGGTGTCACAATTGTTTTATTGTTGGTCGCATTATGGGCATTGTCGAATCGGAAATCTCGCAGTGAAAATGAGTTGGTGCTGCTGGAAGAATCAGAAGCTGTGTGGGAGTATGTGACACTCAACGAATGGGGAAATGCCGAGACCTCTGCAATGCTTGCATTGAAGGCTGCTGAAGATTTGGGAAGAACAGATGAGTCCTCTCTTGCACTGGAACATCTCTACAAAGAGTTGATGATTTTGAATCGTCTCTCAAGCTATTCTCCGATTGAAATTATCCTAGATCAATCGCAAGAGTCGATAGACTCAGAAAGTTGGGATGTGATGTTTCGAGCGCGTCACGGCGGTCGATGGTTATTAATGCAGGGAGATCTTGTTCGACAATCAACGCTCGAAGAAATACGATATTCGTTTGAGCATCCCATCGATCTACCGACAGAAGATGTTGATATGGTCTGGGATGAAGCGGTGGATTGGTTTGCAGATCTCGCTTGGGAAGATGACCGAGTTCGTGTGTTTCTAGCAGTGCAACTCACAATCTCCAGAACCGTCGATCAACAACAGAATTCATGGGAAATCATTCTATCGTCAGAGGAGGTCAAGCTATGGAGGACTCCCGAACTTCTGGCGGAAATGTTCAAACTCGATCTAAAATCAGAAGCGAATGCAGAATTATCGAGTCTATTGAACTCTCAGCGTGTTTCATCTTCTAGAGAAGAAATTGTTCTAAATCTCTCTGCTGATGATCGTGCGAACGAAAATGTCAAAGACAAGGCGGAACCGGAATGAGAAGAGTTGTCTTCAAATCGATCCACTTGACTTCGATCTTCTCGATAATGCTGATGGCTAGACAAAATGCCTACGCAGAAGAACGTGTCATTTCGATTCGTGAATTACTGGACGTACAGAATAAATGGTCTTTATTCGCAGAAAATAACATATCGTTTACTGTTCGTGGCGTGATTGGTTCGCGAACCGATGCGCAAATTCACATGCGAAAATGCAACCTTCGATTTCTTCTCGACTCTCCAGACTCTTTTCCGAGATTAAAGCCCGGTTCCAAAATGGTGAAGTTAGAGGGACGTTTCCAACTTCAAGGAAAAGATCCCAGCTTCCGCGTCACTAAAGCCAATTCCGAATTTAGTCTCGAACAAGTTCATCTTCAAATGAGTGTTGATATCGATGTTACTGATCCGTTGGAATGGCGAAAGCTGGCACGTTACACGGCTGCGGAATCAAAATTCTACGACAACCGAGATTTGTTTTTGGTCGCGGCAAGATCGTTTGAGCATTCCTACATTGTTGCCAGAACTCAAAAAGGGAATGCGACAATCGAAGAGATTACGAATTGGGTTGCCGAAATGAAAGCATTTGGAGTTCCTAAAGATGCTCTCGAGGTCTGGGATTATGAGCGGTTAATGCTGGAATGGCGCAAGCTACAAATCAGTGCTGCTAAACAGAGCGATCCGTTCCTACGATTCGCCAAAGAGGTGGCGACAAAGTACCCGGTCGCTTTAACTCCACTCGATGTTCCCGTCCCCAAATTAGAGGCCATGTCTGAGAGGAATTCGCTGGTGACATTTCGCGAAGCCGATCAATCGCAACAAGATCGACTTTGGCGGCTCTTGTATCGGGAAGTCATGAAGCGGGAAATCTTGTTATCGGCAAAAGCAGATGGCTCTAACGCAGACAATATTCGTGATCAAATGAAGGACGCCATTCCCGATCTGCCTGATATGTACCTCAGCTATGATCTGCTTTGGTTAGATTGGCGTTTTTCACAACTTTCACAATCAGGAAAAGAAGAAGCCATCAAACTCTCCGCAGAATATCGCAAGAGAAAGCAACCAGAAAGAGGTCTCATCGCCTTAGAGACATGGCTGGAAAAGCGTCTCGAATTATGGAGTCAGGATGGGGCTTCGGGGTATGTGCGTGCGGCTCAACACTACCTAGAACTTTTGGAAGACAAAGAGAAGGCGTATGAGTTACTTCTCAAAGCCTGGAAGCTGTCACCTGGAGAAGAGGAAACAGTCAAGGCGCTGGAGTCCATCGGGTATCGACTTCATTCCGGGTCATGGATTCTCAAGAGCAACTATGACAAGCTTCCCCCAGATCCCATACAATCGGCGATCAGAAACGGCGAAGTCATCAAAGGAATGACCGCGAGTCAAGTCGAACGAGCCATTGGAAAACCTGAAGAGAGACGGTTTTCGTTTTCCACCGGGCATATCTCCGAATCCTGGATGTACGGAGATTCCCAAAGAAAAAGAACCGTTGTGCATCTACTCAGGCCAGCGACTGTTGAAGGTCAGTTTGCCAAAGTCATTGCCGTGGGGGAATTGAAACCGCAAATGAGTCGTCGCGATTCCAAGACAACAAAAGATGCTGAGGAGTAGCACTGCCGATATCTCAAACAATTGCACGGAATTATCGACGTCCCAGTTTTGCTTGTCTCATTTCTCGTTGATCGGCCTGGCTTTTCATTTTCTCTCGTTTGTCGTGAGCCTGTCGCCCTCGTCCAATGGCCAACAAGATTTTGGCATTGCCTCGGATAAAGTAGATTTCCAGCGGGACAAGAGTCAGGCCTTGTTGTGATGCCGACTCCGCGAATTTCTCGATTTCATTTTTTTTGAGCAACAGTTTACGAGTTCTTTTGGCCACATGATTTTGCAGGTTAGCCTGCGGGTATTCGGGGATATCTGCGTCGCACAGCCAAACTTCGCCACCGATGATTCGAGCGTACGCTTCGTCAATCGAACATTGTCCGCTACGCAGTGTTTTGACCTCACTGCCAAGCAGAGCCAAACCGCACTCCAGCTTGTCAAGAATCTCGTAGTGATGCCTGGCTTTACGATTTCGAGTGACGGAGACTCTTCCCGTTTCAGCGGCAGCGTCCTTCTTTTTTTGATTTTTCTTCTTCTTGGCAGCAGCCATTGTCGATCTCTGTGAATAATAATGATGGGATCATCTTACCGATTGATTCTCGGATTCCATAGTGTTGATACGATTTGTTGACGATTGATCGTTCAATCCCGCAGTTTCTTGATGTTTCGTGGAACGAACCTCGAAAATTCGCAATTCTGCCAATTGTCGTTCTGCTGGCTGAGTGATAAAATCGTCTATCACCTATCGTGACTAACAAACAATTCAAAGCATTATGGGGTCTCCAATTATGAGACCTTTACCTTGGTTTAGTAATGACAGTTTCTGGAACTTCAATCTGGCCTGAGTCTGGCAACAGTTCGCTTGAGGTTCATTCTTTGGGGATCGTTGATCTTCCTTCGCTGATTGCGTTACAAGATCGAATCGCTTTTGAGATAAGCGGGCGAGACGACCGTTCTGGAACGGTCTTATTGTATGAATATCCTCCCGTTGTGAGTGTCGGTCGCGAAGGAAGTTACACCGATTTCCTGATTGATCGAGAACAGTTAGAACAGAATTTAATTGATATCCATTGGCTTCCGCGAGGTGGTTCGAGCCAAGTCCATGTTCCCGGACAACTCTGCGTCAGTGTCATCGCCCCCCTTGACCGGCTTCAAATTGATGTCCTCGATTATCGCACTCGACTCGAAGACGTTGCTCAACGAGTTTGTAAAGACATGCACGTCACTACACAGGTTCGCAAATCGAGACTCGTGGCCAGAACGGGACAGGTGGGTGCCGTCGGACTTCTCGTCAAATCAGACGTGACCTATTATGGTCTAACGATCAATGTTCAACCGAATCTCGATTTGATTCGCCTCTGCCACACAGGAGGCGAGGAATCTCGCCATTCGTCACTCTCTGCAGATACCATGAAACACACGCCAATGAGTGGGGTTCGAGAAAGTTTAGCCCGACATTTGACGGATAGTCTCGGCTACGAATCGCGTCATTGGTATACCGGTCATCCTTTATTGGTTCGAACAAAGAAGAAGGTTCATGTCTACTCTTGATATTTTGTACAATGTCCCTCCCGAGAAGCCAAAACGTCGTTTACCAAAATGGCTGAAACGTCCGATGCCCAGTCCCGAGATGCAATTCACTTCGAATGTCATTGAAGACTTGGGGCTGGAAACGGTTTGTTCCAGTGCAAAATGCCCAAATCGCTCGGAGTGCTGGGCGCACTCAACAGCCACCTTCATGATTCTCGGTAATGTCTGTACTCGTCCTTGCGGTTTCTGCTCAGTTCCTAAAGGCAAAACAGAAGTCGTAGAAACGGATGAGCCGGAGCGAGTCGCTGAAGCGGCCGAACGTTTGGGCCTCGAACATGTCGTCATCACTTCAGTCACTCGTGATGATCTTTCTGATGGTGGAGCCGATCATTTCTATCAATGTGTGCTTGCCGTCCGACAGCGAACAGGCGCGGCTGTAGAAGTTCTCGTTCCCGACTTCATGGGGAACAGAGCCGCGATTCATCGAGTCATCGAGAGTCGTCCCGATGTCTTCAATCACAATACAGAAACCGTTCCACGGCTTTATGATCGCGTGAGACGTAACGCCGAATATCAAAGAACATTAGACCTCTTGAAGCAAGTCAAAGACGAAGCACCTGAGATGGTCACGAAAAGTGGTTTGATGTTAGGCTTAGGGGAAACTTTGGAAGAGGTAATCGAAGTCTGTGCCGATCTGAGAAGCGTCGGCGTTGAAATGCTCACACTAGGACAATATCTGCAACCCACCCCCGAACATCTTGCCGTCGAACGGTTTGTTCCTCCTGAAGAGTTTGACCAAATTGGTGATCTCACTCGCAAAATGGGTTTCGGACTCGTCTCCAGCGGTCCTTTTGTCCGGTCAAGCTATCATGCGGGAGAAATGGCCGACTATCTGGGACGTCATCAGACAACTCCCGTCGGAACGTGAGACTTCATACTAAAGGCACGAAACAAATGGCAATTCCAATTCGTGTTCCCGAGATCAACACGAACAACGAGACCATCATAATTGGCCACTGGTTGATGGAATCTGGTCAACTCGTTCAAGCTGGAGATCATCTTGTTGAGCTACTGATCCCTGGAATCGTGTATGTCGTCTCAGCAGAAACGGAGGGAGTCTTGGGGGGGATGCTCAAAAAACAAGATCAATTCGTGAGTCCCGGAGATGTTATCGCTTGGCTGGAATCTGATAATCTTTCCACTCTCGACCAACTTTCTGAGGACAATTCATGACAATTTGGGACACACTCCAAGGGCATGACATCGTTCTCGAACAGCTCAAAAGAGCGGCCAGCCGTCGTCGCTTGTCGCATGCGTACTTGTTTCTTGGCCCGGGAGGAATCGGAAAGAAACTCTTTGCCAGAAATCTTGCCCAGTCACTCTTTTGTGAAGAAACTCTCGATGAAGAGTTGGACGCCTGCGGCGTCTGCGCCAACTGCAAACGGATGCAAGCAGGCACACATCCTGATTACTACCAGATCGGTTGCCCCGAAGGGAAAAAATCGATTCCGATTGAACTCTTCGTGGGTGATGAAGAGCATCGTGGACGACAGGGGCTGTGCTATGAGCTTTCGTTACGCCCCATGTCCTCCGACCGAAAAATTGCGATTATCAATGATGCGCATCTTATGCAAAGCGAAGCCGCCAATTCATTGCTCAAGACACTAGAAGAACCTCCTGCGAAATCGCTGATTATTTTGATCACTGATCGTGAAGAGGGATTATTGCCCACGATCAGATCAAGATGCCAAACTGTTCATTTTCGCGCTTTGCCTATTGAAATATTGCAGAATCTCATTCTCTCGAACGAGTATGTCCAAACGGACGATGAAGCTGAACGATTGGCAAAACTGTCGGACGGAAATCTGGAAGTCGCGTTTGAACTCTCCCAGGGGCGATTAAGAGAACTCTCTGAAGTGATCAGAAATAGTTTTTCAAGTGGGAATATCAATCCTCTCAAACTCGTTCCTCAAATCCTGGAGTGGGTTGAGGGGTCGGGAGAAAGTAGCGAACAACGTCGCGCGGCGTTTTGGACCGTCAAGTTTCTTGCCGAGGAATTCCGTCAGCAGGCCCGTCATTTCAACTCCAATCCGATGACTATCGACCAGATTGAAATCCGCTTGCGAAGATTGCGAGACGCCGAACAGCAATTGCACGAGACGATGCCAATTCCGTTGTGGTTGGAAGGATTGATCTATGATCTGGCTTCTGGCATGAGAGATCAGCCTGTCTGATTGATGTTCCTGTGCCTCACTTCGTGCTGACACTGTCGAAATTATGGTGGACTGCCCCGATTCTGCCGATTGCGTAATCACTGCGGCTTAGGCAAAGGTCGATCCACCTTGATGTTGCGAATTGACCACAAATATGTCTGTTTTCAATGGACAGCCCGTTTCCTTCATGGCATGACCTCGCCGTTTGTTACCAAAATGTCGGATGGACACTGAATCATCAAACGGATGTCAGTTACCCAGAGGGCGCTCCCGTCTTGGGCCAACGAACGGAGCTCAGTTTGAATCGTACGGATGAAGGGTATCAGTATGTCTATTTTTCAGCACACGACGCCCAGGACAATCCGGTCATGGTTCCTCAACTTTACCGAGTGAGTATGACGCGACGCTTCTTTGACGAAATCAAATCGATGAAGAAGTTGCTAGGCCAACAACAACAGTCAGCAACACCTCCAATTTACCAAATGCAACTGGTGACTTAGTCTCGTTCTGTGCAAAACGAAGCACAACGTCAACATACCCGAGAACTGTTTAATCAATTACGAGTGATCGCCACACAAACAGCTCAACGCGGCCAAGTGCCGGAATCGACCGAGGAGTAGGAAAATATGACAGACTCCGACACAAACATCCCGAATCAACCCCTGCCGACACCAAAAAATGCCGAGAGGCCTCGTCCGCAGAGAACTCAGACCAATCATCCCAATCGCCCCTCCAAGCGAAAGGGGCGTCCAAACCCCATCTTGCTAACGGGGCAAAGGATGTTGGGCGGCGTGGGATTGTTTTTCACAGGAACATTTCGTATCGCGGGACGTTTTTTTCGCGGCTTGGGCTCACGAAAGTTCAAACATTTACTTCAAGGCTTTCCCTCCTTATTGATGTTTGGAGGAGTCGTCGCAGTTGCCATGGCGGTCAGTTTACACCGAGATAAACTCATCCCGACGTATCAATCTGTTGCTGAAGCCTCCAGTAATGCGGGTAAGCTGGATGAATCACTGTTGTACTATCGGAAATTGAAATCTTTAAATGGTGGTTCCCCCGAGACACGATTTGCCTATGCAATGGACTTGAACCGTAAAGCCATGAAAACCATCGAAGATGGTGAAGAACTTAAAGCAACTGATCAGGAGGACGGTGAGAATCAAATCCAGTACGGCCAGTCTCTCTTGATGGATGCACGCGCAACCATTGAAGAAATTGCCCCTCTCGATGGACAAGGCTTGCCCAACGCGCACCTGTATCAGGCGAGACGCATGCTCTCTGCGCCGACAGAGTATCTTGTCAGTAAAGAGGGGAAATTGGATTCCGACGGTGTGAAAGCCCTCGAACACCATCTGCTCTCTGCTGAAAAGGGATTAAGTGACTCGATCGAGTTACAAATGGCCTTTTTCTATTATTATCTCGGGATGAATCAATTTCGCGAAGCGGCCGACTATCTGGAAAAAGTGGCCGTGATTCGTCCACACTTGCGGTACGAATTGACGAACCTCTACTTTCGTTTGGGAGACCGCAAAAATGCTTTGAGAAATCTGACTCTCGCATCAGATTATTACGAGCGAATGGTCCGGGAAAATCCCGGCAATCACGAAATGAGAGCACGATGTGCTACCATTCGACTCAATAAACGCGACCTGCAAGGCTGTATTCAAATGCTGGAATATGGTCATTCGCGGGAGAAGAGTGAAGAGAGCCCATTTCCTCAGTTACTGGCGCAAACGCACGTCGCTGTTTACGATGTTCTCGCACGCGATCCCAAAACACCGCTCGAACAACGGCTTGCGCATTTGAGAGCTGCACTCAGTTATGTCATCGACTATCAACCCGCGTTGGTTCGTATTATCCACTTTGTCGCTCAACCAGGTGAAGCGGGGAAAGAAGTTGAAGCCTATTTGCAAAAAATGATCGCAGAAGGCCGCATGCCGGCAACCGGACAATTTTGCATTGGGAACAAAAGCCTGGCAAGACAAAGACATCGACAAAGCACTCTGGCATCTGGAACGCGCTTTCGAGCTGGATCCCGGTCTAGGGCATATTGGGAATAACCTGGCTTGGATTTTGGCTGAGAAGGATCCACCGGATTTAGATCGAGCGATTCAAATCATTGGAAGTGTGTCCAGCAAGTTTCCGAACGTTCCTACGTTTCTGGACACCAAGGGGCAAATTCATGTCAAACGGGGTGAATGGGAACTCGCCCTGAAAAATCTTGAAGCGGCTCTTCCCTATATGAAGGATAATCTTGAACTGCATAAGTCGTTAGCTCAAGTCTACGAGCAACTCGGAAAACCCGAACTTGCCAGCGAGCATGTGAGAATCGCGAGTGAACTGGAGACCGCCAAGAAAATTAAAGCACAAGCGAATCCTGTGTTTGATTTTCAGCCAGGAATCCCTGAACTTCCTGCCGGGCAATAAAGCGAGCGTAGCGTTATGGCTGGATGCAGAATTCGATTCCTCATCCAACATCGACAGCATCAGATGCGACCAATTCAGAAAGCTCTTGCAGAGATTCTTTCATTGCATCGTGATCAATTTCATGAACATTGATCGGAACTCCGGGAGCGTCAAGCATCGTGATGGTCAGACGACCGCCAAGGTGCTGTCGGAATTCTTCCAAGCCTTCAAACAGATTGATTGTGTCATCCAAAAGCGGATGCCACATCGAAATCCCCAACGTCCTTAATGCGTTGATGGTTTTGAGGGCCTCTGTGTGTGGGAACTGGAAGAGACGAGCAGAATAGAGACAGTCCAATGCAACTCCGATGGCGACGGCTTCTCCATGCCGAACCTCAAAGTCTGTCATCACTTCGAGTTTGTGTGCTGACCAATGCCCGAAATCAAGTGGCCGTGCTTCCAGCGCTTCGAAGGGGTCTCCCCCCGCGGTAATATGCTGAATATGCCATCGTGAAGATTCACGAATGGCCTTTGAACACGCTTGTGTCTCGCGGTTTCGTATTGCGGAAGCATTTTCGCAAAGCCAGTTGTAGAAGTTGGCATCTTTCAGTAACGCAACTTTGATGGCTTCGCTGAAACCGCAAGAAAAATCACGGTCGGGGAGAGTCTTCAGCAAAGTCGTGTCGTTGATGACGGCCCAAGGGACAGCAAATGTCCCAACCCAGTTTTTTTTCTGAAAAAGATTGACGCTATTTTTAACACCCACCCCCGAATCAGCTTGGGCCAATGTTGTCGTGGGGATCCGAATCAAGCGAATTCCTCGATGGGCAATTGCCGCCGCAAAACCCACTGCGTCTAGTACCGCTCCACCACCAACGACCACAATATAACTGCGTCGGTCGAGATCATGTGCATTGATCACTTTTAGCATTCGTTCCAGAAGATGAATGTCATTCTTGACCGCTTCGCCTCCCGGAACAGTTTGTATGTTCCCGGCAAACTCCAATTTTCCTTGATGCGATTTTGCGAAATCATTTAATCTGGATTTGAGCTGCGGATTCGCAGCGGCAACTGCTTCATCCAACCAGAATTGAACTTTGGGAGTGCGTCCAGGCGAAGACTCCAGAAGGTCAGTCAGAACGTCCAAGTCATGTCCGAACAAGTCGTGCGTAAACCGCAGACGGTGCGTGGCGGGAACCTGGAAGTTGAGATCGATTGAGTCGGGAACGCGTGATTCAAACATGGTATGTGTGAACAGTGAGGAGGTTCTAGGAAGGCATATTTCACCCCATTTGGGTCTTTCTTTACTATATCTCACCACTGACCATTTTTCAGCCATGCTTTTCGGCTGTTGAGCCATTTTCTTGGCAACTCAGTAAGCGATTGTCCCTGAAAAGCGGCATGATCGTTGTTAACGGCCTCAAAATCAGTTCTTGATTGAAGTTGCTTCTCCAAGTACATTCGCCAGCCATACATTTTGCACACACGGATCGGGTACTCTCGGAACAAATCACACACTCCCCGAGAGCCCGGTCATGAAGGACGTTCCATGAACGATAAGCCACAAGACTCGCCCGATGAGATCCCCCAAGGTGACGGGGAAGCATCTCCGCTCGATAATTCGGAAGCAATTCCGGCTCCAACCGACTTTTTTGGAATTCTCAAACGACTCGGCCCTGGCCTGATTATTGCCGGGGCAATCGTTGGATCTGGCGAACTCATCGCGACGACTAAAACTGGTGCTCAGGCCGGTATCACTTTACTCTGGCTGATTATCCTTGGCTGCTTGATCAAAGTCTTTGTCCAGATCGAGTTAGGACGTTACACGATTACTCATGGTGAAACGACACTCACCGCATTGAATCGAGTTCCCGGTCCACGATTGAAAGTGAACTGGATTGTCTGGTTCTGGCTTTTCATGATGATCTGCACAATTGGACAACTCGGTGGCATCGTGGGTGGCGTCGGTCAGTCGATGGCTATCTCGATCCCGATCACGGGCGATTTCCGCGAAGCGATTCAGATCCCGTCCGTCTCTCAAATCAATCGATACATCGACCAAGATTCTTATTTACTTTCGGAGTGGGACTTAAGGCTGAGCAGAAACGTGGCTGATCCCGAGGAAATCAGCGACGAGAAATACAAAACTTTCGAAAAAGCCTGGCTCTCAAAGTCCATCGGGTCAACACGACAACTTGTCGATCACGTCGATCAAGAACTCCTGTTGAAAATTGATGAGCAGGTCAAACGTCTCATGAAGTCAGAGGCGGGACAGTCCCCTGCTCTGGGAGTGCTTTCTGCTCCTTCGCCGGAAAAGATATCAGCAAGGAAAGAATTGCGTGAACATCTCAGCTTGGCGAATACTAAACTCCTCAAGTTACTGGATGATACCAAGGAACTGCCTAACGCCGTAAAATACTTGCTGGAAATGACTCCGGCACAGTTACAAAGGGCATTGCACGGACATGCGATTTTAGCCGCCGAACTATCAGACGTGAATCGAGACCGAAATCGCGGAGTTGCCGCTGCTGCATCCGCTTTTGCATTACAACAAGCCACTAAATCTCAAGATGATTCACAAATTTCTGCGGCAAGGGCGTTCGTAGCCGTGGCAATTGAACCCGCGACACAAGACGACAGGATATGGGCTGGAGTCGGCACCTTATTCACAATCATACTTCTGTGGGTAGGACGATATCATCTCCTGCAAAACATCTCGACAATTCTGGTGGTCGCCTTTACTCTGATCACAATTGGCAACGTCATTTCGCTTCAATGTACTGAGCAATGGAGTATCTCACTGTCCCAATTTATGGGAGGACTCACGGGAGGGTTACCCGAGAAGGTGCCGGGAGAAAAAGACCCTCTGCTAACGGCTTTGGCAACATTTGGAATTATCGGTGTCGGCGCAACAGAGTTGATCACCTATCCGTATTGGTGTCTCGAAAAAGGATATGCGAAGTGGGCCGGTGTCCGTTCCGATGACGCGGCATGGGCTCATCGGGCTAAAGGCTGGATGCGAGTTATGCTCTACGACGCATTCTTGTCGATGGTCGTCTACACCGTCGCAACCATCGCGTTTTACATGATGGGTGTTGCCGTTCTCTTCAACGAGGGACGCGATCCTGAAGGCATTCGCATGGTGAGCACTCTGGCTTCCGCTTATGTTCCCGTTTTTGGTGAGTATGCCGGGTGGCTTTTCCTGATTGGTGCGATTGCCGTCCTCTATTCGACATTTCTAGTGGCCAATGCAGGAAACGCTCGCATGTATGTCGATGGCTGCAAAGTCTTTGGTTTGATCGGGCGAGATAACCCGAAAACTCACGACCGAACTCTGCTCTTCTTTTGCACCTTGATTCCGCTACTCAGTTTCTCGATGTATCTGACAGGAGCCGATCCGGTGACTCTCGTTTTGATTGCCGGGATGGCACAGGCCGTCATGTTACCCATGATCGGGCTGGGTTCACTCTACTTCCGCTATCAAATGACCGATCAGCGATTACGGCCAAGTAAACTATGGGACGCCATGCTGGTGCTTTCCTGCCTCGGCTTATTGATCACAGGAATTTGGGGAGTCGTGAGTCGTCTCTAGAAAAAAACGGACGGCTCTCAAATGTAAGAGCCGTCCGCGTTTCGTTCACCAATGGAATAAACAACATTCAAACCGAGACGTTAATCTCGTATCCTTTGCGTTGTTCTCGTGATTGCCAAGTGTTGGCTTCGGTATCGTTGGTGATCTGCTGTGTGGCAGGATCCCATTCGAGCTTCTGACCGAGGCGGATGGCAATGTTTGCCAAGTGACAGGTTGTCATGGCGCGGTGATGACTCCAGACATCTGAGATCGGTTTTTCCCGACTCACAAGACAGTCAAAAAAGTTGGCCATGTGGGCATTGTTCTTGGCAGGATCTTTTCCTCCATAAATCTCTGCAATGGCACCCTCGGGAAGAGGATTGCTCTTCAGTTCTTCAACGGGACCACCTTTGGTGCGACCACGACTGACATGGAAACGACCTTTGGTCCCCTCAAACAGGATACCATTGCCATCGGATGAGTCACTCACGATGTTCATTTCAACGCCGTTCCCGAACATGACTTGAATGTCAAACTGTTCGGCGGTGTTATAGCGATCATCTTCAACCGCGTATCCATTCTGCATTTCTATCGGATGCTTGGCTGTTCCCTCAACGCTGACCGGGCCTTGATCTGGACCATTCTGTTCAATCGCCCATTGTGCGATATCAACGTGATGTGCGCCCCAGTCGGTCATTTTCCCGCCAGAATATTCGTACCACCAGCGGAATTCATAATGACAACGAGAATTTCCCCAATGTCCACTTGGACGATGTCGGAAATCTTTGGGGGCGACCTGTCCTTGCCACATATCCCAGTTGAGTCCTTGTGGTACATCAACCTTCGGGATCGATTCGCAGACAGGTGAGCGACCGATGTTACAGGTTACTTTTTGAACTTCTCCAATTCTTCCATCGCGAATGATGGCAATCGCTTCGAGAAAACGGAGTCCCATTTCACTACGTTGCTGAGTCCCTACCTGAAAAACTCGGTTAGTTTCTTCCAGCACTTTGATGATCTGCTTCCCTTCCATGATCGTCAAAGTGAGTGGTTTTTCGCAGTAGACATCTTTGCCGGCTTGCATCGCTTCAATGGCGATCTTCGAATGCCAGTGGTCGGGGGTGACAATCGTGACGACCTCAATATCGTCACGATCCAGAATCGCCCGGTAGTCTTCGTACATGGCGATGTGGCCATCGAAACCCTTTTTCGACTGAATTCCCTTCACCTTGTCGCGACCAGCATCAAGATGCAGAGCATCAACATCGGAAACCGCAACACAATCAGAAAACTGCATCGCATTGGGACCAACTGCCCCCCAGCGGCTTCCCGTACCGATACAACCGAGAACCGGGCGATCATTGGGGCTCTGGAATGCAGCGGCTCGCGCTGATTCTGCGGTAAAGAAATAAGGCATCGAAGCAGCCGCTGCTGCGGCCGTCCCCGACTTCAGAAAATCGCGTCTTGTCGTTGAACTCATACAGATCCTCATGTGTGTAGAAACGCAGGGAACAGAAACCGATCAAAATCAACCTCGATCATTATGGATCGACCAATTGACTGGTCACAATATACGGCCTCAATCACTTTGATAATAGTGTTTTTTGGAAGGGGAACAAACTGGCGATTTTTCTCAATCGATGAGACCTAGATATGGTCATTGTGTGAAACGCGGATCTCGCAATTCAATACAGTGCAGTGGCCACAAAGGACTCAAGCGGACCTGTTAAGAAAAACAGCGATATGATGCGTCTTTTCACAGAATGACAACTCGGGAAATCAATGGTCTATCACGCTGACTGCTGGGGAAGTGTAGTCATTACGACAACATTATTTGCAAATATGAGACACTTTACACGAATTGGTATTGGCGCCCTCAATCTAACGAGCAGACGGTAAGTCGTTACTGAATAACACGATAGCTGGTTTTCCCGGCTTAGTTAGCGCGCTTGGCATTTTATCTGCATCTATACATTCCGAGACCCATCATATTTTCCCATCTTTGAAAGGAGACTCGAATGATGCAGGTTCTAATCTGCGGGCTGTCAATGGCAGCCATCACTTTGTTAGCCAACGTCGAGACCGCAAGTGCGGATCATTGCCGCTCTGGCTATGGACAGGGATATTCCAACTACGGATATTCTTCACCCTATCGATCAAGCTATCAGTCTTATCGATACTCGTCCCCTAACTACGGCTCATATTACCGTAACAGTGGAAATTATGGGCACTACGGCCACAACCATCGGTACGGTAATCGTGGTCAGGGAGTGTACATCCAAGGTCGAAACTTCGGTTTCGGGCTTCGATATTGAGTCCATAAGGTTCATTGAGCAGTGTGCTGAATGACGGAAATCCCGGTTCAGTCTACCATCCCGCCGGTAGATTGTTTCCGGGATTTCTTTTTAGGGTCTCGTACGAGGATGAAATCATTATCGTCTGGCGAATGATTTTGATACTTTATGGTATCAAAATCATTGTTCGAGAATTCTCTGGAGAGAAACCATGCGGCGGTCAATCATCTCATCTGTGTTCATTAGCTCATTGATTTGCCTTCCAATCGCTTCTGCCGATGTTAAAGACGATCTGGCAAAAATCCTCAAAGTGGATCATCGTGCTGAGGGCAATCTCGAAGCACAAGTCGCCTATGATTCTCTCAGCACGACCAGCAAAGCGAGTTTGCCCGCGATCTTAAAGGCTTTTAACGGAGCCAATCCACTCGCAATTAATTATCTACGCTCTGCGTTTGAAGTGATTGTTGCTAACGGAGAAGGTGAATTGCCAATGGGTGAGCTTGTGAGCTATCTCAAGGAGCAAAGCAATCACCAAAAGGCCCGAGCCATGGTCTTTGATCTTATCAAGAAGACCTCACCTGCTCAGGCCGATCAAATGCTCGATGGCATGATCACCGACAGCAGTGCAGATATTCGTTTTCAGGCCGTTGAGAAAATTCTCAAGCGGGCAGACGAACTCTCCGGTGACGAAAAGAAAGATGCCTATATAAAGGCTTTGAAGGGCGCATCGGTCGAAAGCCAAGTCACCAAAATTCGAGACACATTGAAAGAAGTCAATGTGGAAGTCGATCTGCAAGAACATTTTGGGCTTCTCACACGCTGGAAAGCCATTGGACCATTCGACAACAAAGATATGAAATCTTTTGATGTGGTTTATCCACCTGAAACGGAACTCGACTTCTCGGCATCTTACGAAGGTATGGAGGGGGATGTTCAATGGCAGTCCATCCAGACGGACGATCCGATGGGGAGTGTCGATATTGCGAAATCGATTGCCCCCTACAAGGGAGCCGTCATGTATTTGTATTCGGAATATGAGAGTGATCAGGCTCAGGATGTGTTCTTTCGGATGGCCACCGCCAACGCCTGGAAACTTTGGGTAAACGGCGAATTAGTTTTCGCTCGGGAAGAATATCATCGCGGCATGCGTTGGGACCAATATCGCGTTGGTGTCTCACTGAAGAAAGGGGCCAACAAAATCCTCTTCAAAATTCTTCAGAACGAACAAGAACAAGACTGGGCACAAAAATACGAGGTCCAGTTTCGCGTGTGTGATGAATCGGGCCAGGGATTACGACCATTAGCTCCTTTTGATCCGACAAAGTAAGTTTCCACGAAATTCTCAGTCGGCTTGGACTCGACCATATCCTTCTTCAAATGGCTTACATTCATGTCTTATATTCGTCCCGTTTTGCTCATCACGATGATCATTGCCTTCACACATAATCTGCCTGCGGAAGATTGGCGTCAGTTCCGAGGGAATGACCTTTCAGGAGTCTCGGCATCTCCCCTGCCCGATGTGATTTCTGGAGACACGATCAAATGGGAAGTCGATCTGCCCGGACGTGGCGTGTCTGCACCGATTGTTGTGGGTGATCGCGTGTACGTTTCTGCGAGCAGCGGATTCGATCAAGATCGTCTGCATTTATTGTGTTTCAATAAGCAAACGGGAACACAAATTTTCGAACGTCAGTTCTGGGCGACCGGGCGCACAGTCAGTCACCCCAAAATGTCGAATGCGACTCCTACGCCTTGCAGTGATGGCGAGCGAATATTTGTCACCTTCTCAAGCAACGATGTCATCTGCACTGATCTCGATGGAAATCTGAGATGGTTCCGGGGGATGAATTATGATTATCCCAACGCAACGAATTCGCTCGGAATGTCATCCTCACCTGTTGTGATTGACGAGACATTGATCGTTCAAGTGGAAAGCGACGCCGACTCATTTGCGTTTGGTCTCAATGTCAAAGATGGCACAGAACGCTGGCAATTGGAGCGTCCCCGAAAAGCCAACTGGACATCCCCCACAATCGTGAATAAACCACAACCGCTCGTACTCCTCCAATCCGCCAAGGGCATCGACGCGATTGAGCCCAAAACGGGCAAAAGCGTTTGGAAGTTTGACTCGGGCGCTTCCACTATTCCTTCCAGCCTCGTGAGCGGAGAGGTTGTCTATATTCCCTCCAACGGCATAACGGCCATTGATCTCAACAAACCCAACGACGAGGCATTATGGAACGTCAAGCGTTTACGCCCTTCGACTTCTAGCCCGATACTGACGAACGGCATGTTATTGACTGTTGGTAGCGTTCTGACAGCCGCGGAACCCGATACCGGAAACAAACTTTGGGAATATAGAGTTTCTGGTCCCTTCAGTGCGTCTCCGATTGCCTCTGGAAAGCACGTCTATCTCTTCAGCGAAAACGGGTTAGCCCAAGTGGTGGATGTCTCCGAGGAAGAGGGGAAGCTGATTTCCGATTACGACTTTGGGGAGAAGATTCTCGCGACTCCCGCCGCATCCGATGGAGCAATATTCGTTCGCAGTGACGGGCACCTTTGGAAAATTGGGAACTAGATCGCAACGATTGGCTGACGATGAGATAGATTCGAGGCTGCCTGCTTGTTCTCCATGTGTGTTCGGTTAAGATGATATTTGCACGTTTGCGACCGATTTGAAGTCCTGTTTTCGACCGAAAGCCTGTAAGACCATAATGTCAGCCCCAGATCCTCTTGCCTCGCAATCCGGGCCTCGTCCTCTTTCATTTCAGGCTCCACAAGGGGATATGGCAATCCTCGCCGGTTCGGGGAACCCGCTGCTCGCGCAAAACATTGCCAATGAATTGGGAGTTTCACTGACTCCTTGTAAATCGCACCTCTTCAGTGAAGGCAATGTGTTCGTCAGAATTCGAGAGAATGTTCGTGGGCGAGACACCTTCATCATTCAAGGCGTCCACTATCCGGTCAACGATAACTTTGTGGAATTGCTCTTCTGGATCGACGCCCTGAAGAGAGCTTCCGCGGGACAAGTCACCG
>JAQWSQ010000090.1 GCA_029243145.1 Planctomycetaceae bacterium | reverse complement strand
CTTGCAATCTCAATCCTCTTGCGAGGACTGAGCTGCTGATGGGACTTGAACCCATGGCCTCTTCCGTACCAAGGAAGTGCTCTACCACTGAGCTACAGCAGCCAACCACTGGGTCGTTCCCGCGATTCAGCCATCTCTCCAAAATCACAACGCCGCCAATAATTTATTGACCGAGCCGAAATACATGTTTATCAGACTGAAAAGCGGGTGAAGGGAATCGAACCCTCACCACCAGCTTGGAAGGCTGGAGCTCTACCATTGAGCTACACCCGCAGTTTCGCTGGAACGATGTTCCAAATTGTCACCTAAAACTCGCTCAGTCTCCACTGACCGAGACACTACCGCATAAAAAACTCACCGCTTAAATTTTACTCAGTGGGAGGAGCAGGATTCGAACCTGCGAAGGCGTAAGCCACCAGATTTACAGTCTGGCCCATTTGACCGCTCTGGAACCCTCCCCAGTTTCCCGGGCATCTCGATGACAACCAGCTTTCACTGATCGAAAAAAACTAACTTGTTGCTACCTACAGAGTCTAATCAGCTTCAGATGACTCCAAAACCATGGAAGCTAGTGGAGGGACTTGAACCCACAACCGCCGGTTTACAAAACCGGTGCTCTGCCAATTGAGCTACACTAGCAGCCGGACAATGAGGCGCGAAGTGGCTTACTATATCAACCACCCTGCCTCCTGCAAGGCAAACCGATACCGCAAGTTAAGAAAAACGACGTACGGCGAACCCAAATAAGTCGTCGCCTTGATCGTTTTACTCGATTACGGAACGTAAATTTATCGTTTTTAACGCATTTCAGCAAGCGTAACAGGGGTTTCTCTCCAATTGAATCACAGATCCGACACAATAAGTGACCCGCGGTTCGCAGCAATCAACCCCACTCAAGGACTCCCGCCTTAAGATGTGTGCTAGACCGACTGCCATGCTCTCGCTGGCCTGAACATGTAAAATCACTTCGCCGAACTCTCTGCGCATTGCGAACAAGTCCAAGAAGACTCTGTTGTCCCGGAAAAATTCGGGAACAGATCAAGAACGCAAAAAAAGGGACCATTCTAGCGGAAGATTACCCCTATGAACGTAAAATCAAAACGTCAGATTATGAAAAGCAAAAGCATGGTTTGCAGGTCGAACTTCTGAAAATGCAGAATTGGGTGGAAAACTCAGGCGAGCGGATCGTCATGCTATTTGAAGGACGTGATGCGGCGGGTAAAGGGGGAACCATCAAACGGTTCATGGAGCACCTCAATCCACGAGGGGCCAGAGTCGTCGCATTGGGCAAACCAACTGAATCTGAACGAGGTCAATGGTACTTCCAACGCTACGTCGATCAGCTACCCACCCAAGGGGAGATCGTTCTATTTGATCGATCATGGTACAACCGCGCCGTCGTCGAACCCGTCATGGGCTTCTGTACACAATCCGAACATCATGCATTTCTCAGACAAGTTCCTCTACTGGAGAACATGTTTATTGAAGACGGAATTCGACTTTTCAAATTCTGGTTCTCGGTGAGTCGTGCCGAACAGTACTGTCGTTTCAAGTCTCGGGAAAATGATCGTTTGAAGCAATGGAAATTGAGTCCCGTTGATACCAAGGGACTCGCAATGTGAGAGGAATATACCGAAGCCAAAAAATCGATGTTTATGGCAACCGATACCACATTCTCTCCATGGACCGTTGTAAAAAGCGATGACAAGAAACGTGCCCGCTTGGCTTGTATGCGATATCTGCTTAACGCGATTCCGTATTCGAACAAAGACCATAAAGTCGTAGGAAAACCAGAACCCAGGTTAATCGGTCAGAAAGAAGAGATTTATTATGGTGACCAGTGGTAGAACAGGTTCTCATTTCAGAGGATTTGTGAATGTTCCATCTTCAGGGCTCGAAGCAGTTGCGTACAGTTTTTTGGGAATCCGCCCCGCTTGATGAGCCAGTCGACCTGATCTTGTCGCCAACTTCATCGCTTCGGCCATTCGAAGAGGATCTTGCGCCCCGGCGATTCCCGTATTCAATAAGACGCCATCACAACCGAGTTCCATCGCAATCGAAACATCGGAAGCCGTTCCTACCCCCGCGTCCACAATCACGGGATACTCGGGATCATTTTCTTTCAGGTATTCCAGGCAGATGCGAATGTTATTGGGATTCAAAATTCCCTGGCCGCTGCCGATGGGACTTCCCGCCGGCATGACTGACGTGGCTCCCGCACTCTTGAGACGCTTGGCCGTGATGGGATCATCGGTCGAGTAACAGAGGACTTGAAATCCCTCTTTGACCAATTGTTCGGTGGCTTCCAGCGTTGCCACCGGATCGGGCAACAATGTTTTCGTGTCACCCAGAACTTCCAACTTCACCCAGTCTGCTCCTGGATTCTCTAAGCCCTCCAAGATTTCACGGCCAAGGCGAGCCACTCGTACAGCGTCCTCAGCCGAAAAACACCCGGCAGTATTTGGTAAAATGGTGTATCGAGACAGATCAATGAAGTCGAGAATATTTCGCCCGTCTGAATCGATCAGCCGCTCTCGACGAACGGCCACAGTGATGACATCTGCCCCGCTCACGGTCAGGCAATCTTTCATCAACTCGTACGTCGAATATTTCCCAGTTCCCACGATCAGTCGAGAAGGGAATTCGTGCGTCCCTAGTTTCAGCGGTTGATCAGCGGCAATTACAGTCGTCATAGTTCAACCCCCTCCTACAAGGGTCACGATTTCAATCCGGTCACCCGTGTTCAGTGGGCTTTCAGCGTGCTTGGCTCGTGGAACCAGTTGTTCATTTTGTTCAACAGCCACAAATTTTGGTTTCATTTCCAACGAATTTAGCAAGTCGGCGATCGTCGATGAAGCGGGACATTGCCGCTCTTCACCGTTCACCTGGATTTCGATGTGAGAAGTCGAATTCATGATTAAAAAACCAGCTCCGTCGGAGAATACCTCTGAAAGTTCTTTTCTCTCCACAGTGTATGTCTGCTGATTCCGACCGTCAACGAATGGCCATTCCCCGAAAATCGTCTGGCACCAAACTCCTTCCTGTCAGATCGACAAACAGCATGATATCCTGTGGATCGGCTACTTGCATCGCTCAAACAGGAATCCCCATGTCGACCATAAAACCGCTGACCGAACAGAAAATACTGATTTTTGCCGGTGAAGCATATGAAGATCTTGAACTCTGGTATCCAAAACTGCGTCTTGAGGAAGCAGGAGTTCATGTTACTCTGGCGGGCCTGGAAGCGGGAAAAACTTACCCCGGAAAACACGGCTACCCCTGCCAAACCGATGCCGCGATTGCCGACATGGCATCGACAGACTTCGATGGCGTGGTTTGTGCCGGTGGTTGGATGCCCGATAAGCTTCGTCGCGACCCGAAAGTGCTTCAGTTACTCAAAGAGTTTGAAGCGGATCAGAAATTGATCGCAGCCATCTGTCATGGCGGGTGGATGCCAATTTCTGCAAATATCTACCGAGGTGTTAAAACAACAGGCTCGCCCGGCATCAAGGATGACCTGATCAACGCAGGAGCCGAATGGATTGATGCAGAAGTCGTGCGTGACGGTCATCATGTCACCAGCCGAAGACCCAGCGATCTGCCTGCGTTCTGTCGTGAAATCTTGAATGTTCTGACGGGAGTGAACGCATGATCGGTCAAGCATTCCGGCATCTCAACTCAAAACTCAACTTAAAGCAGAGTTTACTGATACTCATCGGCCTAATGCTCATCGGCTGTCAGCATAGTTTTAGTGTGGCTCAATCTTCGGAATCGGAGGATGTTTCAACAACATCAGTCAACCAATCGGTTGAGATCATCGCTCATCGAGGAGCGTCTCACGATGCTCCCGAAAACACACTCGCTGCCGTCAATCTTGCTTGGACTCAAAATGCGGATGCGGTTGAAGTCGATATCTATTTATCGGCCGACGAACGCATCGTGGCTGTCCATGATAAAACTCTGAAGCGTTACGGCGGTCCCAATAAGCCAATTGCCGCCATGACCTATCAGGAACTCCAGAAGCACGAAGTGGGTCGTTGGAAGGACAAAAAATTTGCGGGTGAACCAATCCCACTGCTTTCGGAGATCTTAAAAACGGTCCCACAGAAGAAGCGATTATTTATCGAGATCAAATGTGGAGCGGAAATTCTGCCTCATCTCAAATCGGTTTTGAAGTCGGCCAATCTTGATGATCGCCAGACGTGTATTATCTGTTTCTCGAAAGAAGTGATCGAGAGCGCGGCAACGCAACTACCCCAAATTGAACGATACTGGCTGGTCTCTCTCAAACGCAATCAAGCCACACGCAAGGTGAAACCATCTCCCAAAAGTCTCATCAAAACCTCTAATGACATCGGGGCAGATGGCCTCGATCTGGGAGGCGCGATTGACATCATCAACGCCGATTATGTTGCCAGGTTGAAGAAAGTCGGGTTACCGGTCTATGTTTGGACCGTCAATTCCCCGGAAGAGGCCGCTCGTCTGAAAGTCGCTGGAGTTTCGGGAATCACAACAGATCGCCCAAAATTACTCAAAGCGACTCGTGAATAAATCAACTTTCATCGAGTGCATGGAATAATCGATTCCGTCTAAACATCATTTCCGGGAACTGTGAACCTCCTGGCCGGGGTTGCCGTCCCCCGGTGACCATCGTTAGTCTGAGAAGATTATTGACTCTCAACAATTCAGCCAGCGTAATCATCATGCAGTTCACGCCCACAAATATTCCCGATATTCTGCTCATCCAACCTAATGTTTACGGTGATGACCGCGGACGATTCCAGGAGATCTGGAATAAAGATCGATATTCGGAGCACGGAATTGACACCGATTTTGTGCAAGATAATGTCTCTCGATCGGTACAGGGAACATTGAGAGGACTCCATTATCAATTGGAGCAACCTCAAGGGAAATTGGTGCAAGTGCTCTCAGGAGAAATCTTTGATGTCGGCGTGGATTTACGACGATCTTCGCCAACTTTCGGCCAATGGGTTGGTATGCATCTTGATGGCGAGTCCGCCCGACAGTTATGGATACCTGCCGGCTTCGCTCATGGATTCCAAGTGCTCAGCGAAACCGCAGATGTCCTTTACAAATGCACAAATTTTTATCTTCCGTCAGCAGAACGAACCGTCTCTTGGAACGATCCCGATTTGAACATCAACTGGCCTGGGGAAGGCGACCCGATCCTCACCGAGAAAGACCGGAAGGGACTCACTCTCTCTCATGCCGAGGTATTTGAGAATGACTGATTCTCGGTCGCCGATTGGATTGACCATGGGAGATGTAGCTGGCATCGGGCCAGAACTCATTGCCGAGTTAATCTGTGACGCGATAACTCACGAACAATGCCGACCAGTGGTTTTTGGTCATCCCCAAATTCTCCAACGCGCTCTCGCCTCTCAAGGCGATACACGACCCATCACAACAATCACTTCGCTGGATCAGATATCAGACACGACAGCAAGTCTTCTCTGTTTTTCATGTGGTCCCGATGAAGCCATCGAAGTCTTACCGGGAAACATCGATCCCCGAGCCGGTCAGGCGGCACACGACTATCTTGTCGCCGCGATTGATGCTGCTCAAACGGGACACATTGATGGAATCGTCACGGCACCTCTCAACAAAGCCGCCCTGCATGCCGCAGGAATTGATTATCCTGGCCACACTGAAATTCTGGCCGAACGCTGCGGTGTGGCCGATTTTTCGATGATGCTTTATTTACCCCCCGGCAATCTGGTTCAGGGAGAATATGGGTTGGGCGTCGCCCACGTCACTCTCCACACTTCGATCAAAAGTGTTCCCGACCTGATCACCTCAAATTCTATTCAAGAAAAAATCGGCCTGATGGATGGCTTCTTGAAACGAGTCGGTCATCCGAATCCTAAAATCGGAGTTGCCGCACTCAATCCTCATGCCGGTGAAGCAGGTCTGTTCGGTGATGAAGAACAAAATAAAATCATTCCAGCGGTGCTGGCTTCTCAAACGGCGGGTGCCAATGTCCACGGACCCATTCCTGCCGACGCGCTGATGCGTCTCGCAGCCGCAGGGAAATACGATGGCGTCGTCGCCATGTATCACGATCAAGGACATATTGCCTTGAAACTTTTGGGATACGATCAAGCCGTCAATATCACTCTCGGATTGCCAATTGTCCGAACAAGTCCTAGTCATGGAACCGCCTACGACATTGCCTGGCAAGGGCGTGCCGATGCCACCGGGATGCGCAGCGCACTCGAGATGGCGTGTCGTTTAATTTCTCATTCGTCATGTTCACACCCAGGAAGCGATACGAACGATGATTAATTTTCGTCCCACTGATGTAAACACAACCTATTTAATCTTGGTTCGCCACGGAGCCACCGACGCGAACGAACAACGACCGTATATCCTGCAGGGAGATGGGATCGACATGAACCTGTCAGCAAATGGTCGTCGGCAAGCCACTGCGGTTGGTCAATTCCTTTCGCAGTACCCATTCGCCGCCGTGTATGCAAGTACCATGAAGCGTTCGATCGAAACGGCAGAAACCATTGCCCAACACCACAGTCTTGCTGTCGAGCAACATGCCGAACTCAAAGAGGCCGATGTTGGTGCCTGGGAAGGACTCGATTGGGGAACCATCATGGAACGTCATCCTGAAGAGCATGCACGTTTTGTTGCAAATCCCGCTGAAAATCCTTATCTGGACGGAGAATCTTACAACGATGTCCACAATCGAGCGGCTCCCAAAATCAGCGAACTGATAGACAGACATCGCGGCGAAGCATTTGTCGTCGTGGCCCATAATGTTGTCAACCGCGCACTTCTGGCCCCCATCATGGGTGTCGAGATGAAGTACGCCAAAGAGATCGCTCAAGCGAATACGGGAGTCAACATTCTCAAAAATGATGGGCAACGCACGAAACTGATTACGCTCAATAGCTTCTTTCATCTGAAGGGACAGGAGTTCTAAAGGCGTTTTAGAACTCGCACCCTGAAATTCGTCACTCTCATCATAACCCGATCGACAGTTGCAGGACGATTTTTCCGATTCTTGAGCAAACGAATGAAATCCCTTTCAACTGGTCATGTTCCCAGATCGTGCATAATTGGACCTGAAGTATGATATTTTGACTGATCGTTTCCCTACATATAATCTTAATAATTAGAGATGAACACCGCAGCCGATAAGCAGAGTAGAGTCGACCACAAGGAAGAGGGTCTGCATTAACGGAAGAAGGATACGTCTGCCAAAAGGATTTGCGATGACCTTTAGTTCACTACGCTATTTGGTTGCGGCTGGACTGGTGGGTGTGACCAGCTA
Source organism: Planctomycetaceae bacterium (assembly GCA_029243145.1). Taxonomy (GTDB): domain Bacteria; phylum Planctomycetota; class Planctomycetia; order Planctomycetales; family Planctomycetaceae; genus JABURQ01. The sequence goes on along the minus strand of JAQWSQ010000090.1, from coordinate 39,659 downwards.
TTCAGTTTTTGCTCAAAACCCCTTTGAGAGCATCGAACGCCCTCCGTTTTCTGACGAACATCAGAAGAGCACGGCTTGTCCTGTAACGCTCGGGAGTGATATCTTTTCAACGGGTGGATATGCGACTGTACGAACACCTGAAATTCTTCCAACCTCTGCGAATAATTCTTCCGAATTCATCACAGAAACGACATTCGCTTCCGTCGAAGTCCCCTCACCGCAAGCTTATTCGGAAGAAATCAGCACCTCCGCAATCCTCGATCGATTGGCAACCATCGAAGCAGAACTCTACTCGCTGAAAAGCGAATCCATTGTTGCCAATCTCGAAGAGAAACTCAAAAAACCGACCTACTCATTGGGTGGGCGAATTCACGTCGACCACTGGTCCTTCGGACAAAGCGATGAAGGCATCGGTTATTTCGAGCACGACGATCCTATGGAGGACAATTATGGTCAAGATCCCGAAGACCGGCTTGGTTTTCGTCGTGTTCGACTGGAACTGAAAGGTGATGCACCTGCCAATATGTTCTGGAGATTCCAGATCGATTTCGCCAAAGCGGAAAATAGTGAATTCAAAGATGTGTATATCGGTTGGGACAATCTGCCTCACAACCAGAAACTGATTGTGGGACACCAAAAGCGACCAATCGGTCTCGATCATTGGAACAGCAGTCGCTTCAACGTGTTCCTAGAACGTCCTTTTGTTGTCGAAGCACATAACGAAGACGCACGTCGTTTGGGAATTGGTGTCTGGGGAGAAAATGACAGTCAATCGTTGTTCTGGCAGTACGGTGTCTATGAGATGGAAAATATTGTCACTGATGGAGCAGCGATTGGTGACGACTTACAGGTCAGCGTAAATGGTCGTCTTGGTGGTAGCATTTACGATGACAAGGCAAACTGGTTTCACTGGGCTCTCGTCGGACAAATTGCATTTCCTGATGGAGATGTTGGTGACGGAGCGACGAACGGCAATGAAGGACGCTTTCGCACACGTCCAGAAGCACGGTCGAGTTCACGCTGGTTGGATACAAGACCAATTGCCGGAGAAACACACGCGGATACTCTCGCCACCGAATTGATGTATAACCGCGGTCCGCTCAACTTGACCGCTGAAGCCATGTTTACACACGTCAATCGTAGTGAAGCCTCTGGTCCTGATGCCGATTTCTATGGTTACTACGTTCAAGCGTCCTACTTCTTGACGGGCGACCATATGAACTACAAACGTTCGGTCGGATCGATCGATCGTCCGAGCATCATGGAAAACTTTGATCCCTTCTCGAACTGCAATCCCACATATGGGGCATGGCAAGTCGCAGTGCGATACTCGATGCTGGATCTCACCGATGGGAACATTCAGGGAGGAGTGGGACGCAGCATGACCTACGGAATGAATTGGTGGTTCTCTCCATATGCCCGAATCCAATTCAACGCGATTCGCGGCTCGATTGCAGGACACGAAGCTGTGGCGGGATTTACCGATGGAGATTACACAATCTACGGTACCCGCTACGCCCTGGACTTTTAATCAATTATCAGACGCGTCTATTTCTCGATTGACCGAGGTCATCTGTCACGGTGGCCTCGGTTTTTTCGTGTTCAGAGAGAAGTATCAGGAGAACCTGTGGTCGCGGGAGGAACCAGATTGAGTGGAATACGCTCCTCGCAATGTGGGCAAGGCACAGAAAGATGGCGAGTGATTCTCATCAAGAAATTGTAATTCCAATGCCCGATCACAAAGTTATCGTCCTCATCGAACGCCAGACAAGTCGTCTCTGCGGGAACGCGTGCATAACTCTGAGTCTTCCCGGTTTCAGGATTCCAGGCCATGATGCGTCCGGTCTGAGAGTTCAAAATGATGAGCAAACCACTCCTATGAACAAACAAATCCGAAGGGTGTTGCAAGCCCACCTGAATACGCTCTAACGTTCCGTCGAACAAAAGTTGATAGACAGTTCCTTCAGTCCGGGAAGCGATATACAGAGTCCCCCTATTATCATAAGCGAGAGCCGTCGGTGAGGTGACACGATCCGTCAACAATTCTTGCTCACCATCTGCGTTGAGCTTGAAAACTTTACCCGTCGAATACTCACAAAACACAAGATCTCCTTGAGGTGACATCACGAGATCACTCGGGCCGTTCAGCTCGTCGATCAGAGGGACGAGATTTCCCATGGAATCGAGTCGAACTAAAGCGCCTGACTTTGGTATTCCCGCCCCATAGAGAGTCAAAAATATTTCACCAGAGCCAGAACTGACAACACCCGAGGGTTGATTCAACCCCACCGCAATTCGTTCTGGTTGTCCTTCGGGTGACAATCGAATCAATGATCCTGTCTCCCATTCGGTGATCAATAGCGATCCATCAGGCTGTTCGACGATGCGACGTATTTGTCGCGTTTCGAGTGGAATTCGATTGATGATGGGGGCCGACTCAATTTCAATCGCGTGGTGGAAATGCGGCTCAACAACTTGAGCTTCCAGAACAACACCCAGAACCAAATTGACGATCAAAACGGCAGCAACACTCAATGATAAACGAATCATGATGGATCCTTTCCGACCAGTCATCGTCTCTGAATGCGAGGAGAATCGACTGGTGAATCGTGCGAGTCTCATTGTCTCGCTGAGGATCGAATCCGTCAAACAGTATTTTGTCCGATTCGTCAAAATGGTGATAACTCTCTGAGATACGAGAGTCCCACTGAAAGATCGCCGGCTCGATCTTCACCACTGGTTCGATCAATTACGATCCAACCTTGATAATCGGCTTCGTGTAGTAACGCCAGAAATTGCGGCCAATCGACGCCCCCCATTCCCAATGGAGACTCTTCAATTTCATCATCGATATTGCGAATACCGTCACGTGCGCGAACGTGTTTCACATCGACATGAAACTCGCGAAACAGATTCATTAAATCGCCTTCCGCCGCCATCACACTCAAAGGATCAAAGTTTATTCCTAACGACCCCTCCGTGACGGCTTGCAAGAGCTGCCTCACTCGTGTTGGAAACTCCATGGATAAACTCAAACAAAGAGTCACACCAGAGTGATTTCCAAATTGAGCCAATTCATTCAAAACTTCGCACAAGATTTGCCACTCAGCAGGACGTTGTTCAGGATCGGGCAGACGACCGGGCCGAACGGTCAACACATCGGTCCCCAACTGATAACAGAAAGTCATCGCCGCTCGAAGGGCTTCCAGTCTTTGCTCGATCCATTGAGGATCGTAAATCGCTTGCCGCATGGGAAAGGCTCCCGAGGCGACCTTGAGATTCATTTCATTAAGGCGATTTTTGAAATCGCGGATCGCCGTGTTCCCCATTTGATCCGGGGAGACTTCCTGTCGGACATCAAGTTGAACACCGGCGACCTTCAACCGCGCGGCTGCCAGCAATGCTTGTTTCAAGTTTGTTGATAGACATCGCGTAGGAAGAGCATATTGAAATTTCATACCTCTATTTTATCGGGGGAACCGAACCGTGAACAGCCATCCGAGGGAAAGCACTCTCCGATTCGCCGGGTGCGATTCATTCTGAGACTTGATGCGGTTTGTCCCCGGCGTGTAAGCTAAGGAAAATACTTACTGAAATTGATCGCTCAGTTATGGCTCGATTTACCAATTTTCTCGAAACGCTCTCAAATCTGGCACCACTGGAACTCGCTGAAGAGTGGGACAATGTCGGGTTGATTGTGGGGCGAACAGGTGACAAGATCGAACGTGTCATGACGTGTTTGACACTGACCGCCGATGTCGCCGAAGAGGCCATCAAAAATCACATTGATGTGATTGTCACCCACCATCCAATCATCTTCCGCCCACGCCAGGAGATCACTTTCGATTCCGAAGAAGGGGCACTATTGATTCGTCTGATCCAGGCGAACATTGCCGTTTATAGTCCTCACACGGCGTACGATTCTGCGAAACTTGGGATCAACGCACAATTGGCCGAGCTTTTCGAATTAGTCGACGTCACCCCCATTCGTCCAGTGACAGATAATATGGTCGCAAAATATCCCCGTCTGAAAGGTCTCGGCTCTGGGAGAATCGGAACATTGCCACGCGAGATGACACTTTCCGATCTGGCTTCATTGGCCGGACAGAAACTGCCAACCGGAGCCGGTGTGCAATTCGTCGGTGAGGGAAATCGCTTGGTTTCAAAAGTGGGCATCGCTTGCGGATCAGCTGCGGAGTTCCAGGGAGATGCGAGACGACTCGGAGCAGATGTTCTCATCACGGGAGAAGCTCGGTTTCATGCTTGCCTGGAAGCTCGATCTGCCGGGATCAGCCTTGTGATCGCAGGACATTACGCCACCGAACGGCCTGCCTTAGAAACTCTGGCTCGACTGATCGAACAGAACTGTCAGGGGTTAAGTGTGACCAGCAGCCAGACAGAATCAGACCCTCTTCAATTACATTCCTGAGAATCGACTGAGACCGCCGTGCAAAAACCACCATTGGGAACTCTTCTCGGTCGAGCCTTTCGACTTCGCTGCCCGTGTTGCGGAACGGGAAAACTCTTTCTCTCATTCTTTCGGATGTACGAACGCTGTGAGAGTTGCGATCTGAAATACGAACGAGCGCCGGGCTATTTTCTGGGATCGATCTACATCAACTACGGGCTCACTGCAATGAGCACAACCGTTGCCTATGTCACTCTGCACTTTGGGAAGGACATCCCCAACAAAGAATTGATGCCGTACCTAATCGGGTTTTGCATTCTCTTCCCGACTCTGTTTTATCGGTATGCCAGAGCGTTGTGGATTTCGCTCGACTCCTTCTTCGACACGGAAGAGTTCTGGAGCGATGAAAGCTAACGAGGAAGACTAATCGACAACGTCGCTTGCGTTGTTATGCAGGGCGTGCAGTTCTTCATCTAATGAACTGAACTCATTCTCGCGTTGGTTCATGCGGTAAATCCCGTAACCGAAAGAACCAAAAATCACCGCAGGCATCGACAGCATGAAAAGAATGCTATACATGTACGCTTTGGGCTGATTTTCATCTTGCTCAGCCGCCGCTTTACACATCGGGCAAGCCGATGCGACAGCCGGAAGTAGAGCGCTGACCATGATCGCCAATAGAAGAATCGAAACAATTTTTTTGACAGTTTTCATCATTCATTCCTTCCCGGTTCAAACGGGCCAACGATAGAGCATTCCATAGATTATAACCCCCGTCAGAGAAACGAACAGCCAGATGGGAAATGTGATTTTAGCAATCCTGCGATGCTTGCGCCACTGTCCCTTCAATCCCCGATAGATCGTCAACATTGCCAGAAATGGCACGATAGCAGCCAAAATGACGTGAGTGATGAGAATCGTAAAATAGATCGGGCGAATGAGTCCCTGTCCTTGAAACGGCTTGGAGGAGACTCCGGTGTAATGCTTCAAAGCAAAATGATAAGTAAGATAAAAAACGAGAAACAATACGGAGGTCGCAAATGCCGAGAGCATCACCCGCTTGTGGGCGACTTTCTGCCCGCGATGGATGAGTAGATAGCCACTGACCAACAATATTGTCGCCAAAGTATTCAGTGCCGCGTTTATGGAGGGCAGTGTATAGACCCAGTTGGGAGCATTCACGGTGACTCAGGACTCCTTCTCGGTTGTGGGAGAACTTTGATCGGATTTGTTGACGGGGGAAGCTTCTTCGGCGGGACTTTGATTCGCGTCTTTAGAGGGTTCTTCGGCCAAATCCCGAAGTCGTTTTTTCAAGGCATGGAACTGTTCATCCTGAAGTGCAATGAACGAATCAACATAGTTTCCTTCGGAATCGACGACAACGAATCTATTTGTGTGCAAAATATCTCCCGGCTTAATCTCGCCGACAGGCATTTTGAAACCGCTCCGAATCAATTCATAAATCACGTTCATGTCGCCGGTCAAAAAGTGCCAGTTCTTGAGATCGGCGGTAAAAGCATCGGCATATTTGGTCAATTTTTCGGGAGTATCATTTTTCGGATCGACGGTAATCGACACCAAATTGAAGTCCACTCCTTTCATTTCAGACTGCAGTTGCTTCATTCGACCGGTGATCATCGAGCACGGCCCCGGACAACTGGAAAAAACAAATGTCCCCACCCAAGGCTTCCCTTTCAGTTCCTCCAAACCAATTTTTTCATTGGATTGATTAACCAGACTGAACGGTTCCAGAGTTCTCGGAAGATCTTTTGATTCTTCAGGATCGACCACCTCCCCTTGAGAATTGAACACAATCGTTTTGTGCTCTTCATAGACCTCCGCCTGCTCTCCTTCGGGTTCCTCTGAGGAAGCTCCCTGAGAATTTGCCAATTGTTGTCGAGCATCAGCCGAGAAAAACGTCACATAAACGGCAGCACCTGCGACAACCCACAACATGACAATGAAGCCATACATAAACTTCGTGCCGGTTGTCATTGGAGCTTGCTCCGGTGGAGTGGTTGTTGTGCCGGTGGTTTCTTCATTCATAGTGAACTGTTCTCCCAAACGTCATCCGGTTCGACTTCAACGAGTATTCAACGCAGAACGCCGATTGGTTAATTGTGTCGCAATCATCACACACACAAGGCAAAACAGAAGAGTGACAGAGAAACTCAGGGCCACTCCCGGCAATCCCACCGCATCGGGACTGATCGAATTGGAATACATCAAACGACGCAAACAGGCGACTCCGTAAGTTAATGGATTTATCCACATCACCCACGAGAGCCAACCCGTGGATCCGACAGGAAAGATCGCCCCCGAGAGTAGCCACATTGGCAACAAGAACACGCTCATAATGGCGTGAAATCCTTGCGTGGACGACATCGGCCAAGCGATGACATACCCCAAACCGGTGAGAGTAAATCCCAGCAGACACATAAATGATAGAACGGCCAACCAATCAAGAATAGTCAGATTGAGTCGGATTTCAGGGGCCAAACCGAACCAATGCAGACAAAATCCGAAAATCAGGAACAGAATCGCCTGACCCACAGCCAAGATCGTCCCGCCGATCAGTTTACCAAACACGATCACTGACCGAGGCACGGGCGAGACCAAGACTCCTTGCAAAAAACCTTCTCGGCGATCTTCAATGATCGAAATGGTCGAAAAGATCGCGGTAAACAACAGAATCATGACGGCCACACCAGGAAAAAAGTATTCCTGATAGGTCATATCGGCTGAGGCCCACTCCGGTGGCTGAAAAGAACCATACAACCCGGCTCCAAACAGAACCCAAAAAATAACAGGCTGGCCAAGAGCTCCAACAACACGAGTTCGCTGACGCAAAAATCGAACAATCTCTCTTTGAGAAAGCGAACAGACGGCGAGCCAGTAACTGGAGGAATTCGCCGAGGATTTCAAAGACTCATTCATACGACCGCCTCATCTTCCCAGAATCGATGGCCGGTTTTTTGAATGAACACATCTTCTAAAGTTGGTTTGCCAAGCGAGATCGATTCGATGTCGTCGGGAAACGCATCGACAAGATCGCGAATGAGTTCGTGACCGTTCTCACGTCCAATCCTTAACTGATTTCCGATGATCGAAGCGTCCAACTGAAACTGGTCTCGTAAACGATTCTGTAAGCTGTTTTGGTCGGATGTGCTGATTGTGATGCAGTCGCCCCCAATGGAACTCCGCAACATCTCGGGTGTATCCATCGCAACTAATTCACCCTGATTGAGAATTGCCAAACGGTCACATCGCTCGGCTTCTTCCATTAAATGTGTCGTCACCAGAATCGTCACCTGCTGTTCGTCTCTTAGTTTTCTTAAGTATTGCCATAAATCGTGACGAGCACCGGGATCGAGTCCCGTACTTGGCTCATCCAACAACAAAATCTCGGGACGATGAAGCAATCCCTTGGCAATCTCCACTCGACGCTTCATTCCCCCCGAAAGTTTGGAGACCGTTTCTCCCATTCGGTCAACTAAACCCACATGCGTTAAAAGCTGTTCGATCAGTTGTGCCAGTTCACTGCCGCGCAAACCGTATAAATGCCCGTGGTGCTTAAGATTTTCTCGGACCGTCAAACGATCATCGAGACTGGGTGACTGAAACGTGATGCCAATTTTACGACGCACTTCGGCGGGAGACGTTTTCACATCAGCCTCTGATAAAGAAGCAGCCCCCGATTGAATCGGCATCAACGTGCAGAGCAGCCGAAAGAGAGTCGTCTTGCCAGATCCGTTAGGACCGAGAAGGCCAAATATTTCTTCCGGCTTGACCTGAAATGAGACATCAGACAGCGCGACCCGCTCGCCGTAAGAATAAGAAAGAGCTTCAACGCTGATGGCAGCGGGGTCGGACATCACTTGACACTGGATTCAGTCGCATCCGCACCGGACGTTTCGTCGCCCTGTTCGGGATTTTGGCTGTCCTTATGATGTTTGTCGGCGTCACCTTCGTGGTGATCAGCATCGTCGTGACTATGTTCGGCAGCATGGCCATCTTCTTGATGGTCACCTTCGCTGTGCTCCTCACCATGATCTCCATGCACGGCCATGAATTCGTCGTAATCATACTTTTGAGGAACATCTCTGATGTAATAACTGGTGGCAACATCCGGCATCAAAGCAATTGGCAAACCAATGGCCAATATGGTTGTCGGAGCCAACAGAATATATTTCCAGTTTCCTTCGAATTTGATATGCATGAAGAACAGCAACACGCAAGTTGCTTTTGCGACAGCAACCGACATCACAATGACGGTTTTGAGAGCCGCACTGGGGATGTGAACGACATCCGCAACAATAGAGATAGCCGTGAAGATCATCAGCGCGAAGAAAATAACAATATATGCAACATTACCATGAGAATGATCGTCGTGAGCGGTGTCGCGATATGCCATGCTGAATTCCTCGTATGTCTAACAGAAATGATTCCGGCTTCAGACCAAATGTGCTTAATGAAAAACTATGTGAAATCGACGATATACAATAACGGGAACAGAAAGATCCAGACCAAGTCGACGAAGTGCCAATAGAGGCCACTATTTTCCACCCAGTCGGTCCAGGTCTCATCCAGGTTACTCCCCTGCTTCAACACCATTCCAAACAGGATCAGTCCTACGATGACGTGGATCGCATGGAAACCGGTCATTAAAAAGTAAGTCGATGCAAAAATGTTTCCATACAGAATCACATGCGGTTCATGAACATGGGATGCCTGTTCTGGATAGGATTCTTTCAGAGTATTGACTTCCTGAGTCAGACCCGCAAAATCCCATTCTTCCGCTTTGACATAGGTTTTAAAGTTCTTGACGTGATTCGCAAACAATTCTCGATTTTTGATCTGTAGATTTAAACCTTGTAGCGGATCCAAATCATAGATTTCATCTTCAACACTAATTATACGTGACCTCAAATCAGCCTTTACCTCTTTAGTGACACCTTCTGAATAAAATTCATCATTAAGTTCCGTGTCCTTTTTGACGAGCTTATCAATTTCTGGTTGGATTTGTTCCTTTTTCTCGGCGTCCGCTTTTATCTCAGCTTCACTTTTATCATCGGAAGCTTTTGCGATTTGTAGTTGCAACTCGGACAATTGGATTTTTTTGTCCTGCAGCCCCGTTTCCTCCACAGCGTCATCAAATTCAGACATCGCTTGTTCGGCAGCTTGCCAATCGTTTTCCGCAATTTGTCCCGGCAGAATGTTATGGGTGATCTTGCCGTAATATTCGAAGGACTTCACTCCCATGAAAACGACCCCCGCCATTGTCGTCATCCAAAGAAATTTGCGGGCCTTGTCGAAATTCTTGTGTAGCATCGCTTCGTGAGCCAGCACCACAAAATAACTGGACACAATCAGCACGAAGGTATTAAATCCACCAGCGAAGACATTGATGTGGGTGACGTGTGGATCACTGGGCCAACCTTGCGACCCCATGCGGAGAACAATGTAGGAACCGATGAATGCCGTAAAAAACATAATTTCGGTTCCGAGGAACAACCACATCCCGAGTTTGGAATTCGGAATCGGCAGACCCATCTTGAGATTGGAACCGGCTGAATGTGAGGACGAATCAGACATCAGGAGTCACTTACCGTTAAAAGGAAACATTGTATCGTTGGAAATACCGTGTCGTGTTATTGCAATAATGCCAAATGATCCCATGTCAATGCGATCAACAACAGCGGCAAATAAATCAATGAGTAATATAAAATACGTCGAGCCGACCGGCGTGACTCATCACGAATAAACATGATACTAACAGCCAGATAGCCGAGCCCTAGGAACAATGCCGCCCACATGTATCGTGAGCCAGCGAGCCCGACTTCACTCGGCATCAAGCTAACGGGAATCAAAGCAGCCGCGTAAGCCGTTGCCAGATATCCCGTGATTTTTTCAGCACCACCTGCTTGAACTTTGGCAGGTAGCATTTTCAATCCCGCGCGTGAGTAATCTTCTTTGTACATCCAGGCGATGGCCAGAAAATGCGGAAACTGCCACAGGAACAATATACCGAACAAAGCAAACGCACCTGAGTTCAATTCCCCCCCCGCAGCCGTCCAACCTAAAACAGGCGGCAACGCACCGGGAACAGCACCAATCGCAGTGCAAAGTGAGGTATAGCGTTTCAAAGGAGTGTATAGGAAAGTGTAGAGGGCAAAGGTAAATAGGCCCAACCATGCGGTGGTTGTGTTGACGTAGGTGGCTAAAATGAAAGTTCCAAGAACTCCACATCCAATCCCAAACCAGAACACTTCCGTCGGGTGCAATCTCCCGGCAGGTATCGGGCGATTTGCGGTCCGATGCATTAAGGCATCGGTCTCACGTTCAACCCATTGGTTCAAACTGCTGGAAGCGATGGCCATCAAGGCAATCCCTACCATCGCAGAAACTAACGACCAACTGAACCAAGTCCCTTGGGCGGCTAGCGTGTATCCCACCGTGACTGTAACCAATGCCATCACGGCAATTTTGGGTTTTGTCAGTTCAATGTAATCCACGATTCGAGCCGTAATCGCATTGCGACCGACCAACGCTATTGTTCGAGTTGTCGAAGAACCGGCAGAACTCATTGCAGGCCCCCTTCCATCGACATGCCCGGCAACACCGGTAATTGAGTTGAATTCGACTTCAAGTGTCGATCATTCCACACTCGACACAGACGATAGGCTCTTAACAGCACGATGACTGATGTCATCAGCAGAAGCATTCCAACAATCGTATGACCGCTACGAATCATTGTTTGAAGTGTGGTTCCCGACACGGCCACCCAACCCGCGGCTTTCAAGCCAAACTTTGTGATAAAGGTGGCAAGACCTAACGTAAACTGAGAAACCGTAAGTGCCAACAGCAACCATGAAGGGCGTGTCACCCAGACCTGTTTTGTTTTGCGTGCCGCAACAACGAGTGCGATGACAACGGCTAAAACAACAACAGCCATCCCCATATGTTCAAACAGAGCCGTCCCACGATGTCGAAGAAAACCACCCAACATATATTGTCCGAGAATCATCACAACAGCGGCGACGGCCCAAGGTTTGACGAATCCAGGGTCTCGCTCAATGTCTTCCTTATCGGCCGATAACCAACGGCGACTTGTGAAGAGTGAAACAGCCGCCATTAAAGCGAAAACCATTGCCGCGAACAGGCCATGAACCATCGCGAGCCGAGGATCATTCTCGAGGACTCTTAGTCCGCCCAAAATTCCTTGAGCAATCACGCTTAATAAGACGACAAAACCCGCCACGGTCACCCAAAGTCGATGCTCGTATTTCCAGACCAATGCCACCAGCCCCAAGCTGAAAATCCCAATCAGCATTCCAGCGAGACGATGACCGTGTTCGAGAAATTCATCCCCCGAAGATTGTAACCAAGGATAGAACAGCATGTTGTAGCCATCCGATGTTGGCCAATCGGGAAACGCCATCCCGGCTCCTTCCGAAGTTGTCAACGCGCCCAGCGTCACCGGCAACAGTGCAACGCACGTTGTCAGGACCGCAAAACGGTGCAACCAGGGATTATAAGCCGACGGGGTATCCATCGTATTTCAATATCAAACTAGGCGTGTTCAGGTTCTTTAACGGGTTCCGCTTTGTCGGGAGGCGGCAGGTATTCTGTTTGTAACAAGAAGTCTTCTTCCACCAGGGGCGAAGAGTATTCGTAAGGTCCGCGATAGCAGACAGGAAGAACATCGAAGTTTCCATGTCCGGGAGGTGAAGGAGCCGTCCATTCGAGGCCATTGGCTTTCCAAGGATTTCGTCCCACTTTTTCTCCGTAAAACATGCTGTAGGCAAAATTGAAGAGTAACAAAAACTGTGCACACCCCATCATGATCGCCGAATACGTCATGAACTGATTCATGGGGAGAAAATGTTCGAGATACGGATGCAGATAAGGGTCTGCATATCGTCGTGGCATTCCGGCGACACCGAGAAGGTGCATTGGGAAAAAAGTACCATTGGCTCCAAGGAACGTGAAAAAGAAGTGAGCTCTGCCCAATCCTTCATTCATTTTCCGACCGAACATTTTCGGATACCAGAAGAAGATCGCTCCAAAGACACCAAACAGAGTGGCCCCAAACAACACATAATGGAAGTGGGCCACGATGAAGTAGGTATCGTGGATATAGATATCAACAGGCACTGCCGCCATGAAGATACCACTGAGACCACCCACGACAAACATCGAGACAAACGCCACACTGTTGAGTGTGACCGTATTGAATTCAATCTTTCCGCCCCAGATCGTTCCGATCCAGTTGAATGTCTTAATGGCCGAAGGCAAAGCAATCATCATAGTGGATGTCATAAAGGTCATCCCCAGAGCCGGATTCATTCCCGAGGTAAACATGTGGTGTCCCCACACGATAAAACCCAGACCGGCAATCGCTGCCATCGAGTAAACCATCGGCTTGTAGCCGAAGAGCGGTTTTCTGGCAACATTCGCTAACATGTCCGACACCATTCCCATCGCGGGAAGTAACATGATGTACACAGCCGGGTGCGAATAGAACCAGAAGAGGTGCTGCCATAAGAGTGGCTGACCACCACCCACAGTCGGATCGGCGTTGTTCACAACCAGACCAGCCGGTATGAAGAAACAGGTTCCAAGCAGACGGTCGGCAACCAGCATGAAGCCAGCCGCCGTCAAAACAGGTAATGCAAATGCTTGCAAGATGGCCGTAATAAACATGGCCCAAATGGTGAGCGGCATCCGAAACAGAGTCATCCCCGGTGCTCGCATGTTAATAATGGTGGTCATGTAATTGACCGAACCCATCATTGAAGAAACACCGACCAAAGTGACTCCGATTAACCACCAGTTCTGCGCCATCCCCGAGGCGGGTGCCGCCTGCGGAAGTGCTGACAGCACCGGATAAGATGTCCATCCCGCTGCCGCACCGTTTCCCGCACAGAAAAAACTGGCGAAGAAACAGACAATCGCAGGCCACATGAACCAATAACTGAGCATGTTGAGGACCGGGAATGCCATATCGTCAGCACCGATCATCAGCGGTATCAGAAAGTTTCCAAACGCCCCCGCGAGAATTGGAATGATCACGAGGAAGATCATCACGGTGGCATGCATCGTGAACAACATGGTGTAGAATTCGGGAGAAATCTGACCACCTTCGCCACTGAAGAGCAGACGGCCGACCAGAGGCATACTTTCCCAAGGAAAGGCCAATTGCCAACGCACGCCTAAAGCTAAGGCTCCACCGACCATCAGCATCAGCAACGTGGTTACCAAAAACTGGATACCAATGACTTTATGGTCGGTCGAAAAGACGTACTTACTGATGAAAGACTGCTCATGGCCGTGGCCGTGGGCATCATCATGTGCGTCGTGTGATACGGGATCAGCTACACTCACAATTCACCTCTTTAATTATTCATCGTCGGATTCGCCAGCATCGGCAAACCCGTCATCAGATTGTTCTTCGGCCAATTTTTCCATCGCCGCTTCAAACTGCTCTTCAGCAAGGGCCACCACACGAGCGCCCATTTTGTAATGTCCCCAGCCGCAAAGCTCGGCACACACAAGCACGTATTCTCCCGGCTTGGTCGCTTCAAACCAGACCGGAATAATCTGTCCAGGAACCGCGTCTTGTTTGACACGTAGTTCTGGTAGAAAAAATGAATGCTGCACATCTTGTGTCTTGAGATAAATCATGACCGGTTTGGCAGCCGGAACGATGAGTTCGTTCACAGCGTATAAATCGGTCGGTTGTTGTTGAATCTGTAGAGTTCTTCCCGGCTCGGGATACCGAATTCTCCACTCAAATTGACGGGCCATCACTTCAGCGACGGGAGCTTTACGCGCTTCTTTCGGGAATTTAGAGAGGACTCGAAATTCGGCCCAGACATCCATCTGATACAACGCAATGAACAGTAATATCCCGGCTGGTACAATCGTCCAAATCACTTCCAGGTTGTGTGAACCGTGCGAATACCAAGCTCGTTCGTCATCCTTTTTGGAACTCTTCCACAACACATAAACCATTGCGATTTGTGTTCCGATAAATGTTCCCGTCACGATATACAAAATCAGATAGAACAATGAGTCGATGCGCTCACCCAGCGGAGATCCTGCTTCGCCCGGAAACCACCAGTCCAGACCGGGAGCCACCACACAAAGCACGACTGCCGCAATGGGACAGACGGTAAAAAATGTCAACCAGAACCAACGCACGATAGATACTCCTTATGTTCGGCTCTCCGAACGAATCTGTTATCCCTGATCGGATGACTCAGTCGATCCGGTCGCAGTCTGCTTAGTCTCGGTGGTTGCTGCTTCCTCATCGGCAGCTTTTTCTTCATCTCCGCCAGACTTCTTTTTACTCTCGAAATACTCTTTATCCACCTCGATATACTCGCCCGGTGTTTCAAACGGGACATGTAAGACGTAGTTCACGGTGTCCCACAAGATTTGAGGATCAGTTGTGGCGAAGTTCGGCATTTTGGAAGGCCCAATTCCACCATATAGCCGATAGAAGAGATCCACCGGACGACGACCGCCTCGATAAACTCCTTGAGTCAGGTTTCGCGGTTTGACAGAATTCCCCCAGATATCGAATAACCCCGGCTCCGCATAAAGCTCACCGGTCTCTTCATTTTTCTGATAATCTTCCGTCATCGAACCGTTGCCACGCCCTTTATGACCGTGACAGTTTGTGCATTTTTCCAGAAAGAATTTCCGACCACGAGCACGCGATTCGAATGAATCTTCAACGCGAGCCACTGCCGGAACAATCAAACTTCCTTCCTCTTCGGCCAATAACCAGCTTTCAGCCAGTTGCCCCGCCAGATCGTCGAACAGTACCGGCATGTTTGCGACCGCCTCGTCAATTTCTTCCTGAATCTCTTCTGAATCATCGCCATCCGCTTTTCGCTCTGCAATGATTTTGTTCGTTAAACCACTGGCCAAAACCAGTTCCTGATCAACGCGATATTCCAATTCTCCACGCATCGACAACCAGCGGACATATTCCACGATGGCATATAACTCTTCATCTTCCAGTAACAGGAAGGAAGGCATGTAAGTCCCTGGAATTCCGTACTTGATCACTCGGCCCAACCCTTCCTGACGAACTTTTTCCGCAGGTTTCGTCGATTTGAATTTGAACTGACCAAGGCGGTAATCGCGAGGACGAGGATTAAGATACAGAGCGGTCGGACCATTCCCGTCACCACTGACGCCGTGACAATGCAAACAATGCTCCATATACAAAGCACGACCAGATTTTAGTGTATCACCAGCACTCAGAACAAACGTGTCGCCTGCCGCAGGGGGAACTTCAACTTTTTCCTTCGTGGTCAATAACTGGGTTTCGGCATCGTACCCGATCACTTGCATTGATTTTCCGGCATACTCACCCGTCATCCAATCGAGACGAGCACCGCTTTCACCAAACTTGAAATCACCATCATCATTTTGAAATTGAGCGATAAACTTTTCATCTGCCTCGGTATCGAATGTGACAGGAAACTTATTGAGTGGACCTTCGAGTGTACTTTCTTCTGTGGCCCCCATGACTCCGCCAAAATCGACCGGAAGTTTGAGCCAAGCCACCAATTGATGGGGATTCCCAAACGAATTGTCTAACTCTGCTTCAACAGCATTTGAAACATTAGACGTTAATTGGTTGGTTTCCTCGCGCACGACGAATACCGCGTCGGGGGGTGAGAACGCATCGCACCCAACGAACAGGAAGCCGCAGGCCAGAACAAACAGGATGTTTGAATTTTGACGGATACTCACGGGGAGAACTCCGTAATGGGAATGTCTCATGATGTACTGAACTTTGATTGGATCGCTTTGTTACAGTTTCGTAAAACTACCAACACTGTAAGACTGTTCGAGTTTATTATCTTTGCCAGCTTCAATTTTTACCTTCAAACTTCGTTCCAGCAATCCGGCACTCTCATGCCAGACACGGAATTTATACTCACCAGCCGGAAGGTTTTTAATTTCAAATGTGCCGTCAGCTTTCGAGCAAGCAGCAAATGGATGATCGATCACCAATTGATACGCACCCATCCAGGCATGAAAGTCACAGGCCGCTTTGATCGGAGCCGGTTCCGGCTTTTCATAAATCAACGGAACGCCGTTCCGGTCGTTGCCGTTGACGACTTGATTAAACGATTTGTTACGAACAACTTTCATGTTCGTATTATGAGCGGCACCATCTGCATTTTTGACTAACACCGTTTGCCCCACTTGTACCACCAAGCCGTGAGGCACAAATGTGCAATTCTTTTGATCGAATACCAATTCAGCTAAAATGCCTTCAGGCGTAAAGCCTTTCGGGGCTTTATCCAGATAGATAAACATATTCGCAATGCCACCACCTTCACCCACAACGAGTGATTGATTCGGAACCGCTTCTGCGGAGCAATATTCCGCATCTTTGACAGAGGCTCCTTTGGCAATGAGTGGTGACAAATTGGGTGCGGCTCCGTCAAGAATGAAACGCCCCACCAGATTGCCAGGACCTGAACCGGCAGCGCCTCCACTTTTGGTTGGTTTGTCTCCGCCTGACCCAG
Source organism: Planctomycetaceae bacterium (assembly GCA_029243145.1). Lineage (GTDB taxonomy): Bacteria > Planctomycetota > Planctomycetia > Planctomycetales > Planctomycetaceae > JABURQ01. Next base: position 22,691 of record JAQWSQ010000090.1, on the reverse strand, counting down.
ATTCTTTGGCTCCGTCTGATTCCAGTTCAGCGGGCTTCAATGTCACCGTGGTCACAGCATCCACTCCACCACCGCAACCGGCTCCTGTGAGGCATAAGCCAATCACAAGAACTGGCAACAAGACCAAAAAAGCGATCTTTTTTAGCGAAGAATCATTCATTGGTTTTCTCCTCTTCTTTTCCTTTTGCGGGAAGATCCCAGATTTTCACGCCTTGAGTCTCCAACAACTCAGCGTGATTCATCAAGGCATCCCGAACTGCTCGCGATTGAGCCGCAGGGTCGGTTCCAAACAAAGGTAACGACGACGGCTTATCCAGCGGATAGTTCACAGGCATTTTTGTATAAGGAGTGGCCCACTTCGGATAATAAATCCACATCATGGTCCAATCCGGTTGCAGTCGTTCCTCCACTCGGGGCAGATTCGGACCACGAACTTCTGGCTCTCCCGGTTTCGCAGACGAGAAATACTCTCGGCCTCCGACCGTATGACAACCAATGCACTTGTTTCCTTTAAACTGGAACATCTGCCATGACTCTGACAGGTAGTCATCGCTCCGGGTTTCTTCATACTCCTCGTGGAAGATTTTATTCATGGCTCGCTTGTAGGGAGCATCTTTTTGAGGAACTTCTTGATAAGGATAGTCCGACCCATCAACAGCGGCAAAGTAATTGGCCAAGGTCTGAGCTTCAGCAGGTGACATATTAAATTTAGGCATCCGCAAGACCGTCATGTGACGCAGTGTTTCGGGGTTCTGGAGGAAGCGGTATAGCCACGGGGTCTGAACCTTTGCACCTTCGCGAACCAATGGCGGCGCCACATAGTTCCAGGCATTATCGGGTTTACCATCCATACGTTTGTCGGTTTTGGCGAGTTCGTCAACCAACCAGAAGGTGAAGTCGCCTCCGCGTCCGTCGCTGGCGCTTCGAAGTTGGTCTCCCACAAATCCCATTCGAGATGAAGGAGTCACATGAACATCGGGGAACTTCACGCTGATTGACCCATACAGATCGTCCAGTGATCCGAAGTCCTCAGGTAGGTCGGCCTGCTTCAATAAAAAGGTCTCGCCTTCAACCGATAAAGGATACTCTTGCGATCCCGTGACAAGATCCAAAGTCAACGTGACAGACTCCGGTTGCAAAGTTGATTCCAGATCTTCTTTAACAATCGTGACAACCAAGTGACCGGTTTTCTCATCTAAGCGAATTGTCGCATTAATGCTATTGTCATCGGCAAGACTGACCACAGCTTGCTCGGTGTCTGACCCGATGGGTGGATAAATTGGTGAAGTGAGTTTTCCTCGCTCGACAAGTAGGTTCTCCCAAAGAGTGATATAAAACTCCCACTCAGCGGGTTCAGAATCACCGTCCCAATTGATGGCAGCCTTTTTGGCTTCCGCGTCTTCTCCGGGGGCCTCAACAAAGTTTCTCCAACCTTCGGGAGTTTCACCCAAGTCATCGATCACATCGGAAACCATGCCGCTAAATTCAAGAGGCAGTTGAGTGACATGCCCGGGGATTTTCACTTTCCGTGGCGGAGAAATCGAATGCAACAACGCCATCGCTTCGGCACTGTACACCGGCTCTCCTGGTGCTGCTGAAGGCAACCCGTCTAACTCGGCCAGGTACTCGAACTTCGGCATTTCTAAAACGTGACATCCGGTACAGTTAAACTTCTGCATCAGGAACTCACCGGCGATACGATCGCCCGCAGGCCCATCTGGCCGATAAAGATATTTCTCAACAGGCGGGTCGGCGACCAACCCCAGCACGAACGTTGTGATGGCTTCAATTTGTTCCTGATCGAAGGGGAATTTGGGCATCCGCAAGCGTTCGTCGTAAGCTTTGGTCTCAATTTTCTCGAAATCATAACTACGTGGTTGACGAATTTTCTGCCAGGCAAATCCGGCCCGTCCATGATGCAAGAGATTCTCAACCATGTAAGAAACCGACATCGCATGCTCACGGTCTTCTTCATCTGAAAATGAATCAGCCGCTCCACGCTTGACGTACATCTCGACCTTCTCGTGCATGCTTTCATTATCTAACAGCAAGATCAGATAGTTCGTTCCATCATGCCCATAAGGCTCTTCAGTCCACTCGTTTGGTTCGAGTTCTTCCAGTGTGTGAACAACATCACCCAACACTTGGCTTCGCTCGTTGACGCGGACCATTTCCTCAAAAGGCTTATTAGCGATTGAATCATCTTCGACTCGCAATTCGGCCCACTCTTCAAACTGTTTGGGTGATTCAATACTTGCCAGAACTTCTTCGACAACTTCCCCGTCTTGTAACGGCACAGCGAGGAAATCAAATTCATGGACGTGCAGGTACTCTGCAATGTGCTCGGGAGCGAGTTTCGTTCGGTCCTTTCGACCCCAATCCTGCAAGGCCACTCCAATCGGACGTGCCGATTCAAAGCCACTCATGTCGTGACAACCGTAACAGCCGTAGCGTGTGACAGTTCGACGACCGATATAATTCAGTTTTAACTCTCGCCACTTCGCATCATTTACCCATTCCTCGGTATCGACACCCTCGGGCTTGATTCCGTTCCAAAGTTCGACTTCGTCACCCTTCAGATTCTCTTCGAGCAACTTTCCACCGAGAGACAAGTCACGAGATTCCATGAACTCGTCAAATTCTGCCTGCGTTAAAACGTCTGTCAAAAACATCTCAACCATTTCGTCCAGAGTGGCTTCATCAACATCGATCGACGACCACTCTTCTGCTCCACCTTTCAACAGGTAAGCAGCGATATCTGCTGCCGGATCGATTTGAGTCTCTCCTTCTTTGTAGGCATCGAGGTAGAGATTCGGCATCTTGGTACGTGGGTGGTATTTCGTGGGTTCTTTCACCCAGGTGTACAACCACTTAAACCCGTCCGCTCCCGCAGGAAGTTTGGAATGAACCTTATTCAGTTCTGGGCCAAAGCTGGCGGTCGCACCTGGGAAGTCTCCATGAGAGTGACAAGCCAAACAACCCTTCTGAGAGAACAAGGTTTTGCCTCGTTCAGCATCGGGTTTGTAGCCTGCACTCGGCTCCAGATACTCAAATTCTTCCGAGTTCTTCAAAAGGAATTGCGTAATGGCAGCAATTTCAACTGGCTGATATTCGTCAGCGAGTTCATCTTGTTGGTTCGAAAGATGGAAAAATTGCGGCATCCGAGTGGAGGGACGGAAATTCTTCGGGTTTTCTGTCCATTGTTCAATCCAGCCACGACCGACTTTAGAAGCGAGATATCGCAGTGAAGGCCCGACCTTCCTCATATTGCCAGCAATCTGATTGGGATCGTTGGCGATTCGTTCCGCTTCTTCTGCAGTTTGTGGTTCGAGACGCAAATCGGGACCAATCGGTTCTGTCCCTTTATAACCTTGAATCTCATGACAGCCGAAACAACCGTAGGTACGAACCAACTGATAGCCATCATAAACTTTGGGAGCCGAAGCACCGAATTCAGCATTCACACCAAGCTCGACAACATTGTGGTGACACTTAATACACTGCGATTCTTGGAATCGCTTAGGCATCATCGGGTATTCCCAGAAGTGATTGTCAAACCAACTAAATTCTTCTTTCCAATCATGCTCCTGCACGGGATTATTGGGGCCGTGCGACGCATTTTGAAAGCTTGTCCCGGAACCTTGCCCCTGGTGACAAATGGTACAACCAAAATTCTCAGTCGGATGAGGACTAGTTGCCGTCAAATACAAATCTGGATTAGGGTGAGTTGAATAAGGATGTGGGAATTTGCCTTCTTCGACCCAATTATTGTAGTCGTGACCGAGTTCCTCAATATCACCACCATGCGGATAGAGAGGTAAATTACCAGCCGCCACTTTATCAATCCCCAAGTGACAGGTTCGACATCGATCGAACCGAGCCGAACTGGTCATCCCCAAGTGCTCTTCAAGATCGGGAAGCCAGTCTTGCTGAATGCGCAATTGGCCATTGAAGCCATCGATAATCGGGGCAGTCATGACTGACCGCTTGATAACATTGATAGCCCCCATGATATCCGTTATCCCATCGATTTCCGGACTCAATTCATCGAGGCGTTTTTCCTGCTGTATTTTCTCTTTCGTGACGACCGCTAATCGTTCGGCCGCTTTATCTCGACTTGCTGTCTCTATTTTGAGCAAAACAGAAAGCGAATCCACTTCAGAACTGAACCCCTGAAGAATGAGTTCTTCGGAATCCACTTTCACTTGCCAATCATCGAAGATGGATCTGAGTTTTGCCGATTCCGATTTCGGAACCTCATCACGAACACCTAGGTCGTAATTCGCTCGGGCCACATCGCGTTGAGCCCGCGTCGATTTCACCTGCCGACCCATCAAATCAAATGCGGCGTCTGCAGTGTCATATTTTTCTTTGAGAGCATCGATTTTATCGTTGCTGGCATCAATCCCCTCTTCTGCCAGTTTCAGATCCTGTTCAAGACGGCCAATCACTCGATTGGCTTCGCTCACACTGAACTCGGCACGATCTTTTTCGAGAGTCGCAATCTGAATATCGAAAAACGTCGATTGGTAGTCTTTCCATTCGCGCGAATGGTCGGCTGCCGTCATCCAGATGAAGGCAATAAACATCACCACGGTAGATCCCAGGAACCACCGGTGCATTTTTTGAGGCTGTCTCAGATAATCGTCAGTTGCCGGCATGGGCGGTCGACCTCTTTGTCTGATTGCCGATCAATGATCGACAGTATTGTATTCTCTGTAAAACGATATTCCGAAAACTCGGGATGACGAACTCAAATGTTAAAGAAGTACTCGGGAATCGCCACGATGTACTTCAATGAGACCGTCCAACGCAAAACCATCTTGATCGGCAAGGCGGCCATCCATAACAAAAGGTTCGCCATCACCATGTATCGAATAAAACCCATCTTCACATAGAACTTCCGAAACACGGTTAACGCCATAATGATTGGCGAGACCATGAAATAACCAAGCACCAACACAATCCCCAACCACTCTCTCACAAGGATGGAAATCACCATCTCGGTAGCACCGCCTTGTGGATTGTACTTGGGCATTCCTCCCAGCATCTCGCCAGTCGGCCAATACAACCAAAAGAAGTCGGACAGATTCTTGTTGTTCGCAGCTTCGAGCTTATGAACGTCCCAATACTCGTAAATGCCGAATACGTTCCAGTTTGGACCACGCAAAAATGTCCCCAGAACAATCATCGCCACCCACAATGGCAAAAAACCAAACAGGAATGTCAGCACGGCAAACTTACGCTCTTCGTAACTGTAATATCCATTCCCTCGTTTATTGAAATCGATGTAAGGAATCACAGCCAACCCGACCAGAATCAAACTGGGTAAAACAACACCAGCCAACCAGGGATCGAAATAAACCAACATCTCCTGCAAACCCAAGAAGTACCAAGGGGCTTTCGAGGGGTTGGGAGTTGCCGCTGCGTTAGCCGGCTCTTCAAGAGGAGCCTGCAAGGCAATCCCCCAGAGCACAAGAAACGCCGTCAAAGCGATCATGCAAATCAGTTCGGAATAGACCAAATCAGGCCAAACCAAAATTTTGTCATTCTTTTCTTGCTCAACGAGCGGACGCCCATCTTTGATTCGCTGATCGTTTTCGACCGCTCGTTTGAAATAGAGCCAGGTAAAGAAAGCCAGAATGAACAACATGCCGACAATCGGCACATTATCGGGCTTACCAACAATCAAACGAAAGTCGTAATCCGTCATTGACAGGCCAAGGAAGAGAATCGAAAGATTCAACAACGACCAGGCGACGGTCGGTTTCACAAACTGCTTCCGCAACATCACGACACCGACAAACAAACCAATCGATAGACAAAAATAGCGAACTGGATCGGCAAACCAATCGATGCCTGTTTTCACAAATTCGGGCATGCGAACCACGAATGACTCGGGGCTAGCGGAACCGGTAAAGTGAGCCAAAGCGGTCATCATCAAAACGCCACTATAGATCGCCCAGACGGAGGCCGAGGGGATATGAGATCCCGCCAGACCACTCAGGAACTTATTTTCTAGCTTCAAATTGTAAGCACGAAGAGTCCACCCAATGTTCATTAAGAACAAGATGGTGTAAAGCCAGCCGAGTCCAAAGATCACGTCGGATGTGAGATCGGGATGCGTTTCAAGCATGACTGTTTAAATCCGTTGGAGACACTTTCTGTCGCTGCAAATTTCTGTCGCTTAGAAATCGAACCACCCTACAAAGGCTGGCTGATTCCTCCATCTTTTCGGACACGCCAGAAGTGAATCGCTATCAAGGTGGCCACCACTAACGGGATTGCCACGCAGTGCAAAATATAAAATCGATTTAATGTTTCTTCACCCACGTTGCGAGCCCCCAACAACAGGAAGCGAGCATCGGAAATCGGCGTAATCAATGGATAGTTACCAACATTCAAGAGCTGATACCCGGGACCTTCTGAACCCAGAAACGGAGTCGCTTTCGCCATATTCGAACCTACGGTAATCGCCCAAATTGCCAACTGATCCCAAGGGAGCAGATACCCGGTAAACGAGAGCAGCAACGTCAAGACGAGCAGAATCACACCAACCACCCAGTTAAACTCCCTAGGAGGCTTATAACTCCCCGTCAAAAAGACGCGGTACATATGCAACCAAACAGTAATCACCATCGCATGGGCACCCCAGCGATGAATCTCCCGCATGATCCCCAAGGTTTGTACGTCACGAAGCGAGAGTATGTCTCGAAATGCCCACTCGAGAGTCGGACGATAGTAAAACATCAACAGCACGCCAGTAATCGTTTCCACCAAAAACAGAAAAAATGTAATCCCGCCCATACACCATGTGTAAGAAAGCGCGATCCCCTGTTGTTTGATCGAAACTGGATGCAAGTGAAGGAAGAAGTTCGTCAGCATCACCACGATCCGGTTCCGTCGATCGTACGGAGCGGGGTGACGGAAGATACTCTTCCAAACTTGCGATTCGCGAATGTATTCGCCGATGGACATAATAAATTCTCTGTCTGATCTTATAAGTGAGACAACTCAGTCGAGAAACCAACCATCCTCACACTTCTACGAATGAGGCGGAATCGTTCCATTGCCCCAACTCTTCTTGAAACTTCACACTCTTATCCACTTCCAACATCCCGTCTGACCCCAGAGCAATACCAACCCGCTCTAATGGACGTGGTGCCGGACCTTCAAAGTTAATCCCGGTGATGTAAAAACCGGACCCATGACAAGGACACTTAAACTTTTGCTCACCACCCAACCAGTTGGGAGTACACCCGAGGTGCGTACAAACCGAGGCGAGAGCATAAATCATTTTGCGACCGTTATAGTCGGTATTCACAATCCAAACACCAAACTGAGACTTCCATTTGGTAGCCACCGTCCCAAAACCATAGTCGGTTGCAGGACCAATCTTGAATTTACTGGGAGGCTCGACCAACACATTGGGCATCATAAATCGAGCCACATAGAGGACGAAACCACCACTCGTCAAAGTCAACAACAGCCACGCCAAGGCAAATGGCGAGACCAATAACGCCACCGAAAAGTTACGTCGCGTTTCTACTTTTGCTTTTGGAGCTGGCTTGGGAGATTTGGGAGGCCTAGTCGGAATCTTGGGCTTCACAGGACCAGACTTAACCTCTTCAGTCGTCTTGCCCGACTTCATGGCCTCAACCATGTCTTTTACGGGAGGCAAATCGCCAACCGGAACCGTCGCTTTGGCTGTCGTTTTCTTCGCGGCAGGGGCAGTCGCTTCACCGCTTCCCCCCTGACCTGACTGGGCCCGAGCTGCAGCGAGAATATCTGATGTACTTTTAGGAGCCGCACCGCCACCAGCGGGGGCACTACCTGCTGTGGACTGCGCTCGTGCAGCGGCCAAAATATCGGAAGTCCCTTTGGGAGCCGCACCACTTGGTTTCTCCGACTTGGCATCTCCACCGCCGGTCTGTGCTCTTGCTGCGGCAAGAATGTCGGACGTTGACTGAGGAGCCGCTACCGAAGGAGCCACCGGCGTGTCGGGAGTTTCAGGAGACACGGGAGCTTCTGGAGAAGACGGGGTTTCCGCACTGCCATCGCCACTATTCGACTGCGCACGCGCCTGAGCCAAAATGTCTGCTGTCGAGAGTTTTTTCTTATCGTCAGCCATGCGACTATCCAAATACTCGTATTCTTTGAAGAAGTACGATGCCACCACGAATGGGCAGATCATACGACCGTGCAAGGAATTGACTCACTCACTTGAATGATAACCCAATAACCGCATTCCGGGCGGTATCGGGCGCAACTGCTATATGATTGTGTCAGGATCGTAGAAATACGGCAACTCTGCGCAGAGGCAGGATTTCGGTTTTCCCGAAAGCTGGAACCGCCCAAGAATGCAATTCCCGGAGCTGAGAAGAATTCACTGAAATATGCGAAATTTTGCTGCGCGAGGAGCAACTAGGAATGCAACCCAACAGCGACAACACCCCCAACACGGATTCTCTACATGCCTGTTTGGGAACCAACGACCGTGAATTCGCCCGATCTTTCGGTGTTATACCTGTTCTCCAGATAGATGTTCTTTCCTGAGACCACAAGCGGTTGCGATGGTTTCAGCTCTATCTCCATTCCGTCAACATGAACCCACACCGATATTGAGCCAGGATTCTCTAACACAATTGTCACTGTGCCATGCGTTGTGATTGCGAAGGGTATTTTCTTCTCCCGAGGTATCTTCCACTTCATTTTCTACCCCTTCAACTGAAAGTTCGTCGTGAAAAATACTCAGATCTCACAACTCAGGCAGACCAAATTCCCAAAAAGGCTCAACACCGAGCAACTGGCCCCGAACATTTGAGCTGGCAAAAAAACTTACAAAGAGAGAACAAGCCCTCTCTTTCCCCAACTCCAAAGCCAAATACTAATCCGGCGAGACAGTCTGAGCGGATTCAGCACCACCGTTCATCATCTCCTGAACCATCGGCCAACCAAATTTCCAGGCTGCGAATCCGATTCCGGCGATCACCGCCAGATAGATGATTAACCCGACGCCCCCCTTGAAACCATCGAGCCAGTTTTTAAGAAACCCGAAACGTCGGCGAAATTTGTCCTGACGATCAATCTTGTCGTAGATCTCGGCCATATTCTGAGACCGCTTGTCGGCCGTCTTTCGAGTCATCAATCCTTGCATCAAAGTCTCAAACTCGGGGATTTGAGCAAGCGGCACCAAAGGCCCACCGGGGCGTTCCTGAGTTTTTGCTCGAACATCGATCATGCCCGCTTTGATGGCCTGCTTAATTTTCCCGGGCGAAAGCTTGGCTTTTTTCAGCCTCCCTTGGGCATCCGGGTATTGAATCTGCCAGATCTGCTCGCCGCCGCCGGTTGTCTGAGACCGTGAAACGGGTGCTGACGGTTTGGCTGGAGACGACTTTAGCCTGGGAGCTGCTGAGACCTGCGACGGACTGCCTCCTCCACCACGAACGGCTTTATTCGGATGATCGATGAACGCCAGAGACTGATGATGTAAACCAAGCCCCTCCAAATCGCGGATAATCTCTCCGCAATCGCCGTATCGATGATTGGGATCTTTGGAGATCATCTTGTCGATCATCAGATCGAGACGTTCGGTCACTTTAGGATTGACCTTGCGGGCATTCTTAAAAATCCCCTTTTCTTTCGCCATGATCAACTCGAGGGTACTTTCCCCCTTGAATGGCAACTCGCCCGTCAGAAAGTATTACAGCGTCGTACCCAACGCGTAAATATCCGTGCGATGATCGACATGCTTGGCGTTCCGAGCCTGCTCTGGGGCCATGTAAAGCGGTGTCCCCAAACCCGTGCCGCTTTGGGTCATCGAAACATCCTCTTCATCGAGCGCCTTGGCCAAACCGAAGTCGGCCACTTTCACCATGCCACTCTTGGTCACCAAAATATTATCGGGTTTGATATCTCGATGAATGAGATTCAGGTCGTGGGCAACTTTGAGCGCATCCGCGCTCGCCAGAACCACATTGAGAGCATCCCCTACCTCTAGCTGTCCGAGATCATCCATCCAGTCCTGCATACTTTGGCCATCAATAAACTCAATAGCGGCAAAATGAATCCCGGAAATCGAATCCACCGCAAACACTTTGACCGCATTGGGATGATCGAGCTTTGCCATCGACTTCGCTTCACGCTGAAAGCGCTTCACGAAATCATCTTTCTTAGCCAGCGCTTTGGAGAGTGTCTTCAAGGCGACCTGACGATCAAGACTGATTTGATGCGCAAGATAAACCTCCCCCATCCCTCCCTGCCCCAGCTTCCTGATGATCTTGAAATCGCCGAGCTGCTTCACCGTCCGGGGCTTCTCGCTGGCTCCCGACGATGCGGGAGTTGCCTGACCTCCGCGCTGTGCAGCAGACGTTTCATCCGGCTCGGCATTACTCATGCCGGGGACGTGTGTGGCTTTGGTGTGCTCCTGATCCGATTTGGACATGATTCCTCAGTTCGTGGGCAAGCGATTGTTAGCCCATTATCTGCCAACAAATACGCCTCTACAACAAATTCCTTGAGCATTCTTAAGTTTTTCTTACCTCAACCAAAACCATCACAATGTGAGGCATATTACGAGTTCTAATCGCAATCAATCGCCATAAAAACAATCTTCGAATATCCATCCTTCTCGTAAAGCAGGCCCAGTCGCGATTCCGTCAAGACCACCAAAGACGAATAAGCCGAGGAGCCCTCGTAAATTTTGACCCGCTTCGACCAGCTTTTTCCCTGATCAGAACTGAGCTTCAAAGTCATATGATCGCGTTTTTTCGATGCGGGATTTGTGAATGCCAACTGCCCGTTACCATAGGTAATCAAAGCCGCCTGACAGACAGGCTCAATCAATTCAGGATCCAAAGTGACCGGCGACCAGGTGACGCCGCCATCCTCAGAATAAGAGACCGCACGCAAATTCTTGCCGTGATAACTGCGCATATTGAGCAGCAATCGACCATCGGCCAACTCCACGACCGCACACTCATTGGTGTCGCGTTCCAACGGCTCACTCATGCCCCAAGTTTTCCCACCATCATCGGAAAGAATGCAATGCGAGCGACGAACGGATTCATCACCGATAAGCACATTATGATCACATGGAATGACGAGACGGCCTTTGTGCTTTCCTCGCTTCAACTGTATGCCATTTCCCGGACCAGTTGCGTACCACGTCCAGTCACTGTGTTTCGTGGATGAAGTGATTTCTTGTGGCTCCACCCACGACTCACCATCATCATCTGACCATGTGAGAAACACTCTTCGCGTATCTTTCGCTTTGTTCGATTTAATCTCCCCTTCATGATCGTCGCCATCATTCCAAGTTAATGGCAACAGAATTCTCCCCGAACGCTCATCAACGACTGGACAAGGATTCCCACAGGTATTGGCTCCATCATCCCAAAGCACCTTCATTTCAGACCAACTCTGACCACCATCAAACGACCGCTTGTAGACCAGATCAATATTTCCCGAATCACCACCCCCTGATTTACGCGCTTCAGCAAACGCAATCAAGCTCCCCTTCTGGGTGCGGATAATGGCTGGAATCCGATAGGTGTGATAACCCCCCTGACCCGACACAAACACATTCACCTCTCCCTCAGAAGACTCCGCGCACCAACCCGATGAAGAAACCAATACCACAAAAATCATGATCGGTAACGAGAGAAACAATCGCATCTGACGACCCTTCCAAATACAGAGATGAAAAACAAATCTCGAACAACGCGCAGCTTGGAAAGATCACCCTAACGAGGCGATGACAACAGTCGCAAGCATTGTATCGAACCTGAGCACGACACCGAATGAGCCGATTGTAAGCGGCTCGACAACTCAGCCCGTGACTCATGATCGTCAGAATCGGAAACACAAATAGCCCCTCTACGCATTCTGCGTTTAGACAGGAAACGCCAGAACGCCGAACTGCCGACTAAATGATAGAGTCCTGCCAACACATGGAAGAATAGGCAGTTTACGCAAGATGTTTCACTGCAACAACTTTTGAGATATTCAGAGATATATCATTCACTATATGTCATTTTATTGACAGTATTTGATTGATATCTATCACTTTCAATCGTATTGTTGCCAATATGATTTACCGATCATTGCGGAACCGGTCTATGTTGGTGGATGAAAGACGTCAGAAAATCCTGAATATCACGGAAAACCGTGGGTATGTCAGCTTGCAAGAGCTGGTGACAGAAATTGACGCGTCGGAATCCACGATAAGGCGAGATTTGGATCAACTTGACGGATCGGGACAGATTCGGCGAACGCGGGGCGGTGCTTCGTATATCGGCGAATCACTCATGGGCTTCGAGGATCGAAGTACCCAAAACATGGAGGCAAAGCGACGGATCGCAAAAATGACAGCCGACCTAATTGAACCTGGGGAGGGAGTCATTTTGGACGGAGGAACGACGACGCTCGAAGTTGCTCGTCACTTGGTCAACAAGTCGCTGATGGTGGTGACGAATTCACTCCCAATCGCCAACTTGCTCGCCAGCCATAGCAACATCGAACTTATCCTCATCGGAGGATACGTCTACCCGAAGACGGGAGTTTCGCTAGGCCCGGTCGCCGTCGATGCCCTGAGAAGCATCAACGTACGACGACTCGTAATGAGCGTTGGAGGAATCACAGAAAAAGGGCTGTTCAACAGCAACACACTACTGGTGGAAACAGAAAAACAAATGATGAACTCTGCCGACGAAGTCATTGTAGTTGCCGATCACGGCAAGTTCGGTCACTCGGCACTCGCTCATCTCTGCCCTTTAGATCGAATGGACAAAATGATCGTCGATCGCGACGTTCCCGAGAGTTGGAAGTCTCTCGTCAGGGAACAAGGCGTCGCGGTACTTGAAGAAGAATAACGACGAATCACACAGATACCAAGGATTGCCATGAGTACCACCCTACAAAACATCAACCGTACTGCTGTCGAACAACTCGTTCGTCAATTGTTGCTCGAAAAAATGGGCGGAGCCACACCATCTTGTAACGATGGCAAGCCAAACCCACTTGTTGTCAATATTTCCGCGCGACACGTTCACCTCACTCAAGAGCATGTCGAAATTCTTTACGGCAAAGGGCATACACTCACGCCGATGAAGGATCTCTATCAGGACGGCTATTATGCCGCCGAAGAGACTCTCGCCGTCGTTGGCCCACGCCGTAAGATGATCCCCAATGTACGCATTCTCGGTCCCTGCCGGCCCGATTCACAAATTGAATTGGCGTTTACCGATGGCATTTCACTCGGCATCGATTTACCAGTTCGCATTAGCGGTCACGTTCAAGGAACACCGGGCTGTGTTTTGGTCGGCCCCAATGGTGCCGTCACGCTAGAACAAGGCGTAATCCGTGCGATGAGACACGTTCACATGGGGCCTGATGACTTGGCATATTACGACGTCAAAGATGGCGACAAAGTACATCTGCGAATCGAATCTGAGGGTTGCACCACCGTCCTGGAAGACTTGGCCGTTCGTGCGGGAGACAACATCAAACTGGAAGTCCACCTCGATACGGATGAAGGCAACGCGGCGAGCCTTGATCGAGCCACGAAAGTGGAACTGGTCAAGCCTGAAGCGTGTGGATGTCGGGTTCACTAATAATCATACATGTTGCGATCGCCTGGAGGCGACTCGCAGTAATCGCGATGGAGTGTTCATTGAGACTGGCCGAATGTCGGACCGGTCCAAGAGTTAAATATGAATTTGGGAGTTTAAGTCATGGCGAAATCGATGGAAGCCCTGGGAATGATTGAGACCAAAGGGCTTGTGTGTCTGATTGAAGCGGTTGATGCAATGCTGAAAGCCGCAAATGTTCAAATGGTCGGATGGGAAAAAGTAGGTAGCGGAATGGTGACAGCCTTTGTCGTCGGCGATGTCGCTGCCGTCAAAGCCGCCATTGATGCCGGTGCCTCAGCCGCCAGCAAAATCGGTGAAGTTGTCAGCGTGCAAGTGATTCCTCGTCCTCACGAAGAACTTGCTGCTGTGTTGCCATCGAAGGCTTCTGCCAGCAAGTAGAGTATGTCGAACGAAGAATTGACTTCGATTCGTAAAGACATTTCACACCCAGTTAAGGAATACCCAAATGAGTACGGGTGAAGCTATTGGATTGATTGAAACTAAGGGTTTGGTCGCACAGATCGAAGCCTCGGATGCCATGCTGAAAGCCGCCAATGTCACTTTGGTGAAACAGGTGCAAATTGGCGGAGCGTATATCACGACAATCGTGAGAGGCGATGTTGGTTCGGTCCGTGCAGCCGTTGATGCTGGCGCTGCTGCTGCATCACAGTTGGGCGAACTTGTTTCGGCTCACTTGATCCCGCGTCCCGAGCAAAGCCTGCTCGATCACTTCGTTAAGTAAGACGAAGTACGCAGGAAGTTTGACGGAATCGTTTTTCGGAGTCTGTTCGCAGGAAGCAAACCACTATGATCGTTCTCGTTGCCAATCTCGGCTCTACGAGCTTCAAATATCGAGTGTTCGACCTCCCCGCCGAAACGCAATTGGCGCGGGGTGGGATTGATCGTATCGGAGAAGAAGAAAGCCACTGTTTTGTCGAAATCGGTGACTTCAGCGAAGAACTCACGCGAAGCATCCCCGACCATGCCGCCGCCGTGCGTATCTGTCTCGAACAGTTAACGCACCCGGAGTCCGGCTGTTTGAAGGATGTGAGCGAAGTGTCGGCAATCGGCTTTAAGGCTGTTTTTGCTGGCAACATGAGTGGTGTGCGAATTGTGAACGAAGAGTTGCTCAGCAAGATGGAATCGCTGAGCGATATTGCTCCCGCCCATAACCCACCCTATGCACGTGCGATGCGAGAACTTTCGGGAGCCTTTCCCGACATCCCGCTAGTGGCGGCATTGGAAACGGGTTTTCACGAAACGATTCCGCCGGAAAATCGCATTTATGCTGTGCCTTTAGAGTGGCGTGATGAGTACGAAGTGCAGCGATGGGGGTTCCACGGAGCCAGCCATCGTTACATCGGAGGACGCATCGGTCAGATTCTCGACCGAGACGATCTACGAGTTGTCTCTTGTCATTTGGGAGGGAGTAATTCCCTCTGTGCCATGAAAGGCGGCGTGTCTCAAGCCAACAGTTTGGGCATGAGTCCTCAGACAGGTCTGCCACACAACAATCGTGTGGGTGATTTTGACCCGTTTGCGTTACCCGTGTTGATGAAAGCGACCGGCAAAAACCTTGCCGAGTTACTCGAAGACCTCTCGAACAAAAGTGGTTTGCTGGGGATGAGTGGTCTGAGTAGCGATGTTCGCGATCTGGAAGAAGCGGCCGCCGCCGGCAATGAACGAGCCGACCTCGCACTCAAGGCGTTTGTCGCCTCGATTCGCCATTACCTCGGCGGATACATGACAGTTCTCGGCGGTGCCGATGCCATCGTCTTCACGGGCGGTATTGGCGAAAACAGCCAAAGAGTACGAACCGATGTGTGCCGAAACATGGAATGGGCCGGCGTTCATCTCGACGAATCTCGCAACCAGGAAGTCAATGGCGAGGCTCGTATTACGACCGACGACAGCCCGGTTCAAGTTTGGGTCGTTCCCACGAATGAAGAGATCGTGGTCGCCCGACAAACCGTGGAAGCCGTCAGTCATTTGAAATCGTAAAGGACGTCTTATGTTTATTGGACGTATCACCGGCAGCCTGATTGCCACGCAAAAAGTAGAGACCATGATTGGGCAAAAGTTGCTCATTGTCGAACCGTTGCGCGTGAACGAGAAGGATCAAAGCAATTTGTTACCCACCGGTCGCACTTTCGTAGTGGTCGATACGGTCGGTGCGGGAGAGGGAGAAGTCGTTCTCTGTGTGCAGGGATCGTCGGCTCGCAATACTCCCGCGACCAAACAATTGCCGATTGACGCCGCCATTATCGGCATTGTAGATGAGGTGTCTCTCGGCAGTAAAGCGATTTTCAAGTCAGACGAATAAGAGTTCACTGCAGATTACCTATGACTCAACAAACCACCTCCATCCAGACTATCCAGATCATCGCTGCCGCGTTGATGATGGGCGTCGTGACGTTTGGTGGCGTGGCAGTTGTTCTTCAATCTAAAAACGATCAAGTCCCCGACAATAACGAACTACCGATTCTTTTGATCGTGGCGTGCGTTTTTACGGTCATCGAGTTGGGTGCAAGGCAAGTCGTCTTGATGGTTTTCAATCAAAAACTAAAAACTGAAATTCAGGACTACAAAGAAGGCGAAAGTTCGGCTGAAGAATTCCTTGGCCTGTATCAAACGCGTTTAATTATTTCAATGGCGTTATGTGAAGGTGCTGCATTTTTTAGCCTCATCGCTGTTATCGTCGAAGGCCATTGGGGAGGATTTGCCATCGCGGCATTCTTGTTAATCATTATGGGAATCAGCTTTCCCACAGAAAATAAATTCCGTGAGTGGGTACGAACCGGCTCCGGTCAATCCGCATACGCAGGAGATGAGTGATCATGATTCAGGCAAATGAACAAGCAATTCGGACGGTCGTTCAGGAAGTCCTTGCACAACTCGGCAAACGCTCGGTGAATGGCTCGACCACCTCATCTGACAATAGTGATTGGGGAGTTTGCTCTAGTGTCGATCAAGCCGTGCAAGTTGCTCAGGCAGGTTTCGAACAACTCTCCAACGCCAGCATGGAAGACCGCAACAAAGCCATCGAATGTGTGCGACAAATCTGCGATACGCAAGCTGAAGAGTTGGGGCGTCTCGAATTCGAAGAAACCAAAATCGGCCGTCTCGATCACAAAATCGAAAAACTCCAAATCATCAAACTGGTACCGGGAACCGAGTTTCTCCGCACCGACGCAGTCTCGGGAGATCACGGCTTGACCGTGACCGAGTACGCACCGTTCGGTGTCATCGGAGCCATCACACCCGTCACTCACTCACTGCCAACTTTGGCGGGCAACGTCATCAACATGGTGGCTGCCGGGAACACCTTGGTTGTGAACCCTCATCCCAGTGGTGCGAAAATCGCCTGTGAAGGAACTCGCCGATTTAACAAAGCCATCTTTGAAGCCACCGGCCTGAAAAATCTGATCACCATCATTGGTAACCCAACGATCGAATCGGCTCAGGAAGTTTTCGATCACAAAGGGATTCGCTTGCTCGTCGTGACGGGGGGACCGGCAGTTGCCCGTGCCGCATTGCAATCGAGCAAACGTGCCATCGTTGCCGGTCCCGGAAACCCGCCCGTCGTGGTTGACGATTCCGCCTGCCTTGAAACGGCGGCCAAATCGATCATCACGGGAGCTGCTTACGACAACAATCTGCTGTGCATTGGTGAAAAAGAAGTCTTCGCCGAGGAAAGCATTTTTGACCAACTAATGGACGAAGTCAGTCGTCATGGTGGATACCGATTGAACGCTCAGCAAGTGGCTCAACTGACAGAGGTGGCGTTCAGTCCTCCCAAAGAACCAGGCGGCCATTATCAACTCAACCGCGACTTGATCGGACAGGATCCCGCCATTCTCGCACAGCACATTGGGTTAAGCGTTCCCGCCAATACTCAAATTCTGTATGGCGAGACCGACGAATCGAATCCGTTCGTTCCCGAAGAGCAAATGATGCCCTTCGTACCATTCGTGCGGGCTCGCGATTTCCGTCATGCCGTCGATATGGCGAAAGAACACGAACACGGTTTTGGACACACGGCCATTATCCACAGTCGCAATGTTCGCCACATGACCATCATGGGCAAAGAATTGGATACAACATTGTTCATCAAAAACGGACCTTGCGGTGCTGGTCTCGGATTGGGCGGCGAAGGATACCTCTCCTTCTCAATTGCCACACCCACCGGTGAAGGGGTGACCAACCCGTTGACGTTCACTCGCGTGCGTCGCTGCACGCTGGTCGACGACCTGCGGATTATCTGAGTAAAGAAGTACAAAAAGTAAGAAGAGTGATAATGGTGGAAAAAGTACATGACTCTCCGACCTCTGACTGTTCTTACCTTTCACACATTTCCCACCTTTTAACTGACATCATCATGAACCTCGGACGCGTCATCGGACAAGCCACTTCGACTGTCAAACATCCTTCGATGGATGGTTGGCGATTGCTCGTGGTTCAACCGGTGAACAATGCCGGGGATGCTGATGGCGACCCGGTCATGTCGATTGACGACCTGGGGGCAGGACGAGGCGACATGGTTTTGATTTCCTCCGACGGCAAAGCGGTCCGGGAAATGATGAAGTCGAACAACACTCCGGTCCGTTGGGCCGTCATCGGATTAGCAGATTAATTTCGTAGGGTGTATGAAGTACACCTCCAGAACAAACATTTATGAACATCGACGCGCAAGCCATCAACGACATCGTTGCCGGCGTTCTGAGGCAACTCGGAATGACGACGACTGTGGTCCGCGCGACAAATGAAGTGGAAACAAGCAGAACACAAGCAGCCCAACAGCCAGAGAATAACACACTCGAGCTGTCTCAAATCGTCATCACCGAAGATTTGTTATCAGAAAATGCTGTGGGAGTTGATTCGCTCCGCATCAAACGCGAAGCGGTCATCACACCCAGCGGTCGAGACTGGCTCCGAAAACACGATGTCACATGGAAGCGAGTAAGTGAGAATTCAAACCAAGCGGAGAAATCTGCCTGGCGATTGATCCTCGAAACCTCTTCCGATGCCATCCAAAAACTGAATGAAGAAGTAACACGCTGGGGTTGGACGGTCGATTGCGTCGGCGGTGCGGAAGAAGCCGCTGTCTGCGGAGTCACCAACCTCAACGAAGAGACCTCGGGGATTGTGGTAGTGACTTCCGAACCAGAACGTGTTGTGTGTCGGGCAAATCGACATTCCCATGTTCGGGCCGCGACAGTTTCACAAGTCTCCGATGTCACCCGTGTTCAACAACAGTTGGGTGCCAACTTTGTGGCACTTTGCCCGGGCGACCGCGGGTTCTTCGAATTACAAAACATGATGAAAACACTTGCAGCGGGTGGTCCGCCGCAAGCTCCAGAGAACTGGTAGCGAGGAGGATGAGACTATGAGAATTGCTGAAATTATCGGCAAAGTCGTGCTCTCCAAGGTCGATCCGAGTGTTGCCGGTGCGACATGGCTGATTGGCGTACCCCTCAATCACGCCGGTTTGAATGGAGATTCCGCAGGACGCGGCGAACCACTGGTCATGCTCGATGTACAAGGAGCCGGTCAAGGTTCAATCGTCGCGTTTTCGGAAGGTGGAGAAGCGGCTGCCCCCTTCCATCCCAACGAAAAACCGATTGATGCCTATTGTTCCGCCATCCTGGACAATCTGGATGTCGAACCAACACCCAAAACGACTGCCAAGAAAACGGCGGTAGAACAGAAAACTCTGTTCGATCCTGCCCGTAAAAAATAACCACTCAACTCACACGAAATCTCAAGAACGAAGGAACTGACTCATGGCCAACTCATGGAATAGCGGCATCAACGATCGCAAGCTCAAGGAACAAATCTGCGATATCGGACGACGTGTCTACAACAAAGGGTTTGCAGCCGCCAATGATGGAAACATTTCCATCCGCGTCGGAGAGAACGAAGTTCTCTGTTCTCCCACGTTGATCTGCAAAGGCTTTATGGAACCGGATGATATTTGTGCCGTCGATCTTGAGGGAAACCAGCTTGCTGGAAAACGCAAACGAACCAGCGAAGTGTTATTGCACCTGACAATCATGAAAGAGCGTCCCGACGTGAAAGCCGTGGTTCACTGTCACCCTCCTCACGCCACTGCGTTTGCCGTCGCCGGTGAAGCAATCCCACAATGCATTCTTCCTGAAGTTGAAGTCTTCATGGGCGAAGTGCCGATTGCTCCTTACGAAACTCCCGGCGGTCAAGGATTCGCGGACACCGTCAAGCCGTTCCTCAAAGGGACCAACACCGTAATTTTGAAGTCACACGGCACGGTCACATTCGGCAAAGACCTGGAAGACGCCTACTGGAAGACTGAAATTCTCGATGCCTACTGTCGAATCCTGCTGCTGTCACGACAACTGGGTAACGTCGACTTCTTCAGCGAACAAAAAACTCGCGAACTGCTCGACCTGAAAAAACGACTCGGCTTCGATGATCCTCGCTTCCAGAATGAAGATTGCGACCTGTGTGGTAACTCAGCATTCCGCGAAGGGTATCAAGAAAACGTCCCGCGCACCGATGCGTTTGGTCCCGGACCACAGTACCCCGGCTACTTGTCAAAACCTGCCACCAATGGTGCAGCCAATGGCTCGGCATTCGCCCCGGCTTCAGTTTTTGCACCTCCTGCCAATAACGACGGAGCAGACATCGACAGTCTCGTCTCGGCCATTACCGATCAAGTAATGGCAGCGATGAGGTAGTCGAAGTGAGAAAAGTGCAAAAAGTTTGAAATGTATAAAAGGTAAGACAGGTCGCAAGTGCGGCCTCATCACACAGGAGAGATCATGAAAGTTAGTATTATCGGTGGAGGTGGACTGGTTGGATCGTGTGCCGGGTTCGCCCTGCAAGCGGGCGGCATCGTTCGCGACATTGCACTCGTCGACATCAATCAGGATCTGGTTGAAGGTCAGGCACTCGATCTGCTTCACGGCAGTTCGCTATTGCACGATCAAAATATCTATGCCGGTGGCACAGAACTTGTGACCGATAGCGATGTCGTGGTAATCACCGCGGGACTACGCCGAAAGCCCGATGAAAGTCGACTCGATTTGATCAACCGCAACGTGACTCTTTTCAAAGGCATCTTGACTGACATCAAATCGCACGGTTTGAAAAAGGACGCCATCGTCTTTGTCGTCTCGAATCCTGTCGATGTTCTCACTTACCTTGCCATCAATGAATTGGGTCTCCCCGCCTCGCAAGTGATTGGTCTGGGAACGGTCCTCGATACAACGCGGCTGCGATCAATGTTGGCAGCTCGTTTGCAAGTTCAGCCAACACAGGTCGAAGTCACAATCTACGGAGAACACGGCGATAGCATGGTGCCGATCTGGTCGGCCGCTCAAATTGCCGGTATTCCATTGGAAAAATTTCCCGGCGTTACTCAAAACCTGATTGCCGAAACCGAAAAGAAAACGCGTGGAAGTGGTGCCGAAGTGATCAAGAAAAAAGGAGGAGCCGGTTTCGCGGTGGGTGTTTCTATCGCCGATGTGGTCCACTCGATTGCCTTGGACTCCAACCGGATCATGCCAGTCTCATCGTTACAAAACGGACTCTATGGCTTGCGGGATGTCTCCATCAGCGTGCCGACTGTTGTCGGTCGCACAGGCGTTCTTGGATGTGTCGAAGTCGATCTGTGGCCGAAGGAAAAGATGGCATTGCAACGCTCGGGAAGTGTCTTGCGTGAGACGCTGGATAAGGTTCTGAAGGGGTAGACTCCTCATTAATCTCCCGCTGCTGAATTGTGTAATACCATGCAAAAATCTCTCGATCAAAAACTCGCCGCTATTCATGCCGATCCACACGGCTGTCGTGAGTTCATACTCGCAGACGCCAAAGACGCCGACATGGCATTTGGGATCGGTGCTCCGGGTCTCTCACCGGAAAGACATGATGGCGAGCTGAAGTACAAAACATTGGCCGAGTATCGCGACCAAATTCGGCAAATCATTAGACAAGGAGCGGTCGATATCGTCTTGATGTCGACCAGCACCAGCGAACAACTCACCATTCGCGAAAAGATGTTCGAGAACTCGCATGTCACCCCGGCTACCCGAGCCAACGATGCTACCGATGTTCACATCCCGCGTGGCGGAAAAGTGCATTTGGAAGCAGCTCGTCCGTTTCGCACGGCCAGCATCGATCACATGCAGTGCGGGCATCTCGATTGCAACGATAACGAACGAAGTATCGGCTCATCACTGGGACTTTATTCGGTCACGTTCAACAATCAATTAGAAACCGATCTCGAAACGCTCAAAACCTACAACGAGTTTCGAGCAGAAGCTGAACGCAAAGGCTTTCGACATTTCTTGGAAGTTTTTAATCCTAATCTTCCCAACGCGGTTTCTCCCGAGCAGACGCCTCAGTTCATTAACGATGTGATCGCTCGTACTCTTGCGGGAGTCGCTTCTGCCGGACGGCCCACCTTTCTGAAGATTGTCTACCAGGGACCGCAAGCGATGGAAGAACTCGTCCGCTTCGATCCTCATCTAATCGTCGGTATTCTGGGAGGCTCCGCTGGTACAACCTATGACGCCTTTAAGATGCTGGCCGAAGCTCAGAAATACGGAGGAAAAGTCGCCCTTTACGGCCGCAAAATCAACAACGCTGAAAACCAATTGGCGTTCATTGAATTCCTCCGACATATCGTTGATGGGACGATCTCTCCTGAAGAAGCCGTCCGCGCGTATCATGCCGTCCTCGCGAAACTTAATGTCAAACCACATCGTTCGCTTGAAGAAGATATGACACTGCAAACCAATGTGATGAGTTACGCTGGCAGCGGAAAAACCATCAGCATCCCGACTCCCTCTCAGCCACAAGCTTCAAAAAAGCCACAAGCTTCAAAAATCGAGAGTGCGAATAAACCTTCCCCACCAAATTCGGCTCCCGACTTCTCGAAAATGTCGTCAGACGAACGTCTCGCCTATCATCGTGAACGACTCAATCGATCTTTAGGTTAAGCCCTGCTCTTTCCGGGCTGAATTTACGTGCTTTGCGATCTCCGACTCGATAGAATCGAGTGATCTGATCAGTCGTTATTAT
>JAQWSQ010000046.1 GCA_029243145.1 Planctomycetaceae bacterium | reverse complement strand
CGCGGCGCACTCAAAGAGACGGTGAAGCTTACATTGACCGGCACCACTGAGGAAATCCCCTTAGATCTGCTCGATGAATTTATTCCACCTCCTGCTGCCGACGAAGTGGATGAAGATCTACCCACCGGTTTCACAACGATTCCTATGGAAGCGCACAATCACGAATACTGGTCCTACATTCCCGCTGATTACAATCCCGCGTATCAATATGGACTTGTCGTTTGGATCCATCCGGGTGGCGACACGATGGAGGCCAGTATTGCACAAGACTGGCAACGGTTATGTGATCGGCGTGGAATCATACTGATTGGCCCGAAAGCGGCAAAAATTAATTCGTGGAATTTGAATGAAGCCGAGTTTATCAAAGATGCCGTTCTCGATATTCAAACTCGCTTCAACATCGATACGCAACGAGTCGCATTACATGGCTACGCATCGGGTGGAAGTTTTGCACTGCATTTGGCGTTCAAATATCGAGATGTGTTTCGTGCTGCGGCGATCGCAGCGGCTCCGATCACGGCGGCTCCCCCAGAAAATGATCCCGAAACGCGTTTTCAAGTTTATCTGACATGCGGTGAGAAAGATGCAGTGCTTCCAAAAGTGGAGGCCACGCAGAAGATATTGGAAGCCCGGAAATTCCCCAGTGTCTTCAAGAAAGTCGAAGGGAGAGGTCACACTTATCCCACATCGACAACCCTGGAAGAAATTGCGATCTGGTTGGATACTCTCGATCGTTTGTAATTGGCAGGCTCTTAGGCTCGTTGGCTTTGATGTCTCATGGAGTTCCCCATCCAGGCCAGCACTGCGACTGCAAAAATGAGCATACCGATCACGCTCAGTTCCAGTGCGGTCCACCAGATGAGTCCAATCGCCATCCAGGCATACACGCGATTCATGGCAATCCAGTCGGCTGTATTTTCCCGGAAAATCCATAACATCAATGGGATGCCAATGAGGGCTGCTACGACTGCTATTCCGCCTCGATACCATGATCGAGAGATCCACCAGACTTTGCTTTTTTTCGCTTGCGGTGAAACCACCGCATAAATCATTTGGCGATCTGGAAGCCCGGTTGCGGACATTACGCCCGGCATCAAGTCCTGCCACAACAATTCCGTTTGTTCCGAGCGACTCTTCAAACGTTCGGAGAGTTGAGTCTGGGAATCTGGTGGCATTGCTGCCAGAAGATCCTCCTGAGCTTTTTGGAATCGTCTTTGAAATGACTGTACCTGGGCATCCTCCAAAGAGTCTGTTCCAATTGCTCCGGCTGTGTCTTGTAGTAAACTTCCAAGTAACCATTCCAAGTCTAATGGTAGCACTTGGGGAGATTTCTCCTTCTCTTTCATCATGCGTAAATATGATTCGAGGAGTGAAAGTCGAAATTCATACTGCGAGACTGGTGACATTCCATGATGCATGGTCATCTTCAGTTCTTTTTCTGCAACCAAGATAATGCGTTGGTCTCGAACTTTGACATCAATCACTCTAGGAACAGGAACGTTTTGCTCCAAAATGATCTGAGGCTCTGAAGCTTTCGTTTCTTCCCAGTCGATTAAAAATGACTGCCAGTTTCCTGAAGCGTTCAGTTTTAAGGAGAGTTCTCCTCTCTCTGCGTCACGCTCGAAGTCAAGTGGTTGGTGGTTCGTATGGACGCTCTCGACCTTGATCGAGAGCGGTATATCCAATTGCAACTGTTCTCGACCGCGTCCACGATAAACCAACCACCAATGGCCTCTCAAAGGTTTGCCGGCCCTCACATCCACTCGAGCAATCAGCAAAGGGACGATCGGAACCGCTGCGGGATCGGAAAGTTCCGTTTTTTGAAGTTCGAGATCATCACACAAATATTCCCACGAGTCGTAAGCTTGTGGGCTGTTGGCTGATTTGGGATTCGTGAGATTCGATAAGCGACACTCCTGTTGCGGGGCCCAGCCATCAGAGAGTTGAAGAGAGACCCGGTTTTGGTAGATGCAATTTTCGGAAACGAAAGGCCAAGACATCTTCCAATGGTCAGTGGTTGGAGCAGAGAGAGTTGATTGCAAGGTGATGGGAGTAAATCTCATGTCCGGCGGAATTGTGAGTTTTAATGTGCCGTCTTTGGTGATGATTTTATCAATCGTTGAGTTGTCATGATTGCTCGTCGAGATACGAAATCGAGGAATCCACTCCGTAGGGATTAGTAATTTCAAAGCATCAGAAATACTCTCTGAAGGAATATCCGTCAGGGTGCAAACGACGTCGAAGTCTCCATCCACTCTTTTCGATATCATCAGCTCACGTTTCAAAACAGGCGGGATGTTCTTTTGGCCAATCAACAAAACTTTCGAGTCTTCGATACCATTTCGACGGTCAATCAAATCAAAGAACAGAGTTTCTTCAGAGCGAGCCGATGAGCCCGAAGAGGATTGCGCGGAAGAACCTTCGGTTTGATCATCCCAACGTGCACTTCGAGAGGGAGTCCGATAAATCTCGGCAATCGATTCCACATGATCGCCGCCCAAAAGTCGGATGTCGGGAAGTTGTAATGCTTCTTCTCCACTTTGTAGATTCTCGTCGCCACCCAGTGGTAATCGCGTACGAATGCTGACTTCCTGAAAGCTATCTTCTGCCTTGCGAGAGAGTCGCAGCGTCAAACGGCTACCATCACGCGACCATCGATTCAGACGCTCTGCCTGATCTTCCTTAACGCTGACGGATAAAATTTCCAATCTTGGATCGACAAGAAATACGTGTTCAAACGCAGGCAGTCGAGAAGTTTGTATTTCGCCGTTCCAATCCCATTCCAAAAACTGCTTACCGACAGTGCCCGTTTCTTTGACCCATGCCTGTTTCTGTGGTTGAGATTCTGATTTTAAGTAGGAAAGAGTCGCACCCCCTGTGATTTCATAAGAGAACTGAGGTTTCTGCAGGCTGGCATCTTCAGGCCAGAGACTCAGAAATTCGTCAGCGGTGATTGTCCGAAGCCCTTGAGTGGGGACTTCGAGGATGGTGAGTGGTAGTTCAGGTGGCGACCATATCCCCACAGTCGCCAGACTCTCTTCGGTCTCAGAAAATGTCTGATTTTCAATCTTGTAGTGATAAAGTTGCGGAATCTCGACACGGATTTCATCTTCATCTTCGACCGATAAAGGAACAACAAACTCTGCATCAATCACAAATGGTAGAGATTCCACATCGATCGACTGTTCAAGATCAAACAGGAGGATTCTTTGGTTGCCTTCTAAGAACTCTCTGGTTTGCAGAATATTTCCTGATGACACTTTCCGATAATGGAAATTCTGGGGGACTTCCCAGCGAATGGTTGCGAGAGTTCCTGCTTTTAATTGGTGTGCTACTCGAAAGCGATAATTCAAATACGTCGGAAATGCGTTGATCGAAATTTGGGATGTGAGAACGAGATGGGGGCTAGCCGGCTGAAGAGGCTCTGCCCCTTCCGGCGACTGGGAATACCAACTCATTACGAGTGTTCGGGACATTCCCAAGTCTGCAATGAATGTCTGAGGCTCCGAATAGATGACGGCCCCTCGAGCTCCCGTAAAGTCTGCAATTGTTATCCCTTCGGCCGACTCGCAATGGAAAGTGCTATTGTCAATCGCAGGGATTCCCAATTCAAACTGTTTTGTGGCCTGCTGAATATTAATTGATGCATAAAGATTTAATTCAATCTCGAGAGTTCGAAACTCTTCTTTCTTCTTCTTCGTTTCGTCTCCCGGTCGCGGCGCTTTTAATGGGCCTTCAAAAAGTATCGGGTCGAGTTTTGGTAATGGGATTTCCAACGCGCCGGTCGAATTGATCGAAACGGAAACCGGTAGTCCGGCAACAAGGCAACCATTCTCGCGTGCTAAATTCGCCCCGCTGATCGGGATGTTGACATATTCGATAACTTGATTCACGGGGACTTCAATCTGAAAAATTGCTTTCAGATTCGCCGGGCCTTCCGCTGTTAAACGACATTGATAGTGGGCTCCGGTCAATAAAACTTCACGTTGGTTTGTCTGGTTCTGGAAGATTGAGGATTGACGTTGCGAGCTGCGGACGTAAATCAATTCAGGAAGTTCTTCATCGGGCTGATCGCCAGTATAGGGAATTAGAAGATCAACGGTTTGTGGGGCTTGGTCGGATCGTTGTTGCGCTGAACTTGGTTGCGCTGAACTTGTCGACCAGAATAAGGGGATGAGAGTGATCATCAACGAGCCGATAGTCACTTTCCGCAAAGTTGTCTCTTCAGCACCTGGCATGAAATTGTGACGACTCCCATCGAGTCGTCGTCTGCCCAATAGGAAAATACGCGGGAAAAAAATCGTCAGAATAATCCCCGCACAGATGGCGCCAGTGAGCAAAGACCAATCATCGGGAATCCCATAGCTCGCGAACACTAACGCAGAAACAAGCCAGGCCGCCGTTGTTGTTCGACCTTCCCAGCGTGTTAACCGCAACGACAAACCGAAAAAGAGTGTGAGAAAAAAAAGACTCCAGGCCGTTTGGCTTTGACGTGACCGAGACCAAACACGTACCGAAAGTTGAGTGGGAATCGTTCGCGACTCGAAAGTCAGTGTTAAGGGTGAATTGGGTAACGGTTGATCTTTCGGATCTGTCTGCTGAGAAAATAGAGACAGCCATTGCTGAGAATCCAGTGGATTGAAAATTGATTGAGTTGATGGGCGACCTAGCGGACCAAATAATCGTTGACTCCAATGGAGTGATTCTTGAGGCGTCCGTAATGTCAGTTGGTCGTTGTATCGATTGATCCTGCAATCTTCAGGTAATTTCAAATTCCATTCGATCCGGCCATCGAAATCATGAGATTGAGGAACGGGGAGATCACATGAAAAATGTCCTTGTCTCCAGGCCACCCGTGATTGATACACCAGTTCAAGAGCACTTGGATTCTGAGATTGCTGAAAGAGGAATACTGTCTCCCCGTTCTCATTCACGGTTCCCAAGACGACTTGGTCATTCACTGTTGCCGTATAATGTGATATTTCTTCGGGAAGAGTGAGAACAAGTCGATCCTGTCCGGCGGCAAGAGGCCACTTCAGTCGATGCGAAAAATGCTCAGACCAGGGAGAAACCAGCCTGCTCTCCAGTTTCAACTTGAGGACTTGCTGATCTGAGTCTTGGGCTCGCTGGCCAAGTTTGAATTCGAACTGCGAGTCGGCCGATTCGTATTCGGACTCCCAACTCTCCGAGACATCACGTTCTAGCTGTCTGGTTTCAGTGACTAGAATTTGATTTCGTGGTGAAACTCGCTGATCGAAAAGCTGAACCCGTCCGCGGACATCATCGTCGTAATCAGGGACTGGAAGAATCGCTTGAATGATGCCGTCTGCCAAGAACTGACGAGAAGCCATCAAGACTACGTTTTCAGACGAGATGGCAGGCTCAAAGGTGAGTTCCCATTGCTTGATCTGGCTTTGTAAACTTTCCTTTTGAGATTCGATCGGCAGACATCGCACTTGGATGTTCGAGGAGCCTTGGAGGCTCCACTGTAAGTGCTGCAAATCGACATCTGAAGATGTCTTGATCAAGAGGGGATTTCGTAGGTCGGCATCAGCAGGAAGTGAGATTTCAATGTTCTCTGTGACCATTGCCGGTCCCTGTTCAACCGCTGAGACTGTGATCTGATCAATGACTTCCAGAGCAGGGTTGGTGAGTGTTGACGCGACCGGAAGAACCGAAAATCCAGGTTTTGTAGACAGCCATACTTTTCTGCGATTAAGGTTTTGTGAAAGAAGTGTTCCCGGCTCGGAAGTCGTGATCCAAGAGGGGATCTCGCTTTGGGTTAACTGTCTCCACCCGGTCAGACGACTGTTCAATTTCGGGGATGTTGATTCAGCATCGATGATCAATGCTTGGACGCTGGGAGTCTCGCCCGTCATGCGGATCGCGGGTATCACGGGAGTTTCGCTACGCGGACCCCGAAATGTCATCTTTAAATTCAGTGGTTGAGTACGACTGATAGCCACTGGTAACTCGACTCTCAGTATTTTTTGGCCGTTTGAGCGATCGATGGTCCATGGGAGATCAGGAGAGAAACGCATGCTGGTTTGGTTATGGAATTCGACGGATCTCGGTTCCCATCCATCTGCGAGATCCATCCAGATCGAATAGAGTCGGCCCGACGAAACTTGCCCCAGGAGATTCACATCGGCAACCCAGTACTGGCCCAATACATCTAATCGGCTGGCAATTTGTGTTTCCAGACGAGTGGGGGGTAATCCCAATCTGACATCAATCACACCCTCGGGTGAGTTGCGTTGGAAGACAAGGGATCCGGCGCCATTGGCATTTGTCGTGGCTGCCGTCTGGCGAAACCCTTCTCGTTGGATCGCTAGCAGTTCGAGGGGAGGGCTCACATTCAGAGTGACTAATTCCGAGAGAGAAAATGCACCTTCCGGTAACAATTTGGGCACTCTCCAGAGTTCTCCCTCGGTGTAATCGATGGTCCCGGAAATTCTCAAAGGACGACTGAGTCCCGAAATCGGATGGGGAAAGCTGACAGAGAGCGTGTGAGGTTTGTTGCGACTGACACTCCAACTGTTCAGGGGAATTCCCCCAAAGTCTATGGAGCGGATCGAGAGATTATCAGGGACCGGAAACTGAATAGTTTTGATCTCAGCCCCCAATGTTTCAATCAGTAATTCCTGGCGGATTCGTGATTGATCACGGGAGAGTGAAAGTAATGTTTCGGCTCGCGTGAATAGCTGAGGAGAAGGGGGGGGCGAGCCAGTGTCTCCAAACGAGACAAAGATTCGAGCATGCGCCCGAGACCCCAGTGAGAGACGCACACGTTGCTCTTGCGGACGCGAGGATTGCAAGGTGATGACTGGGGTGTCGTCAAAAGAAATGATTCGATCATTGGCAGATAGTAGAAGCTCCAGTTCGGTGACTGCTGAATGCGGAAACTGCAAATCAAAAAAGACGCCTCCAGACAAAGGGCGACCTTGAACCGACCATTGACCACTGAGTTGCTTCACCTGGGGAGGAACCATCAAGTAGAGATCACCATTGGTATTGTTGCCGAGTTTCGCAGGCTGGTTTTTCCAGTTCAATTTTGAAAACGCAACATTACTCTCCTGCCAGGAAAGTAACGAGGGACCGTTCGCTTGAGTGTCCGGTTGATCGATGTCTACCTGAAAACGCCCCTCTTGAAGAACATGTTTTTTCAAGGTGGCTTGATACCGGGCCTCTCTCGTCCAGACATTGTCTGCAACGGATGATGAACCGAGAGTCGATCGTTTGGCGAGACGTGAACTAGGTACGGGAGTCCAATTCCCTTCCGGCCAACTTTCTGGAGCGTCCGCAGGAACATAGATTTTCCGAATCGATAATTCGTTCGGCTGTGCCTTCGTACTGCCAACCGATGTCAGCATCACTAACATTAGGAATGCAAAGATCGAACTCAGCCGGCGCAATGTCTCCACGCTAGGATTCTCCCTCAGAAATGAACGATGAAACCTGTTCTTCCGAGACTTCTCGATGTTTCATTTCAGTGGGATCTTCTGACCCTAATCCTGGCTCCATCATGGAAATGGGGGGATGTGGAATTTGTGAATGTTGACTTGATCCGCGTGATGGTTCTTCGAAGGTGACAACAGCATTCGGCAATTGCGGTCGGCGGAACAAGTGATCGAGAAACGCAGCCAGGCAGGCGAGGCAAAATCCTAGAATTGCAGGTTGTAGTAACAACGCAACCGACGTGGGATACCAGACTCCTGCGATGGCAAGAGTGGATGCGATGACTAATAATGTCAAAGCGTTTCTTGTGGCGGGCAACTGTAGAAGCAAGAAACTGATAAATAGTGTCAACCCGGCACCCGCTAAAACCACTACGGACCGATGCATACTGTGGAGTGAAATTTCTGCTCCTGGTCCGACTTTATGAAACAAGTAGAAATTGCCTCCCGTCACAAACAGGCGATTCACCTCTTTGGGATCGGCACCGATCCAGGCTGCTAATGAATCTTGTGTCATTTGTGGAGACCGTACCCAAAAAACTCCCTGTCGTTTCCATCGATACAAGGGGGCGTACGAATCTGGTTGCACAAATAAGTGTTGACGATAGGGAAGTTCTACAAGCCAAAGGGTGTCTTGATTACGTCCGGGAGATTCTCCTCCCGAGGTGGAAAGTTCAGGTGCCTGGCATATGAGTTTTCCAATCCAACCCAGCTTCAGTCGATCTGTGGGAGCATTCAGGTCGACCCGCAATCGATATTCGTCCGGCGTCGAGAGCTGATCGCGGCTGATGTTGGAAAATGACAGCACGCCATCAATGACACGTGCATCGCTGAATGGCTTTCCATCGATCAAAACCTGACCGATCTCGTAATTCTTGGGGATTGTCATTCGAAGTCCAGCCAAGGCGCCTGTCAGAAGGTATTCATTACGCACTGTGATTAAACCCGATTCATCCGTCGCGGCAACATGCAATGACTGACGAACGGAAAGTGGAATATCAGCTTCTCCATCTCTCCGAGCGTTCAACGACAGTTCCGTTAGAAGTGAGTCTCCCTCGCGTTGATACAAGATATTCCCGGCAGGATCTGTCACCATTCTCCACCCCTCCGGATCGGGTTCATAGCGCGTGGAAAGAAAACGCCCCAAGCTCAGCGTTAGTTGTTGTGTCGAGGCATCAGAAGGCTGAATCAACGAGATGATTGGAGAAGCCGATGAGTCTTCGATGGGAACCGAATACTGGAACTGAACGACAAAACTGACTGATTGAGGTTCGGATAATTGAATTCGTGACTGCTCGCTGTCACTGTTTTCTGCATTGATCAGTTCCAGCGGGAATCCACCATCACCCGTCACAACCAAAGACTCTGTGATGGCTTCAGGAATGCGGAAGCGTAAAGTTTGCAGGGTCTCGAAACTCACTTCATACTGAATGGACTGACTGACATCGAGGATCGACGGAGATGTTCCTAATTTAAGTTCGAGGGTGGAGTTGGCAATGACTTCGCGTTCACGCGGGACGACGACTAAACCGAGCTGGCGTGCGGTTGTTTCTGGAAATACGAATCTGCCCACCGGTGTGTAATCACGATTCTCTCCACTGGGGGATTCAACGTTAGAGGCAACCACATCGCTGGTGGCATTGAGTTTGACATCCAGATTTCGGCGAGCACGAACGACAATTTCTGTGTCTATCGGTTCTGCTTCTTTCGAAAACCTCGGGAACTGAATCTGGCTCTCGCCCATATCGAGGCGATAGGGCTTGCGAGCGATCAGAGCGATTTTCTTTTTTCCAGAATGAAGCGGTTCGGAAAAGACCAAGTGCAAGATGTCGGGATCGTCGTCATCGACTCGAATTTGATCAATCAGGCCATCGGGAGAATCCGAACTGAGTTGCCAGTTTGCCTCTTGCCACTTGGGCCATTTCAGGCTGAGTTCCGTCAGACTCCCTCGAGTGATCGACAATGTGAGATCAGCATTCCAAACGAGAGACTCCGGATCGACTGTCAGCACGTATTGAGGATCGATGGAATAAAGCGGGCGAATTTTCTGTAATTCGAGGGTCAATGAGAATGGCTGCCGGTAGAATTCCCAGGACCGAGAGATTCTGGATTGCAACGAATCTGGGACATCGATTCGAAACAAAGCGTCTTGAGTGAGTGTTTGCAAACGATATCCGGGTAGCTCGGCAAGATGTATCTGTCCCGATTGCTGCTGAACGCTGTCTCCCATCTCAAATCCTTCAATGGCGATCGCTGCTCCCGGCTGGGGAATTGGCTGAGAAAGGATCCAATCCAGCGTCACCGGGCCATTTGTTGGGGTCGAGAGTTGCAGTCGATACCAGCCTTCACGTCCATCAATGGCTGAAATCGATTCGAGGAGATCATTGGCTACTTGTAAGCTCTGAAGCTGATAGGCGTTTGGGATTTTCACTTCAAGAGTTTCAAACGTGCCAGTGGTGGATTCGACCTGCTGTTTCGATTTAAGGAGGATGTTGTCGTAAGCCAGCGATGCTTCAATGCGACTACTCACTTGAAGTGTTGATTTTTCTTGCGTCGTTTCCGGTGCTGATTGCCAAACCAGATCCAAATTTGTTGGTAGTCCGAAGAGAGTCAGAAAAGTTTGCGGTCCTGTGGGGGTAATTTCAAACGCGGATCGTTGGGGAAGTTTGAAAGAGGCGTTGGGGACATCCACGGTCAGCTCCAGAGAACTGACCGGTGCTTGAGGCAAAGTGAGTTGAAAGCGTTTGGCAGGAAGCTGCTGAGTGACCGGCACACTGAGAGACAACTGAATTTCGTGGAGTCCCGCGCCAGAAAGGCTCCACACGTAACCGGATTTGTTATCTAAACCAATAAAAGCAAATTCGCCGGTTCCTGTATGATTCACCTTTTTCAGGACGGCTTCATTGAATTGTAGTGGAACACGAACAGCGCCCTCTTTTTGACGGATGCGTAGGGAGATGACGGCGTTAAGATCAACCGTTTGATCTTTGGACGTGCCCGACAATGAAAGTGAAACAAGATCATAATCGGGAATCTTGGTGTCCGCTTCTGCTTCACGTGCTTCCAGCCACTTCAGGTACTCCTGAACCGAGGCATTGATGGGCACTGGAACGGGGCGCCCATTCTGATCCTTCAGATAAATAATATCACCTTTCGGGAGCGTTCCACGATCTGGGCTGTCTGGCTGAACGCCAGACCCAGAGGTCTGAGCCTCACCTGACGACACGAGGATCATCAATGCGATCAGACTCAAAATGTGTGTGATCAGCAGACTCTTGAAGTTCAGATTCAGAGTCATCATGGGGTACAGGCCGCAGAAAGGTTCGGATGGGTCATATCAGATGCCATCTCGCCTGCGGAGAATTCATCGTTCCCCTGCCGGCTTGATGTTGCCAAATCGCAGCATCTCTAGAAATCATACGCACTAACACCACTTTAGACGATTGGGAATCTGTCTGAAAGAATGTTTCTGGCCCAATCCGTCCGGTTCCAACAATTCGTCGTTTTATAGCAATAGACTGTTAAACCAGATATTGCTGTACTTCCGTATGCAGCGACAATCCATTGGTAGCGAGTAGATTTGCGTCATCGACAACAAACGGAGAGCCATCGACGGTTGTCACGGTGCCACCCGCCTCGGTGACCAGTAAGATCCCGGCTGCCATATCCCAAGGTTTCAGGCTCGTGGACCAGAATCCATCCAGTCGACCAGCAGCGACATTCGAAAGATTCAAGGCGGCCGAGCCTGATCGTTGAACTGATTGCGCATGCGGTATCACATTCAGGAATCTTGTGACGGCGGGATTCGAGGCATCGGAAGCCACCGGCAAGCTCGCCATGAGCATGCTTTCGCTTAACGACTTGTTTTGACTGACGGCAATCTTCTCACCATTCATTGTCGCTCCGGCGTCTTTGACGGCACGAAACAATTCCTCTCGATTCGGATCAAAAACGATCCCCACCACCATTGTCGATTGATACTCCAAAGCGATTGACACACCGTAGTAAGGGAAACGATGAACATAGTTGCCTGTCCCATCGAGTGGGTCGATGATCCAGCGATAATCGGGATCCTCTCCCTCCGACGATAAACCTTCTTCTCCCAGGAAGCCGTGTGTCGGGAAAGCATTTTTCAAAAACTGGTGAATCGCTTGTTGAGATGCAAAATCGGCTTCAGTCACAAGATTCGAGCGGCTTTTTTCACTCACTGTGAATTTTTGAGCCCATTCTTCGAGGATTCGTCCTCCCTCACGAGCTGCCTGTTCGGCGACATCAGCCGCGTGTTGAAATTCCATGGCTTCCCTGTCTCTGGTTGCGTTGTTCAATGTGTTTGTTTGACGGAAGCTTAGCACTCCGAAATCATTTCTG
This sequence comes from Planctomycetaceae bacterium, assembly GCA_029243145.1. Taxonomy (GTDB): domain Bacteria; phylum Planctomycetota; class Planctomycetia; order Planctomycetales; family Planctomycetaceae; genus JABURQ01. The sequence goes on along the minus strand of JAQWSQ010000046.1, from coordinate 12,410 downwards.
TCTACTCCTTCTCGGCCTCAGCTTGCTTCAAAAGCATGATCCCAGATTTCGGTTTTTTCTCCACGGTAAGTGACATTGCCGACATGATAAGCAAGTTGCCCCAAGAGCTGTTGCGGGCGATCAAAATACTCTCCGAGTGTGGATCGATCTGACGTTGAGATGACCGCTTCTTCAGGACGAGTGGCATGCCTTGATAACACGATGACATGATACTCGCCCGCTTGAGGGAGTGTGCTCGAATAGAGACCGTCTTCTCCCACTTTGACGAGATCCCCTCCTAATGCTCGAATCGCAGCGCGGGCGATGGTTCGATCTTCGGTCGAATCAGCAGGGCGAAAACCGACAATCGGAAGGCGTGCTGAACTTTTGCGATAGGCGGGCAGGAAAATCACAACGGCTCCCTCATCGGGACGTGTGTTTCCATCAACAGTGCGATAGCTGATACGGCCTTCAATTGCTTCGTGACTGGTTTGCGTTTGCGGGACAAGATCTGTTTGCTTATCAACCGCCGGTGATGAAGAAGCTGTTGATTGTTCTGTTTCAGTGGATTGTTGATTCGTGGCAAGCTCAGTGGTTTCTTGTCGTCCACCCAGAAGGAATCCGAGTCCAAATGCGATGATGGTCATGATGGCGACGACCGGCAATGTGATTCCATGTTTGACGATCACGGGGGGATGGTCAGAATTTCTGGACACCCCTGACGTAATCTGCGATTTAACAGGCGATTCCTGGAGAGGAGCAGGGGAGAGTGCTGCCAGCTTTGCAAACGGGTCTTCGGGATTGTCTGAGCCTGACTCTGAAGATTCTTTCGCAGCCGACTCTGGAAGGACATTTGCCACGGAAGGCGACGGTGGCTCGGAAAGAATCACTGGTTGACCGAAAGGTGGTAACTCCAGGGGCTCAGGAATCACAACCGGCTTGGGAGAGTCTGGTTGTTCATCTTTTGCGGATTCCGAAAACGTCGGCGTCTCAGAGGGCATCTCATTGAAAGACGCCAAAGAGTCTAAGGCATTCAAAAGCGATTGATCCTTCGCATCCCATTTGGGGGCTGGGGAGGATGATGTGGAACCATCTAACGACGGGACTCGGACCGATCGTCCGCACGTGGGACAGTCAACGCTCTCTCCCGACTTTGTCTGAGAGATTCCCAACAATTGTTGACAGTGTTCGCAACGAAACTTGATTGGCATAATGCAATATTTTCCAGAGCATGTCGTCGTCAGAACTTCAGTCCGTAGCCCACGGCTCGAAACCTATCGGCTTCAATCGATAGGCACTCAGTGTTTGGGCCCGCAAAATTTTGCTTATCGATTCACACTTCGTCCTGAGTTTCGATAGTCTTCCAGGACTTTCTCCAAGCGATCAGCCACTTTGGGATGTTGTTCGATGAGATTGTTTTCTTCTGCAATATCATCAGAGAGATTGAATAACTGATAGGGCTTCGTAAACGGTTTTCCGCTCGGTTTTTCCCGTCCACCGGAGCCGTTTCCTAGCACCAATTTCCAATGGCCGTCTCGAATTGCAAACATACCACTGATCGAGTGATTGACTACGAGGGCTTCCCGTTTTGCTTCCTTCTCTCCCCTCAGCATGGGTATCAAAGTGGAGCTGTCTTCCGCTTCAGAATTCTTCAACTTGGCGTTAACGATTGAGGCACATGTCGCGTAAATGTCGGTATGAGTGATCGGCTGCGAGGACTGGCTACCCGCTGGGATATGACCCGGCCAACGTACAAAAAATGGGACTCGATGGCCGGCTTCCCAGACATCGGCTTTTGTTCCGCGTAATTCTCCATTGGGGCGATGATTCTCTGCTCGGAACCCCTGGATTTTCGAGTCGTCCACATGGTCTTTCTTGCCAGCTTCATCATAGCGATACATATAAGAACCATTGTCTGATGTATAGAACACAATCGTGTTCTCAGTGATGCCGGTTTGATCGAGAGAATCCAAAATTTGTCCCACGGTCCAATCGACCTGCATCACGAAATCCCCATACTCGTTCAATCCCGTTTTTCCTCGAAATCGTTCATGAGGTTGTGTTGGCTTGTGAGGTGCCGTGAGTGGAAAATATAAGAAGAAAGGTTTCTCTTGTTTCGCCTGCTGTTGCACAACCTGCACGGCTTCTGTCGTTAATCGATCCAGAACACCATCAATCACGAACTCTTTGGAGCGTGGCCCGTTACGAACAAAATGAGGGAACCCGACGGGCTGTTGTTCTTCCATGGGAAGTTGATTGAAGCGGTCGTTACGGATGTAGACATACGGAGCCATATCGAGAGATGCCGAAACACCAAAGTAGCTATCGAAACCATGATGAATCGGACTGTCTGTGATTGTGCCTGCAAAATCGACTCCCGGATCGCCGTCCCATTTCTTGCCTTCTGATACTTTTCCATCCAACATTGGAAACGCCATTCCCAGATGCCATTTTCCGACAGCGTGTGTTGAGTAACCTTGCTTTTTCAGTAACGAAGCAATGGTGGATCGATCTGGTTTGATCAACGGAGGGCTATAACCTCCCAAGACGCCTTTCTTCAGTTTCGATCGCCAACAATACCGGCCGGTCAGTAAAGCATATCTCGTGGGTGTGCAGACTGCCGAGGGAGAATGTGCGTCCGTGAACGTCATTCCTTCGGCCGCCAATCGATTGAGATTCGGTGTGGGAATCTTTGACTTTTTATTCAGCGATTGCGCATCGCCATATCCCATATCGTCTGCCAGAATCACAATGATGTTGGGGCGAGGCTCTTTGGCCAACGATGATTCTACAGTCGTGAAGATAAATGCCATCGCGACACAAAGTATCACTAAGGCAAAGGGAGTCGAGTGTCGCATAAAATATCCTTAACGGCCGTTGAAAAACTTAATTTTACTGTGTAACGGCTCTTCGAGTACCAATTATCAGAAAATTCATTCTCGGGGAACGCTCGGCAAGAGTCAAATTGTTCCGTATTCAAATTGCATTGTTCTGACATTGGAATCGCCCTTTCCGCTCATTTTAAGGATTCAAAGACCAGAAACCATAGTTAAGAACAGATGCGAAACTTACCCACAATAGGTAGGGGACGAGCAAGATTCCTGCGGGCATTGAGCGTCTGGCAAACAAAATGATTGTGGCAAAAATCGCCATCCATAACAAAATGATTTCAATCAAAGCGATCCCCGGATTCTGCAGACCAAAAAAGAGCACCGACCATATCACATTCAGAATCAGTTGAACGGCAAAGATTCCTAGAGGAGCCGCGGCTTTCCAAAACCCTTCTTGCTTCCAGACCAGCCATGCCGCAACGGCCATCATCGCATAGAGAATCGTCCAGAGCGGTCCGAAGATCCAATTGGGGGGAGCGTAGGAAGGGCGGTTAAGCGTGGCATACCATCCATCGATTTGAGAGGTTGTGGAAAATGCGCCAATTCCTGATGCGGCGAAACAGATCAAAAACGACAACATCAATCCGAACCAAAGTTGTTTCACAGTCATTTGCTACACCATTATTATTGTCAATGTTGAGCCGTTAATAGAGTTATTGTAAACAATTCAATCGCTGCGAACTGCGAGAGGGCTGAGTTTGTCGAGTTATTGACAGAATACCCCGCATTTTCTAAGGTTCCGCATCATCCAGAGAATTCTCTCCGGTTGCCCAATCGATCAAAGATCAAAATCCCGTCATGAGTTTCCGACCTCTTCAATCTTATCTCCTTTTCTGTGCGCTCGCCCTCTGTCTGCTGCTGGCGGGATGCTCTTTGTGGAATACGAATGACGAAGTCGGGCCGACCGAAACATGGTCAGATGTGTTTGGCACAGATGGCCCAGAAGTTGTTGACGCGAATCGATCCAGCCTGAGCACTGTAGTTCTGGAAGTGGCACACATCGAACAACCGCTCACCGACATCTCGATGATTGATTTGCTTTGGAAAGAAGTCGATCAGATTGGAGCGCTCGATTCACAAACTCGGACACAACTGAAAGAGAACGGGATCCGTGTGGGAATTACAGGACCGAATATCCCACGAACACTGGAAAACCTGTTGCAGGTTGACGCGGCGTGGAGGGAAGAGAGAAGCGATGGTCAACAGGGTAGCACTTTACAAGCCGTGACCGTTTTTTCCGGTGAACCAACACATCTGCATACCGGCCAGGCTTATGCCGAATGTGAGATCAATGTGCCGAAACTTTCGGGAACAGAAACGATCAAGTTTCAAAACGTCAACTGTCAGTTTCAGGTTGAAGCCGATCAATTACAGGAAGGTTGGGTCAAACTCCACTTCATCCCGGAGATCCATCATGCTGCTCAGTCACTGAGGCGTGTTGCCACGGAAGATGGCTGGGATTTTCAGAAGACACAAAAGGTACTTCCTGTTTATGACCAAAAATTCACTCTGACTCTCAACCAGGGCGAAGTGGCTGTTATCAGTGCGACAGAACATAAGCCGGGAACTCTCGGACACGCCATGTTTATCGGAGACGGTCACGACGACCAAATTCAGAAGGTGATCGTGATTCGCTTGGCAGATATCCAAAAAGCTCGCAGAAAATCATCTCGCGAGGGAGAATTTTAGAGCGTGTGCTCTAAAGTCTCTCTATTTCGCTGAGAGATCAACGCGAACCAGTTCTTTGTCGTTGCGGGCAAAGAGTGATTGTTCGCCAAACGCGGGATGGCTCCATACCACCTGACGACCGAAGGCTTCGTTGGTTGGTTCCAGGACGTGAAACCGACCGAGTTCTTTGTATCCTTCGCGTGAGAGATTTGCCAGAATCAAATCCCCCGTCTCACTGAAGAGCCAGAAGTGTTTGCCGTGTTTGACCAGATAGGCGGTTGCGTGTCGGTCTCCGCGGGGATTCCCGTTGGTAGGAGCGGTTGTCGACCAGAGGCGTTTTCCATCTACGATATTGGCGCCAATGAGTGCGCCGGTGTTGATGTCGCAACCGTAAATCATTCCGTCTTCCATGAACGGTGTCGAGTTGCAACTGTAAATCGCCGACTTCGTATTCCCTTCCCAGACGATTTTTGCGCCCGGTTTGGAATCGTCCAACTCGATTAGTGCGCCGACAGCACCGATACCACTAACAAACAGTTTGTTCCCAAGTTTCAACGGCATTGCGACCGACATGCCGTATTGAGGTTGAATCGGTAGGGACCAGTACTGGTCACCGGTTTGAGGGTTCAATGCACTGAGAGAGATCGGGGACCAGATTAAAAGCTGTTCAACTCCGGCATGTTTAATGATTGACGGTGGGCAGTAACCCTGTTCGGGTGCATCCAAAGACCGCCAGACTTCCTTGCCAGAGTTTTTATTGAAAGCAACCGCGACACTTCCTTTTCCCCCCACAACACAAATCAGTAGATCACCGTGGACGAGAGGGTGAGCGGAGTGTCCCCAGAAAGGAGACTTGGTGTTGTACTCTTCATTCAAACTTTTGGACCAGACTTTCTTGCCATCACTCGTTTGATAGCATCCGAGTCTTCCTTCGGCTCCAAGAAAGTAGACATGGCCTTCATCAACGGTTGGTGTGCAGCGTGGGCCGGCGGCATAAGAAAGTTTGTAGGGTTGATCGTACTCCACGCTCCACAGTTCTTTGCCGTTATTGACATCAAAGCAACGAAGCCGTTCTTCTCCGGTGAGTTCTGTGGTACCGCCGGGGCTATTTTTGATCTCGCCTGACGTTTTAAGGTAATCAGCGACAAAGACTTTTCCGTCAGCCACTGCCGGTCCGGCGTATCCCAATCCAACCGAAACTCGCCATTTGATCGGCAATCCTGATTTGGGAATCGAGTCCGTAATGCCTGAATCGGTCCAGACACCATCTCGTTCAGGGCCACGCCACTGAGGCCAGTCACCCGCAGAAACGACTTGAGTCAAAAAACTGGCAAGGGTGACAACAATCATCGATAGGCGTGAGAACAACATCCGAATCTCCATTTAATCGGTCTGACACTTGGGTGATCTGATTATTGGCAGGGAAGAGCAGCAGGTCAACGACCGACAAGATGCTGTCACATCGGTTTGTTGACGAAATGGTGAACTTTTATCATTAATGGTTGTCAATAATGGAACGTAACCGCAGGAAATGTGGAGGCATCATGAATAAAGAACCAAAATCGACCACGGAAGAAATTTGGCAAAGATTCGACAACGATGTCGAACGCTTCTCCAATTTGGAAACCGGTCAATCCGCCACCATCGACGCAGTCCTGGCGCTCGATTTAATCGCCGAATCTGCCGCCGCCGTCACTCCAGAGGCACGCGACCTGATAGATGTTGGCTGCGGTGCGGGAAACTTTTCTCTCAAACTGTTGCGGCAACTTCCTTGCATGAATGTCCGGTTGCTCGACTTAAGCCAGCCCATGCTCGAGCGTGCGGTGGATCGAGTCTCCTTAGAAACCACAGGGACAGTTCAGGCAGAGCAGGGGGATCTTCGAGAAGTTGATCTGGGAGTTGAAACGGCCGACGTGATCGTCGCGGCAGCCGTGCTCCATCATCTGCGTACCGAAGAAGAATGGCTTGGCGTCTTTCAGAAATTCTACGCGGCTCTCAGACCGGGAGGGTCGGTCTGGATTTTTGATTTGATCAAAGCCGAGATCCCGGCACTCGAATCGTTGATGAAAAGTCGTTACAGCGATTATCTGGTTGGCTTGAAGGATGGAGAGTACCGCGACCAGGTCTTCGCTTACATCGAGAAGGAAGACACGCCGCAGTCGCTGACGTTTCAAACGAATCTGTTGCAGCAGGTCGGCTTTTCACAAGTCGAAGTGCTGCACAAGAATGTTTGCTTCGCCGCGTTTGGTGCGGTGAAAATAATTGATTCCTAGAGGGACAGCAGATTTCGAGCGGGTGTTGCGATGTCGAGGAGCACAATGCCCCAGACCGCGATAGTCACCGGCAGCGCGAGTTCAATACCGCGAATCTTCTCTTCTGAGGGCTCTCGTGTTTGAGCCAGCAATCGACGACCCACACTGAGAACTAACACCAGAATCGTACTGATCAATAAAACGTACAGAGTCGGCTTGAAGCCGAGCCAGACACCAATGGCTTCCATCAATTTGACATCACCACCACCACTGCCACCCGTCATCCACAGGACAAAGAATGTCCCAAATCCGATGGCAAAACCGGCGGCAGCATGTCCGAGACCGGCGACGCCATGGAATCCAACTTGCCAAGCAATACCGGCAACAAGTCCACACAGCGTTAACCAGTTAGGAATCCGTTGAGACTTTAAGTCAGAAACAGTTGCCCAAATTGTGAACAATGCCAGATAAAAATAGGCAACAAGTTGTGATGTTGAAAGATCGAACATGGTAGGGCTTTCAGGTTTGGTGAGTCATTCTGCGATGATTAGGACTCGTTGGGCTCTTTGGCTTGAACGTCTTTGTCTTTTTGACGAAAACGTTTGGCAATCAAATGGACGGCGATTAACAAACCCAGCGAGATGCACAAAAACTGCACCAGCCAGATTGTGAACTCCCGAAAAATCGGTTGCATAATGTTGTGGTTATTCCAGGTTCGCCAATGATCGATACTGATAGTTGTACGCGTTAATGCTGAATCCGAATGTCGCTAACAGATCTGGAACGGGACGGTTCGTCACAGTATCGCTCACAGGAGTTCTGAGTGTAACGATCACTTGATTTGTTCCCGGAGCCGCCGCAGCGACTGCCAGATTCGAGTCTCCCCATTCATAACTTTGATTCGAGGCTCCGAGGCGATCAGGGATGGTAATATTTCCATAGTCGATGCGAAGGTAGGCGTCTCCTTGATTGGGGGCTGCCGGTTCGGTCAGACTCAAATCAATCTGATGGATCTGGAGTATTTCGCGGACATGCTCTGTGACCGGTTCTCCCTGGTCGGCTTCTCCTCCCAGTTCTGCCGCTTTTCGTGCTCCCTCAATCGTTGCGGTATTAAGAGTGTGACCAACCAGCATGATGTAGCCGAACTCAAAAATGGCCAAAGTGGCGATGATCAAGATCGGCAGGACCAGAATAAATTCCAAAATGACAGCGCCTCTTGTCGGTCGCGGCTCTCGGAGCAACGATGAAGAGTGGTCATCTGTGAATATTATTGTCGAGTTTGATCGCAAAAAACTATTTCCCGATTCGATGTCATTCCAGTGGAACTGTTACCGGGTGTTAACACCCAGCGCATACGCAGGGTATCTAAGTGGCAATTACCATGCACGCCGGATTGTATTTCTATAAGTCATTTATGATAAGTGACTTATAGAAATTAAACGATTGATTCGATGGCCGTTGCCAAATCCATCAGCTCGTTCACCAATGCGTTGCGAACACAGACCAAGCCGACAATCACACCGATTCCTACGATGGTGAGCAGCAGGATGTATTCGGCGAAAATTGAACCTCTGCGACGACTTACGTCATTTTTGATACGTTTGCGAATCACGGGCCAAGCCCTTTCTGAAACATTTTGATAACGACTACAGCACAAAATTAATATTGCAGTCAGTGTGCCAACTGATAGGGGAATTTACTAAGAACGCGTGTTTATCAGTTATACACCGAGTAAATGCCACTATTTACGATCTCGGAAAATTCTTGTTTCCACAAAATGACAGCTCTCGGCACTCTCCATGCTCTAGTGCCAGATATGAAGATTTTGCGCGCCCATCGAGAATCACCCAATTCAGGCTGTATGAGTCGAATCTGCGCTGAGAGTTCACAGCGAAGAGGCGTTGTGACATTGGAGTTGATTCTCGTTTTTCCGATTCTGATGATCGTGTTGTTAGCGATCATTGAGTTCGGTTTGATTTACTCGACAATCCAGCATGTGTCCTATTCAAGTCGATTGGGGGCAAAGCTTTCCTCCGAACAATCAACGGTTGCGTTGGGAACGTATAATCAAAACGCCGGCGTCAGCCCATTGAGAACCGAAATTAATAGCTATCTGACGACAGCCGGCTTCAATACACTCTCTTGTCAAATCACTCTTCAGCACAATGTTATGGGGGCAGCCAATAACACGCAGGAGAATCCCGATCCTGCACCTGCCGGGTGTGATTGCGTCGCTCCCGTGAATAATCTGCCAGTCGGATCCGAGTACGTGCGTGTTACGGTTTGTGTTCCGGTGACTGGCAACGTCCCCAATTTATTGGCGACATTCGGATTCAATATTTCCGATTATGAAGTCGAACAAACAACCACTTTTCGTTACGAATAATCATGCGATCTCTCTCATCTGTTTTCGATCTTTCCCGCAAACGTCGCGGTGTCGCCACGTTGTGCCATGATCGCTCCGCGAATGTCTCCCGCCTGCTTGTTCTCTTCAGCAGTTTTTCCCCAGTAGAAACTCACCCAGCCATCGGTGAACTCTTGGGATCCTTCGATAAATTCGTTCATTTCTTCGAGAGAACATTTGAGCGGGAACATCTCTTCAATCACAAGTAGTTTTCCGATGTCGTAAACCTTGAGCGCTTTGAGTGATCCTTCAATGTCCCCTTTTTTTGGGTAGAAGTGAACCGCTACGAAATCGAGCGGTTTTCCAACGACGGGATCGTGAAACAATGGTTTGGCGTTCGGCCAAGTGTGCGCCCACGGAATCGCACCCACCGTGATCATCGTCCGCTGGTCAACATTTCGAATTGACTTCGTCAGACGTTCAATCCAGGCCTTGGCAATCTCTTCTCGGGAGCGTTCACCGGGGGTGAGAGTGATTCGTTGGACAAAATGCTTTCCACCGAGTTCTCCCGCCAACCATCCTGCTTGTGGATCGGCTCCACCGATGATCGGTTCATTCATTAGGTCATAGCAAAAGATGGCAGGGCTTTTCTGGCAGACTTTGGAGATTTCTGCCCAAAAACGAGCCTGCGATTCCCACCGCATGGTCTCGTTCAGGTCGTCATACCAGCCAGGCACATCCTGCTTGTGATAACAGCCAAGCCCCGTGATATCGAGATAGAGTTTCGTCTGTTCCGCGAGTGAAATCAACTTTGCCAATTTCTTCAACTGATGGGGATTTGGTTGGTCGGCAGTCTTCATAAATTTCGCGAATTGTAAATGAACCCGCACCACGTTGCAGCCGAGCTGTTTGATCTCCTGGAAATCGTCAACAATCGTCTCCCATTGGTCGTGCCAATAATCTTCCAGCAACAATCCATCATGATTGTGGTCGTAATTGACTCCCCAGACGACGAACCTGTCTCCCGTCGTCGCACCGACAAAATGAGAGCCATCATCACTCACTCGAATTGGTTCTAGCTGAGTTTCCGATTCGTTGGCAAACAACGACACATTCAAGACCATCGGTAGAATGAGAAGCATGAGGTTTGTTATGAAATTCTTCATCGCGATGATTCCAATTGAGTGGCTCGGACCGCTTCCGCATATTTGAGCTTACCAGTTTTCCCATCGTAATACTGGAAGATGACTTGTGGCAGGGGATACGCGACCCACCGTTCTCCTTCGACTTCGATGGGATTGTTATAGACGTTATTCAACTGCACGATGCAATAGGTGGGGTGCAGCAGGTTTGCCCGTGGGATGTCTGGTCGGAAATGGGTTGACCAGCGGATGTCAACTTCTCGGGGACCGTATTTGAACTTGCCATTGGCGGGGCGATCTCCTTCATCCGTCATGAAGTGGTTGTTCGAGTTGCGCGGTCCTGACGCAAATTCCCAGACATTGTCCGTGATATTACAGACAAAACTGTTATGCAGATCACCCGTTAACACAAAAACCGGCTGATGCAGTTTATCAAAGTGATCGATTAGCATTTCTCGTTCGTGATAAAACACAGTCCAGGCGTCGTCTTTATTACTGGTTCTCACTTTGCCTCCGCCGACGTGGGGAACCATGAAGTTCACAGACGATACGACAAAAATAAAGTCGGCCTTGCTGTTGGCAACTCCTTCCATCAGCCATTTTCGTTGTTCGAGACCGAGCATCGAAATGTTTTTATAAGGATCTTTCGTGTCGTGCATCATGCGCATACCGCGTGTGTCGCAGATGAAAAAGTCGCAATTTGCCTGTGACATCTTCCACCACGAACGCCGACCGAGCGAGTAAGAAACCTTTCCGTCAACTTTCGCGGGAGGTTCGATTTCGAGGTGATGTGCATCGATGACTTTGACCACACGGTAGACGCCGGCATTCGGGTCGCCGCCAACACCATCGAGTGAGTTTTCATTGACGCCTGCGAGTTCACCACCCCAATGAATGTGGAGATTATTGACCTGTTCAAAATCAACCTCGGTGAAGTCGACTGATTCATCAGTGAGGACATTGCCGTCGGCAGATACATTAGCTTGGCTGATATGCACACGTTGCGTATGAGGGTTGTGATTCGCCCAGCCGAGATAGTCATACCAGGCGCGAACTCCGACATCACGATACACGGCACGTCGATCACGAAAACCGACAGAACCCGCTCCCCAAATGTCATTGAGAATTTCATGGTCGTCGTAGGTGAAAAAGCAGGGGACGTGACGATGGAACTCTGTCAGGTTATGACTCTCGTTCAGATAGTTCTTGTAGTTTTCCCAAACACCCGGCATTGTGGGGGCGGCTTGAACAACGGACGGTAACGGACCGTTTGGTTCGTTGATTTGCGAAAGCCATTGGTCTGGCTTGTAGGCTCTTTGGTTTTCGTAGAGCCAATCACCATTTTGAATGGAGAAGTGAATATCGTCAGCATGCTGGTCGAGGAGTGTCTTGAAGGTGGGAGTGCTCGGTCCGATGCCATGAGACGGGGCTTGGTTGTTCCCACAGGCGAATTCAAAACTGAAATTAAACAACCCGGCAGGATTTAAATCGTCATCGACAAGTGTGGTGGAGTCGGGCAGAGTCCGAAACGTGCCGGCTCGCCCCGTTCTCTCATGAATTCCCGGCATCACCATCTTGTACCAGTATTTTGTATTTGGTTTCAGCTCGGGCAGCTCGATCCAGCCGGTGTTGTCGGTCGTGGAAGAGGTTTGCACAAGATCCGAAGTCATGTCGAGAGTGTCAGGCGATTCTCCATAGAGAACCGCAAATTCACCGGCAGATTGAGTGCGACCCCAGATACCAATGCTGTGAGAGGTGACACGCCCCAAAATAGGTCCGTGAGTCAGATGATTCTCGATAACTCGCCCGTCAGGTGCCGCTGCTCCTGCGAAAGAAGTGCAGACATAGACAGTGAGCAGACAGAACCAAGAGCAATTGGGAAATGACATAAAACCCTCTCCAGAGTCGAAAAACGTGACAGAATCAGGTCCAGTGAACGCCAGATCGAAGTCGAAGTCAACGACGGATTTGAGTGAAGTTACGGAGTCTGTGAACCCGATAAAATCAGAGTGTGTCAATCTGGCACTTGGGACTGTGGAGACTCTTGCGTTTCGCGGAGAATCCGTGATAATTCATTTTGTTGGCGACGTGACTACGTCCCAGCCGGAGAGATGGCAGAGTGGCCGAATGCGCA